>JANOTN010000001.1:0-12143 GCA_031416375.1 Ilumatobacteraceae bacterium
CCCCAGTTGCGATGGCGTCGATCATCACATCGGCCCGCGGCGCATCAGACTCCGCCTCGAGAAGGACAGCATGTCCGTCCTCGATTCGGGCGAGATGCACCGCCGCACGGTGGCGCACACGGGCGAATTTCATGACTGGAACCTCCAGGGTGCATCAGGGACGAGCGCGTCCGGCGATACAAAACAACTCGCGTCAGCCACGCCCGCGCCCAACTGTTGAGCAACACCAATGACGCGCAGTGCTGAAACGGCGCGCATCAGCTGCGCCCACCGCGGGCTGTCAGAGTTCAGATCTGAGCTCGAGATCGAGCATCAAAACAGCAGGGTCGCAAGGCGCCGTTACAACGTTGCGGCGATGCGCTCGAGGTAGGCGACGCTCTCGGCTGCGTCGGAACGAGGCCCTTCGCCCGGAGCGGGCTCATGATTGAGCGCGCAGTCCTGCTCGAGCACGTACCAACCTCGGTAATTGCTGGCCTCGAGATGACGAACAACACCGCTGATGTCGACCCCACCAGCACCGAGCGGTTTGAACATCCCATCGATCACGGCTTGGCGGAACGGGAGTTCGCCACTGCGCACCTGCTCGGCAAGCCGATCGTCGACATCTTTGAGGTGAACATGATCGATCCTGGCGCTCGCCAATTTGGCGATGTCGAGCGGATCACACCCACCGAGGTACAGGTGGCCGGTATCGAGGCAAAGGCCCGCCTCGCAGGATTCCAGCATCCGCTCAACGTGTTGCTGTCGGGAGATCGCCATGCCCCAGTGCGGATGAATCGCTGTGCTCAAGCCGTAGTCGCCAACGGTGTCGATCAGACGAGCGAGGTTGGCCACGAACACGCCCCACTCCTCATCCGACATCTCGATCTCGGTGTCATACCCGGCATAGTGCGAGGCGGGCCCGACGACGACGACCTTGGATCCCGAGCGGGCGAGTTGTTGAGTGGCTCGATCCACGTACGCGAGTTGGTCGTCGATCTTGCGGTCCCGATACAGGACGGCAGGCACGAAACCTGCCACCACGGACAGACCGAAACCTTTCACATAGTCGACCAACTCGTCAGGGTCGGTCGGCAAGAAGCCATCGGGCCCGAGCTCGGTGGCACGCAAACCGGTCTCTGCCATTTCACTCAGGACCCGCTCGGGCTGCATCAGGTGACCCCATCCGGGCGAACCGTCGACGCCCCACGTGATCGGCCCGCCAGCGATGCGTTGCATCAGATCAGACACGCCCGACCCCCAGTTCGACTCAGCTACTTCCAGTGCATAATCTAATCGCTCGAGATCGATCGACCGAGGCGCGCCCGACCATCGATTTCGCCTGCGACCAGGGCATCCGAACACCTCGAGGGGGCGAAACATGGAGACGATCCGACTGACCACCGGCCAGGCCATCGTGAGATGGCTGATCAATCAACACACCGTGATCGACGGTACCGAGGTTCCGATTTTCGCAGGAGTGTTCGGGATCTTCGGACACGGCAATGTGACCTGCCTCGCTGAGGCGCTCGAGCAGGTCCAGGATGTGCTCCCGACATGGCGGGGCCACAACGAGCAGGCGATGGCGCTTTCTGCGGTCGCCTTTGCGAAGGCCAAGCGTCGCCGTCAGATCATGGTGGCGACGAGCTCGGTCGGCCCCGGGTGCACCAACATGGTGACCGCTGCTGCGGCCGCCCACACCAATCGACTTCCTGTGCTATTCCTGTGCGGCGACACGTTTCAGCACCGCCTCGTCGACCCGGTGCTCCAACAGATCGAGCAGTTCCACGACCCATCCGTGACGGTTGCTGACACGTTCAAACCGGTCACTCGGTACTGGGACCGGATCACGAAGCCGCAGCAGATCATTCGGTCGCTCCCCCAAGCGTTGGCGGTCATGCTCGACCCGGCTGACTGCGGCCCTGCCTTCTTCGCCTTGCCACAAGATGTGCAGGCCGAGGCGTACGACTTCCCCACTGTGTTCTTCGCCAAGCGGGTGCACTACATCCGACGGCCTGGCCCCGACAGTCGCGACATCGACGCCGCAGCCACTGCCCTCCGCAGCGCCAAGAAGCCGCTGATCATTGCCGGCGGTGGGGTCTTCTATTCCGGGGCGGTCGACGCGCTCACCGACTTTGCCGAGCGGCGTGGGATTCCTGTGGCCGAGACCGTGGCAGGCAAGTCCGTGCTCGTTCACGCCCATCCCAACAACGTCGGCGCGATCGGTGTGAGCGGTGTCGATTCGGCCAACACGATGGCCGAAGATGCTGACGTCGTGCTCGCCGTGGGCACCCGACTGCAAGATTTCACGACTGGATCTTGGGCGCTGTTCAAGAACCCCGGAGTGCGCTTCATCTCGATCAACACCGCCCGATGGGACGCCACCAAGCAGCACTCGACGGGGGTGATCGGCGATGCTTTGCTGGCGCTCGAACAACTCGACGCGGCACTCGGCGACTACGCCGCGTCGACCGAGTGGTTGGCGTTCGGCCAGCAGCAGATGGCGGCTTGGAACAACCACCTCGACACGTTCAACGCTACTCGTCGCAACGCCGAGGGGAATCCGTCCTATGCGCAAGTGATCCAGATGATCGGCGAGATCTGCGATGACAGCGACTACCAACTCTCAGCGGCCGGCGGACTTCCCGGCGAACTGGTGGCCGGATGGCGCAGCAAGCAGGTCGGTACCTTCGATGCCGAATTCGGGTACTCGTGCATGGGGTACGAAATCGCCGGCGCGCTCGGGGCCAAGATGGCCCGACCTGACACCGACGTGTTGGCATGGGTCGGTGACGGCTCGTACTTGATGATGAACAGCGATATTTACTCCACCGTGATGACCGGGCACAAGGTGATCTTCCTGGTATGCGACAACGGCGGCTTCGCCGTGATCAACCGGCTGCAGGTGGGCCAGGGTGGCGTCGAGTTCAACAACCTGTTGCGCACCACCCGCCATCACGACTACCGCCAGGTCGACTTCCGCCAGCACGCCGAGGCGCTCGGGGCGATCGCCGAACACATTGACTCGCTCGATGAATTGCCCGATGCCTTCGCTCGCGCTAAGGCGGCTGACCGGAGCTATGTGATTGTGATCGACGTCGCCCAGTACGAATGGGTCGGCGGCGGAACCTGGTGGGAGGTCGGTGTACCGGAGGTCAGTGAGCGCGTCGAGGTTCGACTTGCTCGCGGGGCGTGGGAAGCCGAGTCGAAGCACCAAAGGCCGGGAGTATGAGAACCACACGTTCGAGCACAGAATTTGCTGGCAAGGTCGCTCTCGTCACCGGCGCTTCATCGTTCCTTGCGACGGCGGTTATCACACAACTCGTCGAGGCGGGTGCCCGCGTAGTGCTCGCCGATGTCAACGAGGAGATCTGCAGCGAGATCGCCCAATCACTCGGTGAGTCCGTTCGGTTCGTTCGAACTGACGTGACGATCGACGCTGACCTCGAGCGACTCGTCGACACCGCAGTCACCGAGTTCGGCGGTGTCGATCTCGTCGTTTCGGCGGCGGCGGTTTTCGACGATGGGCAGCTGGACTCGACACGCGAGCAGTGGCGTCGGGCCTTGGACGTCAACGTGATCGGAGCAGCCATGCTGATCGAGAAGGCGGCTCCCCACATGGCGCGGCGCGGCGGCGGCGCCGTTGTAATCATTGCTTCGATCTCGGCCAAACAGTCGCAACCCGACCGTCTCGTCTACCCCGTGACGAAGACCGCATTGCTCGGTCTCACACGCAACGCCGCACATCTGCTGGCGAGCCAATCGATCAGGGTCAACTCCGTCTCGCCGGGATGGACCTGGAGTCGCAACATCGAGCGTCGGTACGGCACTCGACAGCGAGCCGATTCGGTCGCCGCTGAGTTCCAGGTGCTCGGACGGCTGGCCGATCCGGATGAGATCGCCGATGGCGTGCTGTACCTCTTGTCGGACCGGGCGTCGTTCGTGACCGGCACAGACCTGGCGGTCGATGGCGGATACGCGTCGATGGGCCCAGAGGCACTCGGCCAGGCGTTCATCAAGATTCCGGTGATCACGAGCGAGCAGCAGCAATGAGCGACATCGCCGTCGACCCTGTGACCGAAATTCGAGCCCTGCTCGGTGAGTGTCCGGTCTGGAGTAGCAGCGATCGGTACCTGTACTGGATCGACATCGACGCTCGGCTCGTGCACCGCTACGACCCCGATACCCAGCGCAGCGACCGCCGTCTGCTCCCTGGGCGACCTGGCTCAGTGGCCTTGACCGACGACCCCGACCGGCTCATCGTTGCTATGGAGCATCAACTCGTCGATCTGACCTGGTCGAGCGGAGTCGTGGCGCCACGCCTCCAACTCGAGGTCGGTGGCTCACCGACGCGGCTCAATGACGGTCGGACCGACCCGGCGGGCCGATTCTGGGTTGGCTCGATGGACGACCCTGCGTTCAGCCTGCAACGTGCCGGAACGCTGCACCGGGTCGAAGCAGATGGGCGCCATGAGGCGGTCCGAGGAGGGGTCGGCGTGTCGAATGGGCTGGCCTTCAGCCCTGACGGGTCGCTGATGTACTGGGCCGACACGACGCACGATCTCGTCTGGGTATTCGACTACGAGATCGCCACCGGGACACCTCGCAACCAGCGCACCTTCCTCGACTTCTCCAACCTGCCGGGTCGACCCGATGGTGCCTGTGTCGACGAGACCGGTTGCTACTGGGTCGCCTGCGTGTACGGCTGGGCACTGCTACGGGCGACACCCGACGGAGACGTCGACCGGATCATTGAACTCCCAGTCGAAAAGCCCTCGATGCCCGCTTTCGGAGGTGCCGACCTCGACGTCTTGTACGTCACGTCGATCAGCACCGGCGGATCCGTGCCGTCCGCTCCCGGGCAGCCCCTGGCAGGCGCGCTGCTCGCCCTATCACCTGGTGTCCGCGGCCTGCCCGAGCCGATTTTCGCCGGCTGAGGCGGACCAGGTCATGACCCCGCCTCGACGTCAGCATCGATCTCGGCCACCGAGGCCCAGGCCCTGCTCCGATCGGATTCGATGAGTGCGTCGATCACGCGTTGGACTTCCCACGCCTCACGGAAGTCTGGCCACGGAGCACCGTCGACAGCAGCAATTCCGGCGATCAGATCGCGCACCTCGATCGCCTTCAGGTCGTTGAACCCCAGTTGATGGCCGGGAGCCGGTACGAAGCGGGCGAAGTCGCGATGTGCAGGTCCGGCCAAGACCCGGGTGAAACCTTCTCGCCCGATCGACTGGTCAGCCGTGTACAGCTCGAGCTCGTTCAAGCGCTCGAAGTCAACGACCAGTGCTCCCTTGGTTCCACGCACCTCGAAGCCCAACCCCATCTTGCGCCCTGTTGCGATCCAGCTCGCTGCCAGGGTTCCACGCGCCCCATTCTCGAACCGCAACAGGGAATAGACCTCATCTGCAACGTCGATCTTGATCTGATTGCCCGCTCGATCGCGTCGTTCGCCGAACACGGTGGAGCGGTCGGCCGACACCGATTCGATCGGGCCAATCAGATAACGAGCCAACGAAACGACATGACTTCCGAGGTCGGCGACGACTCCGTCGCCGGATCGCGCATCGAGTCGCCACGCGCTCACCAGGGTGTTCGGATCGAGCATGTAATCCTCGAAGTGGTTGCCCCGAAAACTGAAAACCTCGCCAATCTCGCCGCTGTCGACGATCTCCTTGGCCAAGACGGTGATCGGGTTCTTCAGATAGCTGAAGCCGACCATCGTCTTCACACCAGCTGCCTCGGCAGCCCGCATCAGTCGGCCGGCCGGCCTCGGCAGCGGTCGGCGCCAACGGCTTTTCACAGTAGAGATGCTTACCCGCCCCGATTGCCGCCATCGCGATTTCGACATGCAGCCGATTTGGCGTGGTGATGTCGACCAAATCGATGTCAGGGTCGCCAACGAGCTGGTGCCAGTCACCGGTCGACCGTTCGAAACCGAGTTGCTCGGCCGCCCGCTGTGCCGTCGGCCCATCGACATCGGCGAGCATGGAAAGCCTCGGTTGAATCGGCAGATCGAAAACAGCGGACGCCGAGCGGAATGCAATCGCGTGAGCCCTGCCCATGTAGCCACTACCGATCAGACCGATGGCGAGTGTGTGCTGCTCGGTCATAGCGCCTCCAGGTTGATGACTCCCGACGGTGCTTGACCGCGCATGACCGCGACCACTGACTGGGTCGCCATCTCCGTCATCGCAACGATCGCCCGATGGCTGAATCCACCGACATGCGGGGTCAGCAGCACGTTCGGCAATTCGAGCAACTCGGAGTCGAACGGGGGCTCGTCGGTAAAGGCATCGATCCCGGCCGCCGCCAGCCGCCCGTGACGTAAGGCATCGGCCAACGCGGCTTCGTCGACGATGTGCCCGCGCGAGGCATTGATCAAGATCGCCGACGGCTTCATCAGGGCCAACTGCTCGACCCCAATCAGATTCCGTGTCTGCTCGATCAGCGGCACGTGCAACGAGACCACATCGGACTCCGCAAGCAGACGGTCGAGGCCCGCCAGCTCAGTTCCTTCCTCGGGTGTCGTCAACAGCGGGTCGCAAACCAGCACTCTCGATCCGAACGCTCTCACCCGCCGGATCACGCCACGACCGATCCGTCCCGCCCCGATCACACCCACAGTCGCCCCATACAGGTCGCCAGGGGTCAGCATTCCGCCCCGGTCCCAGCGTCGATCGCGCATCGACCGATCGTGCTCTGGCAGGCGACGTACCAGGGCGAGCATCATCGCCAACGTGTGATCGGCGACGGTCTCCTCATTCATGCCCGGTGTCGTCGCGATCACGACTCCTGCCCGGGTCGCCGCCGGAATGTCGATCGTGTCGACACCCACACCGGTGCGGGCGATCACCCTCAGGCGCGGGCAGGCGGCAAACACGTCGGCATCGAACGGATCGGTGCTGGCGATCACTGCCACCGCGTCGCCGAGCAACGCGATCAGTTCGGCCTTCGAACGCGAGCCGGTCTTGGGCTCCAACCGAATCGTGAGACCAGCTTCGCGCAGGAGCTGTCCGGTGGTCCGTCCATCGATGTCATACACGGGCCATGTCACAACCACTTCGCCTTGCACGCCGATGTCTCGCACGAGCCGCGAAACTAACACTTGGGCGAGTTGACCTGCCGAAACGCACGACCACCTGTGCTGTCCCGGGCTGGTGCTAGTGGTGCCGCGCGTTAGTTCGTCGGTGTATCGGGCGTCCATGCGGAGGGGTCGTTGAGGTAGAGGCCGCAGGCGCAGTCGAGGGCTTGTTCGGCTGTGCCGATGGGAGTTCCGCTTGGTAGGAACGAGTCTTCGTAGTCGTCGTGGCTGGCTCGGTAGATGGCGAAGCCCCAGAGGCTGCCTCCGAAGCCATCCCCAGGTTTGGGATGTGTACTGCGAACGCCAGGTCGAGCTGGTCGGCCCCGACGCCGCCAGGCTGGCGCAGCTGTTGACCGTGCGCGATCTGCGTTCGTTCGCTGTCGGCCGCTGTGGATACGCGCCGGTGGTCGACGACCACGGCCGGATGATCAACGACCCGGTCGTGTTGCGTCTTGCCGACGATCGCTTCTGGTTCTCGGTGTCCGACTCCGACGTGGTGCTGTGGGCTGGAGGCCTGGCCCACGGGTTCGGGCTCGACGTCACGGTGCACGAGCCAGACGTCGGGCCGCTGGCCGTGCAGGGTCGCCATGCCGAGGAAGTCGTGGCGAGCGTGTTCGGCGAGGCCGTCCGCGAGATCAAGTTCTTCCGGTTCGCGCCGCTCGCCTTCGGCGGCCATCAGCTGCTCGTCGCCCGCAGTGGCTGGAGCGCGCAGGGCGGTTTCGAGATCTACGTCGACGATGCCGCGCTCGGCGGCGAGCTCTACGACGCGCTGATGGCAGCCGGCGAGCAGTACGACATCGGACCGGGGTGCCCGAATCTGATCGAACGGATCGAGGCCGGGCTGCTGACCTACGGCACCGACGTCACGCGCGCCGACACGGCGCTGGAGGCAGGCCTCGAGCGCTACTGCTCGCTCGACGCACCGATCGACGCGAGGCCCTCCGCCGCCAGGCCGCTGCAGGCGTTACACGACGGATCTGCGGATTCCTGATCGACGGAGCGGCAGTCCCCGCCCAACGCGACCCCTGGACGATCACCGTCGACGGTCGGCCCGTCGGCAGCATCACTACGAGGTCCGTGTGGTCACCGCGGCTCGCATCGAACGTCTCACTCGGCATGGTCGCGATCGAGCACACCGCGATCGGCACGGAGGTCGTCGTGGAGGCACCCGATGGAGCTCGGCTGGCACGGGTCGTTGAAGCCCCCTTCCCCGGCGCAATACAGCGTTAGCAGTTCGTCCGGCTCGGTTTCGATCACAGGGTTTCAATTTGCGATTTTGCATGATGCATGATCTGCATGATCTGCATGAAGCCGGACGGCTTGCGGTGCCAGGTCCACCCCTCACGCTGGAGATCAAACGATGGACGACACCATGTACGGCGCCCGCAATCAGAAAGGTGAGTGGTTGCCGAGCCGCCGCGTTGAGTACGCCCCGCTGATGGTGTGGCCGCCGCGACCGACCGCTCTGATGCGCTGGCTGTTCGGTTACCCGGGGTACGTGTTGCCGTTCAACCTGCTGTACGCGCTGGTGGCGATTGCGGCGTGGTTGGTGGTCACGCCCTCGCGCCAGACGATGTCGTCGTTCGGCGTCGGATGGATCGCTGTAGTGCTCGTTCGCAACGCTGTCGTGTTGGTTACGTGGTACGGGGTGTTTCACCTTCGGCTGTATGTGCGCCGCTGCCAGGACACGCGCTTCAAGTACAACGCCAAGTGGCCGGCGGCGCAGAGCCGCCGATTCACCTTCGGGAGCCAGACAAAGGAGAACGTGTTCTGGACCCTTGCCTCCGGCCTTCCGATCTGGACCACGTGGGAGGTGGTGACGCTCTGGTTATTCGCTAGCGGACGCATCCCTTGGCTTGACTTTTCCGACCATCGCCTCTGGTTCGTGGCGTTGATGGTGCTAACCCCGCTCTATCGAGAAATACATTTCTATGTAATCCACCGGCTGATCCACTGGCCGCCGCTGTACAAGGCGATTCACAGCCTCCACCACCGCAACACCAACCCAGGCCCGTGGTCAGGGCTGTCGATGCATCCCGGCGAGCATGTGCTGTACTTCAGCGCGGTCCTACTGCACTGGGTGGTGCCGTCGCATCCGATACATGCCATGTACACGCTGTTCCATCTCGCCATGGCGCCAGTACCAGGACACTCCGGATTCGACCGGGTCGAACTGGGCCAAGGGTCGGTGGCGACCAACGGCTTCGCCCACTACCTGCACCACAAGTACTTCGAGGTCAACTACGCCGACGGTGCGCTGCCGCTCGACAAGTGGTTCGGCTCGTTCCACGATGGCTCGCCCGAAGCCGACGCGGCAATGAAGCGCCGGCGGCTGGAACGCGCCGGACCTTCGCCTCAGCCAGTCGACCCGCCCGCGTAGCACGGCGTAGAGCGGGACGACGTAACACGCCAGCCGAAAATGCAGATCATTGGAGCGGCGACCTCAGCGTCGAACGCCCCCAATCAAGCGCCGAAGACCAATTCGTCCTGCGAAGAATGTTGGTGGCCCCAGGGACACACCAGGCACAAACTCGACACGAAATGAGTGGGTTCGTGGCCGTCGCGCTCGGGGTAGTCGATCGTCGCGGTATCGAAGGCGGGAAACGGCGGAAAACGTGACCCAGCCGTCGTGGCTATCGTCGGACGAATGACGAACCTGCTCGACCAAACGGACCTCGTAGTGAAGCGCAGGCCCATGCTCTTCGAACGCCGCGTGGGCTATGACGTTCTCGACCAGCAAGGCACTCTCCTAGGATCGGCGGTGCAGGTCGGCCGCGACAACCTCGATAAGGTGTTGCGGCCGCGTCGCTCCGACAATGCCAGAACTTCGTTCGAGCTGAGCGAGCATTCCGGAGTGGTGGTCCTCCGGCTTACCCACATCCAGGCCTTCAAGAGCTCGCTTGTCGTCGAACTACCGAACGCAGTTGAGGTTGGCCGGATCCGCCTGGAGAAGCTCCTAGGCAAGTCCCGATTCACCCTCGAGGTCGCAGGCGCCGGAGTCGGAGCGATTTCGGCCGAGACGTGGCGCAATAAGAACTTTGTTGTCGTCGAGGGTCAGGCGGCCGAGCTCGCCCGCATCGACATGACCAGCGGGAGCTCAGGTGACCACTCGCACGCCAACGACTACACCGTCCACATCAATCGTCGCCTGGAGGATCCACTCCGATCGCTGGCGGTCGCGGCGGTTATCGCCGTGGACATGATCCTCTGGAATCGCTAGCTCAGTCAGACGGACTGGGTGCGCCGCCTGCCCCCTGTATGCGTTCAAATTGCCTTGCGGACCACTGCGTGGCTGCTGCGGACCATTCTGGCGTTAAACGTTTCTCAATCACGTCGCCCAGCGCCACCTTGTATTCAGTCGATGTATTCAGTCGATGTTGGGTGTGGCAGAATTGAAGAACGCGGGCGCACCGTCGACTGGCTTGATGTCCGACCGCCACCGCGTCAGACACTAAAATCAGCCGGGTGACGGCGCAAGACGGGTGCCGATGGTAGCCCTGTTGGCTCTTGCGCTGGAGGAACGTAGCAGGTTAGACTAGTGATCAAGTAGGAACAGCACAGGGGTCTCCCGTGTAAAGGCTGGCTGCCGACCCCTCACCGCCGACAATGCAGTCAGCGTTCGAAAGGGATTCCCATGTACAGGTCACGGTTTGCGTTGCCGGTTGCCTCGCTCGTCGTCACATTAGTGGTCGGGACAGCGTCGGCTTATTCCTACGGTGGGTTAGGGCCCGATGGCGATGGTCATCGAGTCGGCGATGGAATCATCGACACCCCGATCGAGGTCGAGATCGACGACCATGGCGAACAGCACGGTGCTCCAGGTGGCCACCTGGCGGGTTCAAGCGAGAACGTCGAACTCGTCGGCCGGGTCGACCTGAGTGGAGCGGTGGGCGTCGACAAGCCGGGGCACATCGCCGATGTGGCTGCGTTCGGCAACTACGCCTACCTATCGGCTCGGCGGCTCAACACCTCACCGTGCGGCGCGGGCGGCTTCTACACCGTCGACATCTCCGATCCGGCGAATCCGACCGAGGTGGGCTTCACGGCATTTCCCCCGGACTCGTACCCGGGTGAGGGAATGCACGTCATCAAGCTGAACACCCCCAAGTTCAAAGGCGACGTGCTCGTCACCAACAATGAGAACTGCGGCACCAACCCGGCTCGGGTCGGCGGCATGTCGCTCTACGACGTGACCGACCCGACCGCCATCGTTCCACTGGCGATCGGTAAGGGCGACACCAACAACGGAGCCCTGGTGCGTGCCCGTCAGATCCACAGCGTGTTCGCGTGGCAGGACGGCAAGCGGGCGTTCGCGATCATCGTCGACAACGAGGAGGTCACCGACGTCGACATCATGGAGATCACAGATCCGAGCAACCCGGTTCAGATCGCCGAGAAGTCGATCCTCAACTGGCCCGAGGCACATGCCCCGCTGGCCAACGGCGAGTCGGTGTTCCTCCACGACATGGTGGTCAAGAAGGTCAACAACCGCTACCTGGCACTGCTGTCGTACTGGGACGCCGGATGGATCGTGCTCGACATGACCGACCCGGCCAACCCGCTGTTCATCGACGACTCCGACTACCCAGTGCCCGATCCTCTGCTCGGCTTCGACCCGCCCGAGGGCAACGCTCACCAGGGCGAGTGGAGCCACAACAACAAGTTCATCATCGGCACCGATGAGGACTTCTCCCCTTCCCGGCTGAAGTTCGAGATCACCAACGGACCGAACGCCGGCTTTTACGGCGGTGGCCAGTTCGGCTGGACCGTCCCGATCAGCAACACCGTTCCGTTCACCGGCTCGACCGTCTGGGGCGGTTCGGGTTGTGTCGAGGACGTCAACGGCAACGGTGTTTCCGATCGAGCTGAAGTCCCGAGCAAGGCCAGCACGGGCGCTGATGTGGTGGTGTTCACTCGCGGCACGTGCTTCTTTTCCATCAAGGTCGAATCCGGGCAGTTGGCCGGGTACGACAAGGTGATCATCATGCAGAGCCACGGTGGTACACGCAACGGGCTGACCCCGAACGGGTTCACGTGCGGTGGGCAGGGCCACGCCTTCACCATCACCGCGTCGGCGATT
>JANOTN010000002.1:0-7680 GCA_031416375.1 Ilumatobacteraceae bacterium
GAGACCATGTTCCGCCATTTCGAACAAACCAAGTTGATCAGTCGGTCCGAACCGATGCTTGGTGGCCCGCAGCAACCGGAGCAAGTGGTGACGTTCGCCGTCGAACGACAGGACCGTGTCGACGATGTGTTCCAACACTCGGGGACCGGCGATTCCCCCGTCTTTCGTCACGTGGCCGACCAGCACGACTGGCACGTTGCGGCGTTTCGCTTCGGTCACCAACCGATGGGCGCAGGCCCTGACCTGGCCGACGGAACCTGGTGCCGACCCGAGTGCGGGGTCTGACACGGTTTGGATACTGTCGACCACGACCAGCGACGGCTTGACCTCATCGATCGCCGCCACCATGTGGGGGAGCGTTGTTTCAGCCAGCAGCCAGAGATCGGGACGAATCGCTCGCAGCCGTTCGGCGCGCAGTCGCACCTGCTGGGCGCTTTCCTCGGCGCTCACGTACAGCGCAGTTCCGGGCCATGCGGCCAGCAACTGCAACAACAGGGTGCTCTTGCCGACGCCGGGTTCGCCGGCCAGTAGCGTGACCGAACCGGGTACGAGGCCGCCGCCAAGCACCTGGTCGAGTTCTTCGATGTTCGTCGACTGAGGTCGGCCGACGTGCGGGTCGATCTCGCCGATCCGGCGTGGTGCCGAGAGACGCTCAGGAACCGCTCGGACTGCGGCCGACCCGTCGGAGGCCGTGATCTCCTCGACGAGCGTGTTCCATTGCCCACAACCGCCGCACTGGCCGGCCCACTTCGGATGTGAGCTTCCGCAGTCGGTGCACACGTGCTCGCTCTTGATTTTGGCCATGACCGTGATTATGACGAAGGGGTGTGGCAGCCATGATCAATACGGCCGGTAGCGTGACGAGCATGGCTACTTTGTTTCCGCCCTTTGACGGTTCCGCGCCCAAACAGCAGGACTTTTCCTCCGCCCCTGAAATGGGCATCGACCCCGCCAAGCGTTACACGGCAACGATGAGCACCTCGATGGGTGACATGGTGATCGCTCTCGACCCGATCAAGTCGCCGACGACCGTCAACAGTTTCGTGTTCTTGGCACTCCACCACTACTTCGACGGGATCGTGTTCCACCGGATCATCAACGGCTTCGTATGCCAAGGCGGTGACCCGACCGGTACCGGCCGCGGCGGCCCCGGCTACCGCTTCGCTGACGAACTTCCCCGCCCAGGTCAGTACGAGGTCGGTTCGGTTGCGATGGCCAACGCCGGCCCGAATACCAACGGCAGCCAGTTCTTCCTGATCTCTGGCCCCAACGGTGCAGCGTTGCCGCCGGCGTACGCCCTCTTCGGCAAGATCGTCAAGGGCCTCGACGTGCTCGACAACATGCAGCGCGTAAAGACCGGTGCAGGCGACCGCCCGGTCGACGACGTGATGATCAACGCGGTCACGATCACCGTCACCGACTGACGCAGCCGGTCATGGCTCGCCAGCGGCTCTCGGCAGCGCAGGCGCGCCGGGTCGCGCTTGCCGCTCAGGGTTTCGCCGACCCACGTCCCACCGGACGGATCGACCGCCGCCACCTTAGGCGTGTGCTCGATCGGATCGGCCTGATCCAGATCGATTCGGTCAACGTCTTGGTGCGCAGCCAGGAGTTGCCACTGTTTGCCCGGCTCGGGCCGCATCCACGTTCGTTGATCGCTGACGCGACAGCCGCCGGGGAACTATTCGAGTACTGGGTTCACGAGGCATCGCACATACCGACCGAGCATCATCACCTGTACCGCTGGTCGATGCGTGAGCCGCATCGTTGGACCGCATTCCGCCACGTGATGGACAGCCGCCCCGACTTCCTTGAGTCGGTCTTCGAGCATGTGGCGACGAATGGCCCGGTTGTGGCTGGTGACCTCAAGCAGCGGGTCGGCAAGAAGGGGACGTGGTGGGACTACGACGACGGCAAGGTTGCCCTTGAAGCGCTGTTCTACTCGGGTCGCTTGACTGCCCGCCGTCGCCCGAAAGACTTCGCCAGGTTATATGACATCCCCGAACGGATGATCCCAGCCGAGATCTTGGGGCGGCCGTCGATGCCAGAGATCGAAGCCCGCAAAGAGTTGTTGGTGCTCGCCGCCAAATACCACGGCGTAGGAACACTCACCGACCTGTGTGACTACCACCGGCAAAAACCGATGGTGTGTCGGCCGTTGTTCGACGAGCTGGTTGAGGAGGGTCGACTACTACCGGTCGAGGTCGTTGGGTGGCAGAAACAGGCCTACCTCCACCCCGACGCAGCGATGCCGCGTCGGATTGCCGCCCGGGCGTTGCTGAGCCCATTCGACCCGGTCGTGTGGAACCGCGAACGCGTCGAACGGATCTTTGGGTTCCGCTACCGGATCGAGATCTACGTCCCGCAACCCAAGCGTCAATTCGGTTACTACGTGCTGCCATTCCTACTTGGCGACGAGTTGGTTGGCCGGGTCGACCTCAAGGCTGATCGCGCCAACCGCACGTTGCTGGTACAGAGTGCCTGGGGAGAGCCGGGGATTCCTGAGTTGGATGTGGCCCATGAGTTGTATGGGGAACTGCAGCTGATGGCTGGCTGGCTGGAGCTCGAACGGATCGAGATCGCTGGTCGCGGCGACCTCAGTCGAGCGTTGTCTGTGGTGTCATCAACGGTGTCCCTGAGCTGATCGCGCTCCGTCACTACGCTCGCAGCGTGGCTGACGAATTCCCGGAGATCGACAACATCGACAACATCGACAGCATCGATGACAACGATCGACGAGTCCCGTCATGGGTGATCCGTGCAATCGTGATCTTCTGGGCCGGGTTCCTGGCTGTTGGCATTGTTCGTGGGTTGTGGGAGCGGGTCAGCTCGCTGACGCTGCTACTGCTGATCGCGTTGTTCCTGGCGCTGGCGATCGAACCAGGTGTCAACCGACTCGGCCGACGTGGCTGGCGGCGCGGGCGGGCGACGGCCCTGATCCTGTTAGCGGTGCTGCTGGCCGCTGGCGTCTTCGTTGGGGCGATTGGAACATTGGTCGGTTCGCAGATATCCGATCTGCTCGAAAACTCAGAGATCTATATCCGTGACACGGTCGACGCCGTCAACGACACATTCGGAAGTGAGCTCGACCCACAGGAGGTGGTCGACTACTTCAATGACGAGAACGGCCCTGTTCAGGAGTTCATCAACAGTCAGCAAGACAATGCGGTGCAGCTCTCACTCGTCGCCCTGAGCGCATTTCTGCAGGCGCTATCAGTTCTGCTGTTTACCTATTACCTGGTTGCAGATGGGCCGCGGCTACGGCGGATCATCTGCAGCAGGCTGCCTCCACAACGGCAACGCAAGGTGCTCGACGTTTGGGAACTCGCCGTCAACAAGACCGGCGGGTACCTCTACTCTCGTGCGCTCCTAGCGCTGATCTCGGCGTTGTTCCACTGGATCGTGTTCGAGGCCGCCAACATTCAGGCACCAATTCCGTTGGCGCTCTGGGTAGGTCTCGTCAGTCAGTTCCTGCCCGTTGTCGGCACCTACATCGCCGGCATCCTTCCGGTCTTGTTGACATTCCTCGATTCGCCGATCAAGGCGGTGATCGTGCTCGGATTCATCGCCGTCTATCAGCAGTTGGAGAACTACTTCTTCGCTCCACGGATCACCGCCCGCACAATGGAGCTGCACCCCGCTGTCGCCTTCGGGGCTGCGTTGGCTGGATACTCGATCTTGGGTGCGGCCGGTGCGATCTTGGCCTTGCCGGCTGCGGCCATGACGCAGGCGCTGATCGGCGAGTGGGGCGATCGCCACGAGGTTGTGGAGGACCGACTGACCGAGTTGAGTGTGCCGGGTCGCAACCGGCGATCGCGTGACGAATGATGGATGTACGTCGCGCCGGCGAGGCGGCGTACGTCCCAGTGGCGGTCACCACTCGATCGGGCTTCGACGAAAGCGTCCACTTTGGTGCCGTCGTCGCGCTTGGTGCTGATGGTTCGATCGCGTTTTCCGCCGGCGATCCCGATGTCCTGATCTACCCCCGGTCGTCGAACAAGCCGATGCAGGGCGACGCGATGTTGGGGCTCGGGCTGGACTTGGATAGCGAGCAACTGGCCTTGGCCTGCGCCAGCCACGACGGGACTGAGCGCCACCTTGCGGTCGTTCGCCGGATTCTTGAGTCTGCCGGGCTGACGGAGTCGGCACTCGATAACACGCCAGACCTCCCGCTTGATGAGGCGATCGCCGAGCGAGTGTTGGCTGCGGGTGGTCGCCGCGATTGCATACAGATGAACTGTTCAGGCAAGCACGCGGCGATGCTGGTGACGTGCGCGATCAACGGATGGGAGATCGATGGATATCTGTCCGAGGAGCACCCACTGCAGCGAGCGATCGGTACTCGAATCGGTGAACTGACCGGTGGTGTTGCGCACGTCGGTGTCGATGGCTGTGGCGCTCCTGCGCATGTCGTGTCGCTCGTTGGTTTGGCTCGCGGATTTCGAACGTTGGCAACGGATCGCAGCCTGGTGTGGTCGGCGATGACAACGCACCCCGAGCTGGTCGGTGGTGATCGCAGCGACGTCACTCGCTTGATGCGGTTGGTCCCGGACTTGATGGCCAAGGATGGTGCCGAAGGAGTCTTCGCTGCGGCACTTCCGGATGGTCGTGCCGCAGCGGTCAAGATCGCCGATGGGACTTCGCGGTCTGCTGGAATTGTGCTCGCAACCGCACTCGCTCTGGTGGGTATTGATGTTGATCCGTCCGAGTTGGGAGACCCGATTCTCGGCCACGGTCGACCGGTCGGCGCGGTTCGTTCACTACTTCAGTAAGAACATCAAGTAGAGGTTGAGGGTTTCCTCCGGTTATTTGCCGCGCCTGGAACGACCTCGCCCACCGATTGGCGATGGGTGATCCGTAGGTGGGTTCATCTGGGTGTGACTTGTACCACACAGGGACATCACAATCGAGGGAATCCGTCAAGAATCTTGACAAACGGTGGACGTATTGTGGTTGTATGCACACAATACGTGACAATTGTGGATTATTCACGCCGAGAAGTGTGAATTTGGTTTGACACCGACCGTCGCCGGGCAGAACACTGGGACGTAGGCCACGTTCCTCATCGACCACATCGTGAGGTTCGTTCCAAAAAACGGAGGGTTATTCAACCCTCCACCCGGCGGAATATCAGGAGCGGACATGAACTCGAAGACCATCACCAAGTGGATTCGCTTGGTTATCGCGGTAGCCCTCGGCACCCCCATCGCGTTAGCCCTCGCGCCAGGCGGTTCGCAGGCGGCGCTCGTGTACGACACGAACGGAGCGGCCCCAGGCGGGCTGCTCGGCGAGCTCACCCGATTCGAGATCGACGGTGACCGGGTACCCGGAATCAGTTCCAATGGAGCGCCTGCCAATGCGTTCGTGAATGCGGACTGGTTGTCCTCGCCGTATGGACCTCAGCCGATCGGGAGTGACCCGGCGGCCCCGCCGCCGTCGGGTATCGGGTCGTCGGGTCTGTTGCCGTTGGTGTTCGAGAACATGGAGGCTGAGGACTTTCCGACGGTGAGCCCCGCCCCGAACCCACTGTTCGGTCTGCCCGGCGAGCCGGAGTTCTGCGGTTCCGGCGATGATGACAACTGGGCGGGAGGCACGAAGGTCGACAGCCTCGTCAACATCGACGATCCGCTCGACGGGCCGGGCGCAACCATCAACCTCGGCTGCGGCCAGGTGCTCGGCAAGGGCGATGTGTTCCATGCCTACACCGCCTACGAGATCGTCGCCGTCCCGAACCAGTACGGAAACCCCGGCGCCGGTAGCCAGAACCACACGGTGATCTACGGCGCTTGGGAGCGAGCTGAGGACCCGGGTGAGATCAACTTCTACATTCCGATCGCCGACGGTGTCGCTGGCAACTCAGCTGGCGACCGCCTGATCGCGTTCGACTACAACTCATCCTCCGCGGCTGCATTCCGGATCATGAAATGGAATGCTGGGACCAACACGTGGATCGTCGATAGCAGCGGGACGACTGCAATAGCGTCATCGATCTTTCAGGCCAAGGTCGGTTTCGTCGATGGTGGTTCGTTCTCAGCCAACGGCAAACCCAGCTTCGGTGAGTTCGCCCTCGACCTGACTGCAGCCGGCATTCTGCCATCGGACAGCTCTGGTCAATGCGTCGATCTGACGACCGCCGGTTACATATTCACGGAGACCGGTAACAGCCCTTCGAGCGCCCAGCTGAAGGACTTCGTCGGAACCCCCAAACTTCCAATCGGCAACTGCGGCCCGCTGTCGGTCACCAAGGCCGGCCCCGCCGACCTGGCCACGTCGCCGGAATTCGACTACAGGGTCGAGCGACTGGTCTCGTCCAACATCTTCGGCACCGTTCCCACAACGACTCCCACCTCGACCGTCAACCAGCTCAACAGCCGGTTCGCGATCGGTGAGACCGACCAGTACGACAATGCCTTCGCCGCACCCGACTACGTCGCTTTTGAAGAGCCGTACTTCATCTCGGGGCTGCCGCCCGCCGACCTGCCGACCGGATGGGAGATGATCTCTGTCGAGTGCACCTATATCGATATGTTCGCGGCTGGATTTCCGGAGACGACCAAAGTTCTCTGGACCGGTGGAGCTCGGACATTCGACGTCAACAGTGATCTCACGGCATTCCAGGTCCAGTCGAGTGCCTTCTACACATTGATCGGCAAACCTGACTTCGTGCCGAACTGCGTGATCACGAATGACGCCGCCGGCATCATCATTGAAAAGGCTGGTACGGGCGGAGGTCAGGATTTCTCGTTTGACGCCAATGGTCAGACCGTCGACCTCGCGATCGGCGAGTCGGCGTTCCTCGCGTTCGACCCGAACACGCCAGTGACGATCACCGAAGCCGCCGCCGCTGGGACGCCAGGCTGGTCGCTCGACAGCATCGTCTGCACGAACGAAGACGGTTCTCCGTTGACCACCGGCAACACGACCAGCCGGTCAGTGTCGATAACGTCCGACGACTCTTCCAACACGATCAAGTGTGTCTTCACCAACACGCAACAAGGCCGGATCAGTGTCGACAAGGTCGGTCTGCCGGAGAACTCGCAACAAGCATTCAACTTCACGGTTGTCGGGCCATCGCCAAGCCTTGCGTCAATACCGATCAACGGTCTCACGATTCCCGGGCCGGCCGGAGCAACAGGCGACCTGACGCCTGGTGTGTTCACGATCACCGAGCTGTCACCGCCGACGGATGCCACGTGGAGCCTTGTCGACATCGTCTGCGACAACGAGGTGGCTCTGAGCCAGAACCTCGACTCGCAAGTCATCCAGGTGACCGTGGCCGCCGGCCAGACGGTCAACTGTTTATTCACCAACAACCAGCGTGGTCCGGTCACGATCGACAAGACCGCTGTACTCGTCGACCCGGCACCGATCGCCGGCACGATCAACGAGTTCAACGTGCGCTACACCGTCACGGCCGACAGTGACTCGTTCATCGCCGAGAACATCAGTGTCACCGATGCCTTTGCGTTCCCTGCGGCGCTGACCGTGGTGAGTGGCCCGACAGTCAGCGGAGCCTCGTCGACCGTGGGCTGGAATGGCACCACCCCGAACACCAACCTGTACACAGGAACGATCGCCGCCCGAGGCACATTGACGTGGACGATCGACGTGCGAGTCAGGCTCGACCTCAACTCACCCGCAACCGATCGTGATTGCGACGCATCCGGCAGCGGTGCCTGGAAC
>JANOTN010000003.1:0-3766 GCA_031416375.1 Ilumatobacteraceae bacterium
GCTAAACGGGGGATTGGTGATGACTCGATCGAACCGTTTGAGTTCACCGTCGTTGAGGTGCTCAGGGTTGGCGAGCGTGTCATCGTTTTTGAGATCGGCGTCGTTGATGCCATGGAGGAGCATGTTCATCTTGGAGATCGACCAGGTGGTGCCGTTAGCTTCTTGCCCCGCAAGTTGGAGGTTGCGGGGATTGCCACCGTTATCGGCCACATGATTGCGTGCGTAGATGAGCATGCCGCCCGATCCTGAACACGGATCGTATATAGACATACCTTCTTTGGGATCGACGAGACGCACCATGAGTTGCACAACTTGGCGTGGTGTGTAGAACTCGCCGCCCTTCTTGCCGGCCGAATCGGCAAAGTCACGGATCAGGTACTCGTAGGCGGCGCCGAGCAGATCGGGGAACTCGAAATCCTCGTTGCGGAGCCGGTACTTCGAGAAGTGGTCGATCAGGTCGCGCCACTTCTTGTCGGTGACCGTGGTGGTGCCGACCCGCCGGTTGAAGTCGATGTGCTGGAGCACGCCTTCGAGCGCCGGGTTGTGGGTTTCGAGTGCGGCGAGCGCCTTGTTGAGCCCGTCGCCGACCTGGTGGTGGAGGTCGTCACGGACGTGATCCCACCGGCCAAGCGGCGGAACGAAGAACGCCTGCTGGTAGTAGTCGGGGTCGTCGGCGCGTTGCTCGGCCTGCACTGGCGTGCGGCCCTGAGCGAGTTGGTTGGCGATCACCTTCTGCCGCTCGACCTCGAACACATCACTCGACCGCTTCAGGAACAGCGCCCCGAATATGTACTCCTTGAACTCGGAAGCATCCATCTTCCCGCGCAAGATGTCAGCCGCAGCAAACAAATGCCGTTCAAGCTGAGGCAGAGTGAGCACCGCTGCAGACTACGCGGCGCTGCGAACCGAGATCGCTTTCAGCTTGCGGCCGTTTCCCACCTGGATTCTTCGACCCGGCGAAGCCCCTCGCTGCGCGGCCTCCGCCAGATCCCGAGCGAAGTCCCGGTCGGAACTCCAAAGTGACCGACTCAAGGAGGATCTTGCGACCGCAGGTGCCAACCGCCGGCTGAAACCAGGTTTCACCGCCGAAGCGCTGCACCCCGCGCTCGCGGGGCCCGAGAGTCATCGGCCAGGGCGACTGGTGTGACGCAGCTGAGGGCCAACAAGGGTTCCAGGTTTACCTGATTCCATATCTCGTCTCGTCGCGCACGCGCGCGGCGCTGCGCGACGTTGGTACCGACGCTGCGGACTTCCGCGGCACCGCCTTTGGCAACCTCGGCAAGGATGACGTGATACGCGGCTGCGACGACTTTGGTCCTGCGATCAACGACCTCGCCGCTGTTCCAATGCTCGTCGAGCGGTGCGGCCCAGAGGCAGAGCGGCTCGTTCTTCAATTGGGGTCACTGGGTTCCTTGCAAACGACGACGCGGAACGCCGAAAAATTTTCCACGACGTTAAGGCGTTTTACGACACCCGCTGCAAGCTCGTTCACGGCAGTGCGCTGAAACCCAAGCATCAGACGATGCTCCAGAACGTCACCCGCCTGAAGGATTACATGCGCCGCCTCCTCGCGGCATTCGTGATCCACGCATCGCAGCCCAGGCCGACCTATCTGCGGGACTACTTCGCTGAGCAACTCGACGACGATCTCCAGTCGGTATCAGCACGACAGACGCTCCGAGTAGGGCTCGGCTTCGAACCCGTTCTGAACTCGATGGCCGGTCAGCAGGCGCTGTCACCAGATGCCCTCTAATGGGGCAATTCCAGCTGGAGTGAGAGGTTGGTTCCGAGCCGCCGGTCGGTGAGCACTTCCTCCATCTGGAGCTTGGTTCCTAGGGCTCGACCGCGCATTGCACCCAAGCCGCACCACGGTCCGACGGCTGGCGCAGCGCCAGGATTGTGCGCCGTGCATCACAACGATGATACGGACTTGACGATCTCGGCCGCAACGGCCAGCCCAGCCCTCGCCTGCTCGCGTGTGATCATCTCCCCCTGATGAACAGCCAGATTGCGTTTGTTTGCGAGCTGATCCATGACCCGTTTACGCCGGACAGTGTGTTGTTTCAAAGCAACAACTTCGTGAATGTCGAACACCTCCATCACCCCGTGCGCACCCTTGAGTAGTTGGTTTATCTCGGCTTGTCGTCGATCGCCAACGATGTCGCGAATCGCCTGTGCAAGCGCTACCTCACATGCCGTCGCGGCATCCACGATCGACTTGCGATAGTTGTCGCGGAACAGCGCCGCACGGCCATCGCGTAAGTAGCGGTGGGCACTCGGAACAACCATTTCACCGTTGACTCGCTCGATTGCCGACGCCCACATCTCAGCCGTTACCGCAACACTGTCCGTGTGCACGCCCACGACAGGGTCGACGTTCGCGAACCAGTCGGGCCTGCCGTTGGCCCCAACTGTCACGGGAAGCCCTTCGATGTAATGCTCACGGTCAGCCGTTCGCGGGTGCGGTTGAAGGTCCGCTCCCGTCAGAACCTCCAGCCACTCGGCGACCGATCCGACCCACCGATTGAGGGCCGTACCAGTCGCCTTCGCGAAGTCTCGTTCCTCGTCACCTTTGCTGCCAGAAAACGTGGTGACAGCAACGGAGCGATACAGCAGGGCATCCCCTTCACCGGATATCGAGTCGCGACTCTGATAGTTGCCCCATAGCGCGCCTGACTGCCCGGTGAACCTGTCGAACCCTTTCAACACCCCGTCGTCGATCCCAGGCGGAGAATCCAACGACCATCCGTCGGTCCCGCCCGGCAAGATGCCTGAGGGCAGCACGACCTCGCAAGGCGTTGGCGTGCCATCGACCGGCCAGGTCGAACCGAGAACGTCGTGCTCCACACACATACCACGTGGAAATCTGATCAGGAAATGAACCGTCTGCTCCATATGCGCAGTCTCCCAGGCCGACCTAAAGTGCCGCGGCTTTGGCGCACTCGTACGTCGCACCATGCCTATCTCATCGACAACTTCCCCGCGTGAATGTGAGGTCGTTCGTGGGATCGAATCCGTCCGCAGGATGCGAGGTACGTCGTCGCCTATCCCGTGTCGTCGCCGAGGGAATCCAGCACAGTCCGGACGCCAGCGAGGAAGGACGGCAGATCGTCGCGGGCAGTTGCGCAGAGGACCTCGAAGTCGACTGACCAGTAGCCGTGAACGATGCGGTTGCGAATCCGGCTCGCGTCTGACCACGGGATTGCCGGGTGTTCTGCTTTGAGACCCGCGGAGAGCTGGCTGACCGCCTCGCCCAGCACCGTGAAGTTCCAGAGGAGCGAGTCGCGTCGGTCGGGGGCACCTTCGATCTCGGCCGCGGACAATTCCGCAGTAAGGTCGAGAATCCGCGCGACCGCGTTGGCGATCTCGGCCAACAGAAGGGCCTCACGCCGCATACAACGTCCGAGCCTCCGCCAGCACGCTGTCGCGCAGCATCCGGTGGACGGCGCGCTTGGCAACGAGATCGACTCGACGTCCGAAGACATCGGCGAGTTCGTCCTCCAGTCGGTTGATCGAAAAGCCAAGGGAGCGTCCAGGTACCATCACATAGAGCAGATCAACGTCACTCGTCGGGGTTGCCACTCCGCGCGCGACGGATCCAAAGACCGCGAGCTCGGCGATCCCGTACCGCTCGCAGACATCCACGAGACGCGTCGCGTCAACGGAGAACTCTCCGACTACGTCGAGCGTGACGCGAGACATGGAGTCATTCTGCCACCGGGCGACCGGAACACAATGTCCGTTGTCGAATCGACAACCTCAGTGG
>JANOTN010000004.1:0-4737 GCA_031416375.1 Ilumatobacteraceae bacterium
TCGCGGCCCTCGCGCACCGCTTCGATCGCCTCGCGGAACATGCGACGCACGGCAATCACACCGAGGTCGCTCTTGGTGATGTTCTCGGTCGTGCGATCGGCGATCGGGCCCTGCGTGACCCACGCCATCACGTCTTGGCCCTCGATGTAGTCGACGATGTGAACGCCCTTGTCGTCGATCCATTGGTACTCGTAGTCAACCGGGTACATCTGATCGGCCGGCTCGGCACCGTCCGGGGCATGGACGGTATAGAACAGCACCCGAGTGTGGGTGTCGTCGATCGGTACTCGGATTTGCATCTGGAACACGCCATTGCCGCCGACCCACATCTTGTACGGGAACACCATCGGGTGACCAATTGCCCAATCATCGTCTTGCTCGGTCTGACCGACGAGCTGACGGCGTTTGATGATCCCGTGTTCGAACGTATCGAATCCGACTTTGATGTGCTTGTTCTTGAATGAGCCGGGCATCTCGAAGCCCTTCCACTCGGCGATGAAGGCGAAGTAGTTCCCGTGGAGTGCCTCGACGTGATACGGGTCGACAGCGTTCTCCATGATCTGGAACCAGTTGCACGGAAGCAGCGAGTGACCAATGTCGCGCACGCCATTCATCACGTACGCCTCGTAACGCGGCAACTCCGGCGCTGGGCCAGAACCGATATAGGCCCACACCATCCCACCGAGTGCTTGCGCCTGGCCAGCCTTGGCACACACCTTGTCACGAAAGGCCGGTGAGGAATCCGGCTCGGCCAGGATGTCGATGCACTTGCCCTGGTTGTCGAATTTCCAGCCGTGGTAGCCGCAACGCAAGCCACCGTCCTCGACGATTCCGTATACAAGCGATGCGCCGCGGTGTGGACACTTCTCGTGCATGATCCCGTACGTCCCGTCGGGGAGCTTGAACACGGCGAAGTTCTCGCCGAGCAGCCGGGCCCCCTTGACGGGGAACACATCGAGTTCGCGAACGAAAGCGACGGGGTACCAGTAGTGCCGAAGTACGTTGCCCATCGGCGTTCCAGGGCCAACCTGGGTGAGTTCGTCGTTCTGTTCCTCGGTCATCATGGCGGGGTCTCCAATCTCCAGTGACGCTTCGTCAGTCTTCCAAAATCTCGACAGTGCCGGCGGATCCGTCGACTCGGATTCGCTGCCCGTTCTTGATCTGGCTCGTGCCGAACCCGGTGCCGGTCACGGCGGGTACTCCGTATTCGCGGCAGACGATTGCGGCGTGACTCATCATGCCGCCGATGTCGGTGACGCAGGCCCGAATCTTGGGGAACACGGGTGCCCAACTTGGGGCCGTGATCGGGGTGACGAGAATCTCGCCGTCGAGCACCTTGCCAATATCTTCGGCGTTGAACACCAAACGTGCCGGGCCCTCAGCGACACCAGGTGATGCCGCCATGCCCTTGATCCCACCTTCGCCATCCTCGGCGCCCAGCCAGCCTTTGACGGAGTCAGAGGTGATCCCCCACAGCATGATCGTGAATGGCTCGGTTACGACGTCGGGCGGCTCGCCGAGTGCTTTCGGGGCGTTCCACGCCTTGAATGCTTCGACCCATCGCTTGCGCTGGGCGATCTTCGGAGGCCAGTACGTCGGTCCGGCGGCAGGTGCATTGACAGCCCAGGCCATGTACATGTCCCACAGAACCTCGTCGATCTCGTCACGCTTGAAATACACGATGTCTTGGGGGTCGGCGATGAAGCCTTGCTTGGCAACGATTGCGCCGAGTTCACGGAGCTTGGCCCAGAACCGCGACATCGTCCAGTGTTCGATGTAGAAGTTGTGGTTCTCGACATACGGGAACACAGTGCGGGCGAGGCCGAGTTTGCCGGCGAACGTGGCTTTGTCCTCGTCGGTGAGCAGCAGGTCGGTGTATTCCTCGATGATCCGATCACGTTCGGCGATCACCTGTTCGATCGGGCGGCTGATGTCGTCGCCGGCCTCGATCTTGGTGATGTAGTCACGGATGAAGGCGTACGGGATTTCCGGGTAGTCGATCCACGTCTTGTCGAAGTAGTAGAAGCCGTTGCCGGAACTGAAGTTGAACCAGGGGTCGGAGGCGTCGTCCCACGCTGCCTGCCAGGCGTTTCCGGCTTGTGACCCTGACAACTCTGAGGCGATTCCGCTGACGTCACTTGGCGTGTCGAATACCTTGGAAATGCCGGAGTCAACTGCCAGATGGGCGAGATCCTTGAGCTTCTCGTTCGGCTTGAACAGGTCGACCTCGACGCCTGCGACCATACGGGCGATCGCCAGGTCGGGAATGCTCGGCCATGCCTGCTTGCAGAATCCGAAGTAGTCGAGGTAGGCGGCGTAACCAAGGTTGAGGAACTCGAAGTGGTACTGCCAGGTGCGCAACGAAAGATCCTTGAACCGGTGGTACTCGGCCTGCAGCCTGTAGCCGCTGCCGGTGCCCTGACCGGACGTGACGACCTCAAGATCCTCGACTTCTGGCAGTGGCGAGAAGTCGATCGCGTCGAGGGCGTCGATGTTCTCCTTGACCTTGACGAGCCAGTTCTCGTAGAGGTCGTCCCAGTTCATGAAGTAGTGGCCGGCGCGCTCCATGAACTCGGGGATACGCGGCTCGATCATTTCGGCGTCGACGGCGACCGGCGAGAAGTAGGGGTAGCCGTAGAGCACACGGAAGTCGATCCCGTCGGCCGGCGGGATGCGGTAGTGGCGGCTGTTGAACTGTCCCAACGAAGCAATCGCGAACTCGAGGTGGGTCGAGTCCCACGGCGTCATCGCTACGCCCCAGTGCATCGAGTCTTGGAACCAGAATCGCGCTTCCTCATACTCACGTCGGCCTTCGCCAAACGTCACCGAGTACGGGTACATCTCTTCCCATCCGGCAATGTCGCCGTCGGGCGGATCGACGTCAAACGGGCTCGGGAAACGATTTGCCATGGTGTATGGACCCCCTCAGGTCGGTGTCGCGGTTCAGGATTTTGGTGCGGTGTGCATCGGTGCCATCAGTGTCGACACGATCGAGCTCATTGGGTCGGACTGGTTGCCGATCGGTACGACGGGCTTCCGCGACCACACGGTTTCGGGTCGGCTCTGCAGTAGAACAACGTTGTAGCCGTCAGGTAGGTGCCGGTCGACAGCCCATTCGACATCTTGCGGGCATCCGTAATGCTTCTCAGCGCGACGTGCTAGCGCAGCGACGTTGCGAAGATCGTTGTCGGTCATGCATGGCTTGGTCTGACGTTCGGGCTCGATCTCGAGCTTGCGCACTGTGCCGTCATGGTCGAGGCGATATTCGATTGCCTTGGTCGAGACCTTACGGCTGACGATCTCTTTGATGACTTTGTCGACGAGGTAGTTGTCGGGGGTGACTTCACCCGAAACGACCGCCTCGCCGAGCCCCCACGAAGCGTCGATGGCGACCTGTGAACGGTCACCGTTGACAGGGTTCAGGGTAAATGCGACGCCGGCAGCGACTGGGTCGACCATCTTTTGCACGCCGACCGACATCGAAATCGACTGATGCAGGTAACCCATCTGATATCGGTAGGCGATAGCCCGGTCGGTGAACAATGACGACCAACACTTGCGCACGCTGTCGATGACTGCGTCGGCGCCTTGAATCCACAGGAACGTGTCCTGTTGACCGGCGAACGATGCGTCAGGAAGATCTTCTGCGGTAGCTGACGATCGGACCGCGACTGGAAGGTTCAACACATCGCAGAACTTGCACAGCGCCTCGTAGCTCGACGAGATCGCATCGACGACTTGATCGGAGACCGGCTCTGCCTCAATCGAGGCACGGATGCGATCTGAGACGGCCATGTTGCCGACGAGATCTTGATGGTCGATATCTCGCAGTTCGTGATTCACCGCATTTGCGAGATCGGAGTTGCGCCACAGCTGTTGGTATGCCTCGATCGCCACGGCGAAACCGGGCGGAACGGGCAGGTCTGCCATCATCAGTTCGCCGAGGCTGGCATTCTTGCCGCCAACTCGATGCTTGTGCTGCGACGAGTCGTAACGGTCGTACCAGACGATCATGTCGCTCATCACGCCACCGACCTGTGCAACGCCACCGAACGACTCGATCGTGGCGAAGGCGGCATCCCAATCAACGACTGGACATTGCTTGCACATTGCTCGTTCTCCCTCGGCTGATTCATCTCACTCCCCCGGTTCCCAGTTGTCTTCGTCTGCCCAAACGGGCAACTTGTCGATATCCGGAACGCACAACTCCTGCACGCGGTTCCGATACGTCACCAAGGCGTCCTTGCGGCCTTCCATGATCTTCACCCGTACGTGTTCCGTGTTGTATGGCTCACCCGGGTCGTACCCGAGCGCTGCAACGGCGAATGCCCGGATGCAGCCAGAATGGGTGGCGATCAGGAGCCGAGCGCCGGGGAATTGTCCGGACAGCTTGTTGATCCCTGACCAGAACCGACGAACGGTCATCGACGGTGGTTCGAAGTGCATCATCGGAGTCGTCAGCCACGACTGGATCGGGTCGCCGCCGGCCATTTGGAGTTTCCAGAAACGGTCCATCTCGACGAGCCACAACGGGCGGTCGCCGGTGCTCATTCGTTCGTATTGCTCGCGCAGGGCGTAGTACTCGCGGTAGGCAGCCGTGACGTCCTTGAGGCCAGTCGGTGAGACGAACTGGAAGTTGCGGAACTCGTGCATCGGCTCCGGTTCGTGGATCGTGATGTCGCGTTCGAACTGAACACATCCGTCCAGCAACCCTCGATGGATGTTCTCGGCCGTCTC
>JANOTN010000005.1:0-7601 GCA_031416375.1 Ilumatobacteraceae bacterium
ATTGATGCGGAGTTGCGACTCGAAGTCCTCACGCTGTGGCAGACGGCAGAGGTACGGCTCTCGAAGCTTCGGGTCAGCGACGAGATCAACGAGGCCCTGCGTTACTACAGATCGAGCATTTTCGAAACGATCCTGGCGTTGCAACGTGACCTGCGACAGCTTGCGCTGGCGAGGCTCGGCCGCGAGGTTCGAAATCCGCAGATCATCTCGATGGGTTCGTGGATTGGCGGCGACCGCGATGGCAATCCGTTCGTCACAGCATCGGTGCTCCGACTCGCTGTCGAATCCCACGCCGCTACGGCGTACGAACACCATCTCACGTTGCTCCATCAGCTCTCTCGGGACTTGTCGATGTCGGCCCGTCTGATCACGCCGACCGATCAACTGCTGGCGATCGCGACGGCGTCGAACGACCACTCGCCATTCCGCGCCGACGAACCGTATCGGCGGGCGATGCGCTGCATCCACGCTCGCCTGTGGGCGACGGCATCGGCCGTGTTGGACGCAGTGCCGGGCCCACCACCGCACGCCATGCTTGATGCGTACCAGAATCTCGACGAACTACTTGCTGATCTCGAAATCGTGATCAAGTCACTTCATTCGCACGGTGCCGGCGCGTTGGCCGACGCCCGTGTCGAACCAGTTCGA
Organism: Ilumatobacteraceae bacterium; assembly: GCA_031416375.1. Taxonomy (GTDB): domain Bacteria; phylum Actinomycetota; class Acidimicrobiia; order Acidimicrobiales; family Ilumatobacteraceae; genus Ilumatobacter. Next base: position 649 of record JANOTN010000005.1, read on the forward strand.
CTCGGCGTCGAGATCTTTGGGACGCATCTGTGCGGGCTCGACATGCGCCAGAACTCCACGATCCACGATGTCGTCATAGCCGAGTTGCTCAACGTCGCAGGGGTCGTCGATGACTACCTGTCACTCGATGAGACCGATCGTGTCTCGCTGCTGACTGCCGAACTAATGGGCCAGCGACCGTTGACGTCGCCATACAACACATACTCGGAGCTCACGTCCGGCGAGCTGGCGGTGTTGCGCGAGGCGGCTTCAGCGCATGCCCGTTTCGGTGCCCGTGCGATCCCGCACTACGTAATTTCTCAGACCGGTGCCGTGAGCGATGTCTTGGAGGTAGCGGTCCTACTCAAGGAAGTCGGACTCGTCCGGGTCGACCCGGATAGCGGCGCTGTCTCCGCATCTCTCGACATCGTCCCGTTGTTCGAGATGATCGCCGATCTCCACGCGGCCGACGCAACCTTGAGTGCTTTGCTCGCTCACGATCGCTATCGATCGATCGTAAACAGCCGTTCCGGGTGGCAGGAGGTGATGATCGGGTACTCCGATTCCAACAAGGACGGCGGCTACGTCGCGTCTCAGTGGGGGCTCTACCGGGCGCAGGAAGCACTCGTCGTCGCGGCCGATCGCGCCGACGTTCGATTGCGGTTGTTTCATGGCCGTGGGGGCACAGTCGGCCGAGGCGGCGGGCCTGCGTATCAGGCGATACTTGCGCAACCCCCAGGTTCCGTCGACGGCGCGCTGCGGATTACCGAGCAGGGTGAGATGGTTGCTGCCAAGTACGCCCAACCGGCGTCAGCGCGCCGCAACCTGGAAACTCTTGTGGCCGCCACGCTTGAGGCGAGTTGCCTGTCGGCTGGGCAACCAGGCGGCGACGCGACGCGCTTCGCCGACACCATGGACACGTTGTCGCAATCGGCGTTCGATGCGTACCGCGGACTCGTTGCCGGAACCAACGGATTCGTCGACTTCTTCCGGGCGATCACGCCGATTGGTGAGATCGCCAGCCTCAACGTCGGGAGTCGCCCAGCTGCTCGCAAGAACTCGAATCGGATCGAGGACCTGCGAGCGATTCCGTGGGTATTCGGGTGGAGTCAGTGTCGGCTCAACATTCCTGGGTGGTTCGGTGCCGGCTCGGCGCTCGAGTCATTCGCCACCAGCGACAGTCAAGTAGCGCTGCTTCGCGAAATGCACGATCAATGGCCGTTCTTCCGGGCGATGCTCGACAACATGGGGATGGTGCTCGCTAAGACCGATCTTGGGATCGGGCGGCAGTATGCCAACGCATTGGTGGATGACGAGTCGTTGCGCTCGAGCGTGTTCGGAGTGATCGAACGAGAGCACGTTTTGGCGACCAAGTGGCATAGCTTGCTGACCGGATCTGCCGACCCGCTGGAGTCGAACCCGGCGCTGGCTCGCAGCATCCGCAACCGGTTTCCCTATCTCGATCCGTTACACGTGATGCAGATCGAACTGTTGCGTCGCTACCGGGCCGGTGATCACGACGAACTCGTCGAGCGCGGGATCCAGCTCACGCTCAATACGATCGCCACCGGGTTACGCAACAGCGGCTGATCCGCGTTCTCCCGGAATCTCTCCCGACGTCACGCCGTACGAGCGCTAGGCGCTCGCATCAGTGGACGTGGTTCAGACGACTCGAACGCCGACAGCCTCGGGACCCTTACGGCCCGCGGCGATCTCGAACTCGACCTTCTGACCGTCAACGAGGGTGCGTCGTCCGCTGCCTTCGATGTTCGAGAAGTGCACGAAGACGTCTTCGCCGTCGTCTCGGCTGATGAAACCGAAGCCCTTCTGGTCGTTGAAGAACTTCACAATGCCGATAGTCATTTTCTGTACTGCTTTCTGTAGTCGCCTGATGCCACCTTGGCCCCAGGCATTAGCCGCGACGCTATCTACGGCGCGGTTCGATTGCACCAACACACGGCCACCGGTTTTTAGTCCAGCCAGCGCACATTTGCGTCGAGGATTTCGATGCCTGGATGTGACCAGATGAACCGGTCAATCGAACCGACGACTTCTTCTGCGAGACGCACCTCAGAGGCGACGACGGCGAACCCGAGGGTGGCGAGTTGCCAGGTGTCCTGCCCCCCGACTTCCGCCGCCGAAACCGAGAACCGATGCCGGGCACCATCAAGCAACGCTCGCACCACTTGCCTTCGATCTTTCAGCGAATGCGAGTCCGGAATGCGGATCTCTACTTCAAACGCGGCCACATACACAACCGCACAGTACCCCGCCGATCACAGTCGCTTAGCTCTGATTGGTCCAGTCGAAGTCGTAGAGAATCCAGTTTGTGCCCTCGAAGTTGAGGTGGACGCCTTCGGCCTCGACATCGAAGCTCCCTTGACCGCATTCGCCGCGCTTCCAGATAAAGCCGGTGTCGAGGTCGATCGCTACGAGATGCTCGTCTCCCGTGACGGGGTTCTTGAGCGAGTCGCCACGGGCGCTCCCGACACCGGCGATGCTGAACCCGCTGTAGATCCCGTTGTCCTCTATGTCGACTGCAGCTCGGACGACACCGGCAATCTCGAAGGTAGTGCCGAGGATCGACCAGGGCAGCCCTCCGAGCTGGCCGGTGAAGATCTGCGCCATGCAGCCAAGCTGTTCGTCTGTCACTTCGGGTGGCGCGACAAAGATCGCCTTGCCATTACCCTCGTGGATTGCCTTTGGCCAGTCGATGATGGCAACTGCGTCGATGCCACCGAGGTCGACGTCGCCGCAATGGCCCTCGATGATCCGGGACGCCACAGCGGCTTTGCAGCTGCCGTCGGGAGAGGTGGGGAACCCGGAAAAGTTGCACGTGCATCCGGGTTGGCAGTTACAGAACTCGTAGCCTTTGCCCCGCAATCGCCAAGCGGTCAGAGTCTCAGTAGCGGTCATTGCTCCTCCTTGATTGTTGTTGAGTTATTTCTTGGATTTATGTGATCGTGTGGATGCTCCCGGGTGCCGCCAACAACGCAGTGCCCAAGCACAGAAATGCCACACCTGCAACAGTCGCTGCACGCTCGCCGTGGCGGTACGTCTTCTCGATGACGATGAGTACGGTCAGGACCAGCATCCAGGCGATGTTCATCGTGCCGACCGCCACAAGAACAGCGAACATCGCCCAACAGCAGCCGACGCAGTACAGCCCATGCGAAACTCCCATTCGAGCTGCCCCGACTGGCCGTTCGATCCGGCCTCCATACCGGAGGAAGAACGACATCGGTGACCGACAATGACGCAGGCACAGCTCCTTCAGCGGGCTGAGTTGCCACACGCCGGCCGCAACCAGAGAGCCACCCGCGACCCGGCCAGCCCACGCTGCACCGTCTGCAAGTGGAATCTCCAATGCCCGCCACGCAAAGTAAGCGGGCACGCCGAGCAGCGTCCAAATGGTCAGATAGCCGAAAACGAAGTATGGGAGTGGTGCCACCCGATGTTTCCCCGACGCCCGGGCGTACAGCTTCACCACCGGAGTGACTGCCGGAAACATCATCGCCACCATCATCGCCAGCCATGCGACCAGGAACCCGACAACACTCATCGCCGACTCCGCAGACATGTTCATCCCAGCCATGCCGTCCGTTCGCATGTCATCCGCCATGCGAACGGACCACCACCAGCCAAGCGCTGCGGCAGTCAGGAGCGCGGCTGTAACGCCGTAGCGCATCACCGGTCGATCGACCATGACATGTTCGCGCATGGACCAGTTGACAACCATCTGCCACCTCCATTGCGATTGTGCCCCTCCTGGGCTGCTCAGTCAATGGGTCACCCTCCTAGGCTCGGCCAAATGCGCGGAGTTGTTGTGCCAAACCGCGAAGCCGACTTCGCTGTACCGTTGGCGATATGCCAAGTGATCGATTCCTCAAGACTGGCAATGCGATCCACCGAGCGATCCTGAAGGTCAGCGGGGGGCGCGTCGGCTGGAAGGTCGGCCATATGACAGTACTCGAACTGACGACGATCGGCCGCAGGTCCGGACAACCGCGTTCGGTGATGCTCACGTCACCCTGTACTGAGGGGGACGAGATCGTGATCGTCGCTTCTAAGGGTGGCGAGGATCATCATCCCGCCTGGTTTCTCAACTTGGAAGCCAACCCGGAGGTCACGGTGAAGCTGCAGAGCATGGCGACCAAGAAGATGACTGCTCGCGTGGCCACCCCAGAAGAACATGCCCGCATCTGGCCGAACGTCACCGGCAAGTACAACGGATACGCCAACTATCAGAAGAAAACCGACCGTGAGATCCCAATCGTGCTGCTGAGTTCTGCCGACTGATTACGGCCTCACGGCGTGCAGTGCGGCCAGGGCGGAACCGCGGGCACCGGCCATGTCGAGGTCGGCGACGAGGGTGAAGATGGATTCGGACTGTTCCTCACGAAGTGTCGTCGATTCCCGCACCTTGGCGATAAACCAGTCACGGAAATGCGGTTCAGATTCGACGATGCCGCCACCGAGGAAGTACGCGTCGGGGTCTGTGAAGTTCGCCGCGATCGTGAACATGTAGCCGATCGCCCGCGCCTGCTGCTCGAAGATCTTGAGCGCCATCTCGTCGCCGCGTTCACCGTACCCGCGGACCTGTTTGGCTGCGTCGCTGATCGATTCGACGGATGCCAAGGGGTGATCGGTGTACTTGGTTAACCAGAATGGCAGCAGGTTGTTCTGGATTCCTGACAGGGAAGCGACACTCTCGAGGTCGCCATAGAAGCCGCAGTTGCAACGCGGCCTCGGTTGTTCTTCTGCGAGAATTCCGTCCATCGGCACATGAACATGTCCGAGTTCGCCCGCCATGCCGGCCGCGCCTTTGATGACCTCGCCGGCATGGATTACGCCGCCACCGAGACCTGTTCCGACAATCGCTGAAATTGACGAGCGCTCGTAAGCATCGTGTCCGAACAGGTGTCGGTGGGCGTATAGCGCTGCGGCGTTGCCGTCGTTGTTGTAGATCACCGGCAGGTGCAGATGCTGTTCGACCGCCGTCCGAAAGTCGAACCCCCACCATTCGCGTTCTGAGAAGTTGGTAGCCCCCTTGGCAGAAATCACGCCGGTGGCGCTGGCAGGACCTGGCGTGTCGAGACCAATCGCCCGCACTGCATCGGGTGTCGTATCGGCGGCGATCAGAACGATGCGCAATGCTTCACTGATCGCTTCGAGCGCCGCTTGCGGTCCTTCACGGACGCGGCTCGGCGTTTCGACCATGCGGTCGATCAGAAACGTCCCGTTCTCGTCGAGCACAGTGGCGTTGGTCTTCGTCCCGCCCACATCGAGGCCAACAACAACTGCTGTTTGTTCCGACACCGTGATCCCCATGTCCGCTCGTGTGAGCCGTCAAGATACCCGGCAGTAGGCAGCGACGATCACGCCAATATCGCCCATTTCGCCGTTCTTCGGGAGGTACGGCAACGGTTCGGAGACGCTGATTGTTTGCCAGAGGCGATCTGCGGTGAGCCGTTCTGTCACTCCAGCACAATCTCGCTCCTGCCAGGCATCCTCCCGATGGGTGAACATGATCGTGCCACCGGTTCTGACGAGACGACAGAACTCGCGAAGGATGGCTTCCGTGTCGGGCACATACGTCATCACACCAACGCAGGTGAGTGCGTCGAACGAGTTGTCGTTGAACGGCAGTGGCAATTGCTGGAGGTTGACCTCGACCGTACGGGTGTACGCACCGGTCGCGTCAGCATGTTTGAGCGACTGAGGTGACAAGTCGCAACCGACGACCGAGGTGAATCCAGCCGCCTGCAGGGCGCGGCCCGATCGCCCCGTGCCGCATCCAACGTCGAGCACATTCGCCGCATCAGGCTGCGTCGTCCGAAGCAGCTCTGCAACGTCGACCGGCGTTCGATACTCCCACGCATCAAGGTCGAGCTCATACCCGTCGGCCCACTCGTCATACATCGCCCGAATCTCCGAAGGATCGGACGGCCCATTCCGCAACCGCCCCTCCGCAACCGATTCCGCCTTGCTGTCACTCATCCGTCGCTTCCCCTCCAACGTCCGCAGTCTCGCAGAGAGCCGCGTGTATGGCCGAACGTGAACTTCAAATGAACTGAGCCTGAACATTCGCCGTGGCCAACGGCCTGTGGCTTCGCTTTCGAGAGACTGGTCGCATGACGATCGCCGGTGTGTTCCTAAACGCCACGGAGCGGCACGCCCTCGATCCTGGTGAGGTGTTCTTCGCTGCCGGAGATGCCGGAGACCAGATGTTCGGCGTGGTCACGGGCCAGATCGAACTTCGGCGCGGCGACGAGGTGCTCGCCCGGGTCGGGCCGGGTGAAACTTTCGGAGAATTAGCGATCATCGACGACGCGCCGCGCAGCCTGACCGCCGTCGCCGTCGAGCCAACTGAGATTGCGGTGATCACACGAAGCACCTTTCTGTTTCTCGTCCACGAGACACCCACGTTCGCGATCCAGGTGATGCGTTCACTCGCTCGTCGGATTCGCGAACTCGATGAGCGCATCTGACGGTAGCCGTCGGTCCATCTGCGCCCAACCGTCGGCGCGTTTGACCGGGAGCCGGAATCGGTTGGCACGTATCGTCGGCCAGTTACGCACGATCTCGATGCGAAGGACCGAGGAATGAAGCAGTTCGACGATGGGTGCCCAGGTGCCCGCCCTTCGGTAAGGGGATCGCGCTCCGAAGTGATGATGCTCTACGGTGCGGAGGTTCTGTCCGGAGCGGGCGACGGGATCTTCTGGGTCGCCCTCGTGGTCACACTGGCCGACGAACCTCGGTTCGGGTTGTTGCTCTTGCTGGCGGTCCTCGCTCGGCTCGGGCCGCGGGCAATTCTCGGTATCGCCGCCGGGAGCCTGATCGATCGCAGCCCACTCCGCCGGCTGCTCGTCTCGATCGATGTGCTCCGGGGCACATTGATGATCGTTCTCGGGCTCCTCAACATGCTCGGTCTGGCACCGACTCGATGCCGCTACCGGATGGAACGCCGCCGA
>JANOTN010000006.1:0-4746 GCA_031416375.1 Ilumatobacteraceae bacterium
TGGTGCCAGCGGTTGGTGTGTTGGATCAGCGACACGCCGAACTGACGATGGGTGCCGCTCAGGCTGGCGTCGCGGCGGCGGTGCTGGATCTCAAAATGGATGATCCGGCGGGGGAGTTCTGCCTGATCGCCTCGGTCTGGATCGGCCCGCAAGCCGACGACGAGGAGGCCGTGTTCCAGAATACCCACGACGCCACCATCACCGCCCTGCGACTGGGAGCCTCCGGCGGCCCGTGGCACGGCAACCTGGTTGCGATCGAAGTACCCGAGAACCCAAACTTCCGTCGTCCGCCCTGACACCGACCCCTAGGCTGTCGGGCGTGCTGAACCTGTACGACACAGCGGCCCGAGAGGTACGTGAGCTGGCTCTTCGCCAGCCCGGTAAGGTCAGCATCTACCTGTGTGGGCCGACGGTGTACGGGCCCCCGCATCTGGGGCACGGTCGGGCGACCCTGGTTTACGACATTCTGCGGCGCTACCTCGAATGGTCGGGTCTAGACGTACGGCTCGTGTCGAACATCACCGACATCGAAGACAAGATCATGGAACGCGCTGAGCGAGAAGGCCGACCGTGGCAAGAGATCACCGCCAAATGCGAGCGGGTCTGGTTCGAAGCGATGGATGGGATCAACGTCCAGCGTCCCACCGACGTACCCCGCGCCACCGAGTACATCGACGAGATGGTCGAGATGATTGGTCAGCTAGTCGCGTTGGGTAACGCCTACCTCACCGATGACGGCGTCTATCTTTCGGTCCAATCGGTTGACGGATACGGGTTATTGGCCCATCAATCGCTCGACGACATGCGCGCCGGTGGCGGCGATCGAGACGTGTTCGGCGCCGACCAAAAGCGTCACCCGGCCGACTTTGTGCTCTGGAAGTGCTCGAAGCCCGGCGAACCATCGTGGCCTTCACCATGGGGTGATGGACGTCCGGGCTGGCACAGCGAATGCGTGGTGATGAGCCTCGACCTGCTCGGCGAGGGCTTCGACCTGCACTGCGGTGGTCAGGATCTGCGCTTTCCACATCACGAGAACGAACGCGCCCAAGCGGTTGCCCTCGGCAAGACGTTCGCCAATCACTGGATGCATCACGGCTTCATCGTCGACGCCGAAGGCGAGAAGATGTCGAAGTCGCTCGGCAACGTGTCGAACCTGCTCGATCTAATCGCGATCTACGACCAGCGCGCCTATCGGATGGTGCTGCTTCAGTCGCATTACCGAAGCCAGATTCGGATTAGTCAAGACACGATCGATGCGGCGGTGACGGCGTTGGCAGGGCTCGATTCGTTCGCTGCCCGAACGTCAGGTGTTGGCCCAGCATCCCCGGACGTCGGTGTGATCGACGCGTTCCGAGCAGCGATGGATGACGATCTCGACACCCCGAAAGCGACGGCGCTGTTGTTCGACACGGTTCGTCAAGCGAATGCAGCGTTCGACGTAGGTGCCGCCGCGGCTGGTCCGTTGGTCGCCGCCGTTGTCGAGATTTGCGGTGCGTTCGGTCTCGAACTGAAGGCATCCGGCGAGATCCCTGACGACGTCGAGGCTCAGGCGGCAGCTCTTGACATCGCACGCGCAGCCAAAGATTTCGCCGCTGCCGATGCGATCCGTAGCGACCTGCAATCCGCCGGGTGGACCGTAGAAACCACCAAAGACGGCACCGCCGTTCGACGCTGACGCGTTCGAACCGGACCTGACTCGTAGGCTGGCTGTCGTTATGTTGCGACCCGCCTCCACCTCATCCCGACCCGGGATGGGGAATCAGCCGGGGCTTGACGGGTTGCGGGCCGTCTCGGTGATTGCCGTGATCCTGTATCACGCGGGCTTCACCTGGATGCATGGAGGATTCCTCGGTGTCGAGGTGTTTTTCGTGGTGTCCGGCTTCCTGATCACGACATTGTTGATCGAGGAGCGCGAGAAAACCGGGCGCGTCTCACTCCCACAGTTTTGGCTGCGCCGGGCGAGGCGATTGTTCCCGGCGCTGTTTGCCGTGCTGTTGGCGGTAGCTGTCTGGGCAGCGCTGCTCGGCTCGGCGGAGCAGACATCGCAGATGCGGAGGGATCTACCGTGGTCGATCTTCTATCTCGCCAACTGGGGCACAATCGTCGGCGACGTTCCCTACTTCCAACCCGGCGACCCTCCCCTGCTGCGCCATCTGTGGAGCCTGGCTGTTGAAGAGCAGTGGTATGTGATCTGGCCGTTGGCGTTCGTGGCGCTGGCCGCCACCGGATGGCGGCCGACTCGGATCGCCAAAACACTGTTCGGCCTGGTCGGCTTCGTGCTCGTCGTCACCTGGTGGATCGCCCGCGGTGGCGAGACTCCACTCAACGGATTGATGGGTTGGTTCGAGGGCGATAACCGGGTCAACTTCATGTACCTCTCTACGGTCACCCGGTCGTCGGGATTGTTGATCGGAGCAGCGGCGGCGTTCGTGTGGAGACCGTGGCGGTCGGCTGCAGCAACGCGGGTCCCGAGTCGGCGGTTGGATCTGTCGTTCGGTGTCGTGATTGGACTGCTGATTTGCTGCTTCATCGCCGCCCGGTTGACCGAGGGCTACATGTATCCGGGGGTGCTCGCACTGGTCTCCGGGCTGTCGCTGATTGCGGTACTGATCATCGTCCATCCGGCGGCGAAAGGTGCGCGGTATCTGTTCTCGCTGCCGCCGATGGTTGAGATCGGAAAGCGCAGTTATGGGCTGTACCTGTGGCACTGGCCGATCCTCGTGATTGGTGGCGCAACCAAAGGTTCGCTGCCAAGGTTCGTCGTGTCGATGGCGATCGCGGGGGTGCTCTCGGAAGTGTGCTACCGCTACATCGAGACGCCCGTCCGAAAGGGTGCGCTCGGTCGTTGGTGGCGTGAGCGCGTCCACGTTCGTTGGATGCCGATCGGTGGGGTGGCGGTCACGGCGGTGGCGCTGGCTGCGTTCTACGTGTCAGTCGAACCGTTCGACGTAGCCGCTGGGGGAGAGGCTTCGTTCGCGCTTTCGAGTACCAATACGAACATCGGCACGAACGCAGCCGACTTGCCGACAAGTGAACCAGTTGTGATTTCGCCGGAAGCCGTATCGACTGCCGACAATCCAGTGTTGCCAAGGGCTGTCACGATCGTTGGCGACTCGCAGGCGCACTCGCTGGCAATCAACCTTCCTGACGGGATCGGATCTACGTTCACGATCCACGATGGGTCGCTCGACGGTTGCAGCATCTATGAATCCGGTCGAGTCCACAGTAGCCGCGACGGTTTCAGCAACAACTTCTCGATCTGCGCTGATTGGGTCTCCGAGTGGGCGTCAGCGGCAGCGGAGGCTGAGGTGGCGGTCGTCGTGATCGGAGCCTGGGACGTGTTCGACATCGAGATTGACGGTGTGATGTATCCGTTTGGATCAGCCGAGTTCGATCAGTTGTTCACCGGGAAACTCCGTCAAGGAATCGAGGCGATGGCGACTTCGGGTGCCCATAGTGCGCTGCTCGAGGTGGCATGTATGCGCCCGCAAGATGTGAAGGGCGCGGGCGTTCCGGCGCTTCCTGAGCGCGCTGACGACAACCGAGTCGCCCACCTCAACGACCTACTACGCAGTGTCGCCATCGCCGATCCGACCAGGGTCACGTTCGTCGAGGGCCCCGACGCTTGGTGCGGGGATCCCGCGATATCAGCCAATCTGAACTATCGGTGGGATGGGGTTCACGTCTACAAACCCGGTGCCAAGTTGATCTACGAAACGATCGCTCCGGCGTTGCTGGCGATCCCGATTGTCAGTTGACGAAATCTCAAGTTACCGACGGGTAGACAAAACGGTTACCGACGAGTAACTTATCGTATATGACCGATTTCTCACTCGCCCTTAACGAGGAACAACTCCAGCTTCAGAAGTGGGTTCACGGTTTTGCGGAGGACGTGATGCGGCCCGCCGCGCATGAATGGGATGAGCGCGAGGAGTTCCCGTTTCCGCTCGTGCAGCACGCTGCCGACATCGGCCTGTACGGCTGGGAGTTCATGCTCAACGCCTCGTCAGACCCGACCGGGCTTACGTTGCCAGTCGCTGTCGAGGAGCTGTTTTGGGGCGATGCCGGGATCGGGATGGCGATTATGGGGTCGTCGCTGGCGGCGGCCGGCATCGCCGGAATCGGCACACCCGAGCAGACGATGGAATGGGTGCCTCAGTGCTACGGCACGGCAGAGAAGGTGCAACTCGGTGCCTTCTGTGTGAGCGAGCCAGACGCCGGCTCCGATGTCTCCAACCTGCGTACCCGAGCTGTCTACGACGAGGCGACTGATGAGTGGGTTTTGAACGGGACGAAGGCGTGGATTACCAACGGCGGGATTGCCGACATCCATGTGGTCGTCGCCGCCGTCGATCCCGAGTTGAAGGGTCGTGGCCAGGCCTCGTTCATCGTGCCGCCAGGGACGAAGGGATTGTCGCAGGGTCAGAAGTATCTGAAGCATGGGATTCGGGCGTCGCACACGGCAGAGGTCGTGCTCGATGATGTTCGGGTGCCCGGTCGGTGCCTGCTCGGTGGGAAAGAGAAGCTCGACGCCAAACTGGCGCGTGCTCGCGACATTGGCCGAAGCGGTGAAAAGCAGCCGGCGATGTCGACGTTTGAGTCGACCCGCCCGACGGTTGGAGCGCAGGCGCTCGGAATCGCACGGGCCGCCTACGAGTACTCGCTGGCCTATGCCAAGGAGCGTCGTGCGTTCGGTCGGCCGATCATCATGAACCAGGCGATTGCGTTCAAGCTGTCGTACATGGC
>JANOTN010000007.1:0-3242 GCA_031416375.1 Ilumatobacteraceae bacterium
CCGGCGTCACGTTCCCTGCGGGCCTTGGCGACCCAGTTCCCGAGCGTGCCCTCGATCACCCCGATCGAGCGGGCAACATCAGCGATCGAGCGTTTCTCGTCAAGAACCATCGCGACCGCGTCACGTTGGAACTCGAGCGGAGACCTCGACGGCCGCCCCGTTGTTCTCTTCTTGTTGGACATGGACATCCTCCTATACGAAGTGTCCGCCCAACGGGGGGATGCTCAGTCTCCGATTGCTTCGAGGGTGTCGATGAGGTGGTCGAGGTTGTCGTGGACCTGGCGGTGATTCACGGCGAGTCGGAACCGGCCGTCGGCTTCGGCGGTGGCGATGAGGATGCGGGTCTCGTCTCGTTGGCGGCGGTGGATGTCGAGGAACGCCGGGGTGGTCTGGAAGTCGGGGCAGGTGAGGCAGGCGTTGGGGTGCGGGCAGTCCTGTTGCGGTGGTCGTCCGCAGTAGCCGTTGGGGAGGCTGGCTTGAACGCGGGCCATGTTGTGCTTGGTCCATTCGGCATCGGCGGTCGGGGTAGCCGTATCCGGCGCCCTGTTTGGTGTGACCATGGACTTCGTCGGGTAGCCCCGGCGCATTGCTGCGCCGGGGCCCCCTCAGAACCCGGCGTGCGGCTTTCACCGCACCGGGCTCAAGCAAGCCCAGAGGGATCAAGGGAACTGCGGAAGAACGCTGGGCTTCCTGTCGGGGTCGGCGACGTGCCGACGTCGGCAATCGGCGTGAATGAGTTGGAGTGCAACGGGTTCGTCCGTCGCGCCTGGTACTCGCTCGGCGGCAATCGCTTCTTTGCGAAGCGCCTTGCGGGTCACCGTGAGCCACTGTTCCCATTCGGTGGGAGTTTGCGGCTCACGGTCGGCGATCAGCAAGAACCCACCGCATCGTGGGCAACGTCCGTGCTGTGTCTTCAACAGACGCAGGTTGACGCCTCCCACTGGCGGTGTGCTTCGCTGACGCCGCGTGGCCCAGTAGGCGGACAGGTCCGGGTCGTCCGGGGACGCCGTTCCTGGCACCATCTGGTGGCGGACGATTTTGGTCCAGCCGAACTTGAACAGGTAGGCGCCGCTGTCGCGGTCACCGAAGACCCATCGGTCTCGTCTGAACCGGTTGAACGCGCCGAAGTACCGGTTGACAACCCAGTGCCTCGACTTGTTCGAGTGGCTGTAGGTGGCCCACTTGTAGGTGAGGGTCCACACATGTTTGTCCAGCTTGGCGAACGCTTCACTGGACACCACCGTCCGGTAATAGGCCGACCATCCCCGAATGATCGGGTTCAGTCGTTTGATCACCGCCGCAGCGTTCGCCCCACGAAGGGCGCGCACTTCGGTGGCGAGCCGTTCCCGGTGCCGTTGCATGGCCGCCTTGGATGGTTTGATCAGCAGCTTGGTCCGGTAGCGACGGACGTTGAATCCCAGGAAATCGAAACCATCATCGAGGTGCACGATGCGTGTCTTATCCTCGTTGAAGGCCAGGCCCCTGGGCGTCAGCCATGCAGTCAGCCGTGCCTTGACCTCTTCGGCCTGTTCACGGCTGGTGCACAAAGCCACCAGATCGTCTGCGTAGCGCACCACCACGGGGCTACCCACCAGCGTCGTGCCAGCCATCTGGCCAGCATGACGGTAGCGGACCCCGGCGGCCTCCTCCATCCCATGTAGGGCAACGTTCAACAACAACGGAGAGACAACTCCCCCTTGGGGAGTTCCCTCCTCGGTCGGTGCGAAGCGACCCTTGTCGACCACGCCTGCCTTCAACCACCGCTCGATGAGCCCCCTGGCAGGGAACCCGTCAAGAGCGTTGAGAAGATAGGAATGGTCGATCCGGTCGAACGCCGCCGCCAAGTCGGCGTCGAGCACCCACCGGCGGCTCGGGTTGGGACCCCGTGCCACCTTGTAGATCGCCTCGATCGCGTCGTGGCAGCCGCGGCCCGGCCGAAAGCCGTATGACTTCGGCTCGAACCGCGCCTCCCACTCGGGCTCCAGCGCATTGACGACCTGGGCTTGCAAAGCCCTATCGACGATGACCGGAATTCCGAGCGGGCGCTGTTTCCCGTTGGCCTTTGGTATGTACACCCGCTTGACGGGTTGGGGCTCCCATGAGCTGCCATGACGTTGCACCCGGTCGGCCAGAAAGGCCTTTCCGGGTGCTGTCACCACGACAACTCCGTCGATCCCCGCCGTCTTGCGGCCGGCGTTGAGCTCGGTCACCCGCCGCACGCTCAAGAGCGCATTGGCACGAGACCGAAGCATCAACTTCTGCAGGTTGCGGACCTTCGGGAGGTCCCCATCCCGTGATGCCGTGAAGATGCGTTGCCGCAGACGTCGTACGTCGTCTTCGACCGATGCCCAGTCGATCGAGCACCAGTCGAAGTCGTCGCCTTCAGGTCCGTTCACCACGGCAGAGCCGTGGCGTCCAACTTGTCCGTCAGTTCCGAAGTCGTTAATCATCGTCGCCTCCACAGGCTCACCTGACCCGCGTCAGCACCCTTTCGGGTTCGGGCATCAGCCCGTATCCGGCCAGTTATGCGAGACGGCTGGCGGAGGGGCCAGCGGTGTCCCGGTTTCCTGTTGCCTTTCAGCTACCGGCATTGGCTTGTCGGGTCATCCTTTGCCCGCTGGGGGCTGGGCCTTCCTCACGGTCGGCTTACCGGGCAACGCCCGGACCCCATCGGGATTCCACGTTTCACACGCACGAGCTACGACCGGGTTGGGTGCCCTCTGAACCCCGGGGACGGCGGTACTCACACGGCCGACATCTGCTCTCCGACCGCCGCCTGCCGCTTCCCAACGGCAACGTCCCTACACCCCGGTCCAACTTCCATCTTCCGGGGCTCTCGATAACGAGGCATCATCAAGGGTTTACTCGCGTTCACCCGTCCGGTCTTCCCCTTGCTTGTAGTCCCCGGATGGAACGGGCACCCTTGAGCGTCTCCCCGGAGCTTCGCACCCCGCCGTTACCAGCGACGCACGCCCGGGTGGGGACAGGCCTTGAGTACTGGCCTGGGGCTACACCACCGACATCATGACATCAGCCGGCCCTCCATTCTGCGAGCCCACTCGCAAACGTGCGACCTCGTGTCGCACACAGATTGTGGAGTCCAGATCGATCACCAAGTCGTCGCTACCCGGGCCGGCACCGGCTGCCCACGCGTTGGCCAACAGCCGGGCGGCGACGGCGTCGAGTTGGCGAACGAACCCGAACGTAAACGTGCGCAAGAACGTCCCGATCGTCGATGGGGC
>JANOTN010000008.1:0-15669 GCA_031416375.1 Ilumatobacteraceae bacterium
GACGACGACCACGACCACCACGACGACGACGACCACGACCACCACGATTCCCGGTGCCACCACAACTTCGACGACCACCACGACGACCACCACATTGCCGCCGTGCCCAACGACCACCACTACGACCACCGCGACGACCACCGCGAGGACCACGACGACGACGCTGCCGATCACCGAACCCGAGCCAGCGGAGGCACCCTTGAATGTGCCCGTGCCCAAACACCTCAACGACATTCTGATGACGATCCGACTCGTCGAATCGAGCAACAACTACACGATTCCGCCCAATCGGGGCGGAGCCTCTGGTGCGTATCAGTACATCGATTCGACGTGGAACAACTTCAATGGCTACCCGAAGGCCTACCTCGCCCCAGCAGCCGTGCAGGATCAGCGAGCACTGGCGGATGTCCGATCGATCCTCAAGACTTGGAACAACGACGTCTCGATGGTGCCGGTGATCTGGTATTTCCCGCGCGCCGCCCGCGACCCAGCGCTGATGGACAAGGTTCCGTTGCCGGGATCCGGTAACCGGCTCACCGTACGCGAGTATCAGTTCCGTTGGTTAGGGGTGCTTGAGTACCTGATTGGTGCCCCGCTCCTGTACCGGCTGTCGTTGTTGCCCCCCGAGTTCAGGTTCCTGTCTGGAGTCCCGCCGGAGTTGATCTACAACCAGCTTGATGTGCTGCAGATCGCCGTCCCTGTGCTTGGAAAGTCGACACTTGGCCCGCTAACGGCGTGCCTTTCCGAGGAATGTGTTGGGAGCTACGCGATCATCTATGGGCAGCGGTTGCAACCGATCTTGGCGTCCGCCGACGGTGTCGTCACAGCGGTTGAGCGCGGTGACGAGGTATCAGGTGCGATCACTGTCACCATCACTGATCCGGCGGGTCGCACCTTTCACTACGCGGGTTTCAATGACGACAGCCCAAATACATCAGACGGTGCAGCAATCGACTCGCTGCGGCTGACGTCGCTCGCCAAAGTCGGAACCTCTGTCAAGGCTGGGCAGGTGATCGGCTTCATGGGCGACACCGATCCGATGCCGGCGCTTGAGCACCGCGGGCTCGAACCAGACGCAATGGTGTGGCCGCATCTGCGTCTCACGATCCGGGATCGAGACGGCGTCATGCTCGATGCTGACAGCTTGGTCGCAGCCGCACAGTTTCGTCAGTCGTGTCACGTCGGGATTGGGCCTTGGGCCGTGCCCGCTGATCCAACCCTCGAGTCGGCCGACCTCGATGACGTCGATGTGTCGGCAGTCATCTACGGAAAGTGGACCATCCACGGCGACGGAACCGTGACGGCGACCGGCAAGTCGGCGCTGATCGTTTCCGCTGCCGATTGCACCTGGGCACCGACCCAGGCCTTCGGACCCGGCGCGGCCGGCTCAAACCCGCCCCTCATCTGGTTCGTACCAGTCAAGATCCCACCCGCCTACTGGGTGACTCGAGCTACCACCGCGAGTACGACCCCAATCGCCCCGCTCCGACGAGGCTGATCACATTCGTGACGGTGCGTGCTCGTCGTTGATGGGTACGGGCTTGCCGCGCTCGATGAGGTAATCGGCCGTGACGACCTGATCCGCGTCAAGTAGGCACTCCGTTGGGGGCGAATACTGCGGGGATTCCTCCGGTGTGGATGAAGATCACGTCACTGCCGGTGGGCCAGCGGTTGGCTTCTGCGTTGCCAACCAAGCCGGCAAAACCCTTGCCGCTGTAAGTGCGATCGAGAATCCATCCGCCGTGGCGGGCAGCCCAGCGGATCGCCGCGTCGCCCGCTTTCGAGGGAACCGCGTACTCGTCGCCGAGCCAAGTCGGATCGTTCCTCACGTCACCACGCTCGACCAGATCGCGGGCGCCGCCGATCAGTTCCACCGTGTCGCGCGCCAACTCAACGACGTCGGGCATCCCGAGATTGACGCCTTTGGCGACACCGATCGCCAACACTTCGGGCACCGCGTGACCGCGTGCCCGCCACAGCGCTCGCCCGGCAACAAGACCAGCGTGTGTGCCTCCGCTCGATGAGGTGAACACGATCGCGGCAGGCTTGATCGCGAGCGCCGCACATTGCTCCATGATCTCCACGAAACCAACCGCATACCCGACCGCCCCAACCGCAGTCGATCCACCGATCGGAATTGCGTACGGTGCCGCTCCCGCCGCCTGCAACTCGTCGCTCAGCGCCTCGCGGGATATCTCGAGCTCACCCCAATGACTTTCGGCCGCACCCGTGTAGTGCATTTGGGCACCGAACAACGTGGACAACAACTGGTTACCGGTCGCCACCTCTGGTTTGTCGCCAGACAGCACCAGGTGAACCTCAAGTCCGAGCACGGCACCTGCGGCTGCGGTCATACGGCAATGGTTCGACTGCGAGGCTCCGACCGTCACCAACGAGCGGGCACCGATCTTGATCGCGTCGCCACACAGGAACTCCAGTTTGCGGGCCTTGTTGCCACCCATCCCGAGACCGGTCAGGTCGTCACGCTTGACCCACAGTCGAACATCACCCGGCAACTTGGGGCCGCGTTCGAGCGCCGTAGGCAGCGTGGCGAGCCGGGCCCGCGGAAGATGACCGAACACGTACGGCATGATAGGCACGGTGAGCGTGACTACGGATTGGAACCCGGTTCTCCGAGGGGAGTTCGGCAAGCCGTACTGGAAGGACCTCCAGGACTTCGTCGCCATCGAGCGCGCCGCAGGTCCGGTATACCCGCCGCACGAAGCGGTGTTCGCTGCGCTGCACGTCACGCCCTACGCCGATACTCGCGTGATGATCCTCGGGCAGGACCCGTACCACGGCCCAGAGCAAGCACATGGGTTGTGTTTCTCGGTCCAGCGTGGCGTCCGGACGCCCCCGTCGCTCGTCAACATCTACAAAGAACTCCACGATGACCTTGCCGTCGAGATTCCGGACCACGGCAATCTCGAAGCCTGGGCTCGCCAAGGAGTCCTGCTGCTCAATGCAACACTCACCGTACGTGCCGGTCAAGCCGCCTCGCACCAGGGCAAGGGGTGGGAAACATTCACCGACACCGTGCTGCAGGCGGTCAGTGCAAAATCCGAGCACGTCGTGTTCATCCTGTGGGGCAGCAACGCACGCAAGAAACGTGCTCTCATTGACGTGAGACGACACACGATCATCGAATCGGCGCATCCGTCACCACTGTCGGCTCACAACGGGTTCTTCGCGACGAAACCTTTCAGTCGCACGAACCGGGCGCTGACCGCACACAATCAGCGAACGATCGATTGGGCGCTCTAGGTGGCTTGGCAAAGCGGCGATCGGCTTCGGCCCTACCGAAACCGTTCGAAGACAGTCGACATTGCCCTCGAAACGTGGGAGGGCTATAGCCGCCACCGGACCGGCCGGAATGCGTCGCTGCTGGCCTACCTCGGCATCTTGACGATCTT
The DNA here is from genome assembly GCA_031416375.1 of Ilumatobacteraceae bacterium. Lineage (GTDB taxonomy): Bacteria > Actinomycetota > Acidimicrobiia > Acidimicrobiales > Ilumatobacteraceae > Ilumatobacter. The sequence continues at coordinate 3,414 of JANOTN010000008.1, forward strand.
CCCGCTCCTGCTCGCGGCGACGACGATCCTCGGATTCATCCTTGAGGATCGACCCCTGCTGCAGGCCGACATCGTCGATTCGGCGATCAGCAAGATCCCCGTGATCGGTGATCAGATCAAGTCGAACTCCGGCAAGATCAGCGGCAGTTGGTGGGCGTTGGTGATCGGACTCGGTGGCGCGGTCTGGGGCTCGTTGCGGGCGTTCCTCGCGCTCCAGACGGCACTCGACGACATCTGGGAGGTGACCTCAGGTCGCGACAATTACGTCACACAACGCGTGCGGGCGTTGATTGGAATTGGGGCGATCGGATTCGCACAAATCGGCTCCGTGGTGCTCGCAGCGCTCGTCAGCCAGGCCGGGCTGCCACGCACAGGCCAGTTCCTGCTGACGTTTGGTGGTTTGGCACTGAACATTGCGGTGATCGGAACGATGTACCGCTTTCTCACCGTCAAAGAGTTGACCTGGTCGATCGTGTGGCCTGGCACCGTCTTCGCCGGCGTGTTGTACACGGTGTTGCAGTTCGTCGGAACGAACATCATGTCGAACAGTCTGAAGAACGCCGAGGACGTGTACGGAACCTTCGCTGGGATCCTGGCACTCGCCAGTTGGATCAGCCTGCACGCCTTAATCAGCCTCGTCGGAGCCGAGTTGAATGCAGCACTGGTGCGCCGTCGCGAGAGCGTCGGGCCAACCGCCTCGCCGGCGGCGGAAGCGGCGATCAGGAACTACGAAGCCGACTGACGCAACGCCGTCCATTTGATTCTGCTGGCGCGATCATGCGCTGCGACCACAACTTGGCGCCACCAGAACCGTCGCACGGTTCATGCGGTGTTCACGTTTCTTCTGCAGGCACAAACTCCGTCACTGCGATACTGACGACCGTGGTTTCCGACCCCAACTCTTCTGTCGCGCCGGTTGTGACAACGACATTCATCCGGCCGCTGACCGACTTCCTCCGCAAGGAGGCGAGCGCCGGTGTGCTGCTCGTCGCCGCCGCACTGGCGGCAATCATCTGGGCCAACTCGCCGTGGTCTGATAGCTACGTCGAGTTGTGGGGCACCGAGGCGATCGTCGGATTCGGCGATTGGCACCTCGAACTCAGCCTGCAGGAGTGGATCAACGATCTGGCGATGGTGCTGTTCTTCTTCGTCGCCGGACTCGAGATCAAACGCGAGATGACGCACGGCGAACTCCGCGACCCGAAGGCCGCCTCACTTCCGATTATCGCAGCACTCGGCGGGATGGTCGTACCGGCAGCCATTTTTGCGCTCCTCAACGCGGGCGGTGACGGGTCAAAGGGTTGGGGCATCCCGATGGCGACCGACATCGCGATCGTCACCGGCGTCGTTGTGATGCTCGGATCGCGGGCACCCTCGTGGATGAAACTGTTCCTGCTGGCGCTGGCGATCGTCGATGACATCGGAGCGATCATCGTGATCGCGATCTTCTATTCGGAAGGTGTCTCGTTCGGTTGGCTTGCAACGGCAATCGGTTCGGTTGTCGTCGCCTGGTTGATCCGGAGTCGGGTTCCGTTCGTTGGGGCCTATCTCCTGCTCGGGGCAATCTGCTGGCTGGCGCTGCACAACGCCAATGTGCATCCAACCCTCGCCGGTGTCGCCTTCGGCATGATCGCCCCGGTTACCCCGCGGCGGCAGACTGAACTGGTTGACGCCGACGACCTGGCACGGGAGCCCACGGTTGAGAACGCCCGACGTGTGTCGATCCAGGCCAAGGAAACCGTGTCTGTCGTGGAGTGGCTTGAGTACAAGCTGCACCCGACTGCGGCGTTCGTCGTCGTTCCGATCTTCGCGCTCGCCAACGCCGGTGTACGCATCCCGACCGATCAAATCGGCGACGCGCTCTCGAGCAACGTGACGTGGGGTGTGATCCTCGGGCTCGTGGTCGGCAAGACGATCGGCATCACCGGCTTCACCTTGTTGGCAGTGGCGTTGAAAGTCGGGCGATTGCCCGCCAACGTGACCAAGCGCTACGTCCTTGGGGCGGGGGCGCTCGGGGGGATCGGATTCACGGTGTCGCTGTTCGTGACCGAACTGTCATTTGAAGGCAACACCAGCGCCAGCACCGACGCCCGGTTGGGCGTCCTACTTGGTTCGTTGTTTGCGGCGCTAATCGGCGCAGCGATCGTGATCCCAGGCCGCGTCAGCGATGACTGAGCATCTTTTCGTGTACGGCACGTTGCGGCCAGGCGATGTTCGCTGGCCACTACTCGAATCCTTCGCCGCCGACGACGGAGTCGACGACACCGTTGCCGGCACCGTCTACGACACCGGACGCGGCTATCCGGCGGCGATCTTTGATGGCGAGAACACGATCATCGGCCGCACGTATCGCCTCCACGACGGTTCGCTTCCTGACGCGATGGCGACGCTCGATGCCGAGGAGGGTTCGGTCGATGGCGACTATCACCGGGTCCCTGTTGTCACCAACTCCGGACTCGCCGCCTGGGCGTACGCCTACGGGGGCGGGTTGACCCTCACGGTGATTCCGTCAGGCGACTGGCTCATGCGGTAGCCGCATGGCGTGCGAGTTGAGAAGCTCGGCGACCGCCAGCGTGACTCGTCGAGCAGTTGGGATGTGGAGGTATTCGTTCGGGCCGTGCGCGTTTGCGTCTGGTCCGAGCACGCCGGTAACGACGAACTGCGCATTCGGGAAGCGTTCGCCGAGCATCCCCATGAATGGGATCGAACCGCCTTCACCGAACATCCGGGCTGACTGACCGAAGCCTGCCTGCGAGGCGTCGTTGAGTGCCGATTCCAACCAGGACGCAAATGGTGGAGCGTTCCATCCGGGGCCAGAATCAGGGTCGGAGAAGGTCACCCTCGCCCCGTACGGAGGGTCCGCGGTCAGAACGTCATGCATCTCGTTGGCGACCTTGCCCGGATCGGCGGTTGGGGGAATCCGCAACGACAACTTGAGCGACGTGCTTGGCCGCAAGACGTTGCCAGCCCGATGGATCGGTGGGAACCCGGCCACGCCGACCACACTGAGTGCTGCCCGCCATGTGCGAGCGAGTAGCTGCTCCGCTGGATCGGAGGTGGTCGGTCCGGCGCCATCAACGAACGGGTAGCGATCGGCGATCGCCCCAATCTCGGCGGCGGTGGTGCCCGCCTGTTCAACTCGATCGGCTGGGATCTCGATCTCACACGACGTCAACAGGATCCGCCCGTCAGCCTGATCCTCGATCCGCGACAGCAACGAGCGGGCAATCCGAAAACTCGACGGAACCATCCCTGAGACGTCACCAGAGTGCAAACCCTCGGTCACGATCTCAACCTTGAGCATGCCGCCTGCCAGCCCGCGCAGCGAGGTCGTGACCCACAACCGCTCGTAGTCGATACACCCGGAATCGAGGCACACGACAAGACTCGGTGTGCCGATCCGATCGGCGAGAGCCTCGACGTAGGCCGGTAGGTCCGGTGACCCCGATTCCTCACTGGCCTCGATCAAGACGACGCATCGGGTGTGCGAACCGCCTGCGACCTGCACCGATTCGATTGCCGCCAAACTGGCAAACGTCGAGTAGCCGTCGTCGGCACCGCCCCGTCCGTACAGGCGGTCGCCTTCGAGTATCGGCGTCCACGGACCGAGCCCGTTCCTCCAACCCTCCATCTCCGGCTGCTTGTCGAGGTGGCCGTAGAGCAGAACCGTGTCGTCAGCCGCACCGTTCCCGAACTGTGGGACCTCGATCAGGATCACTGGCGACCGGCCGGGCAGCTCGTGAACCTCAACGGTTGCGCCGGCGATGGGACGCGCTGCGCACCAATCACGGATCAGATCAACTGCGGCCTGCATGTAGCCGTGCTCACGCCAGTCAGGGTCGAAGGCGGCGCTGACATTCGGAATCGCGATGTAGTCGTGCAGCACCGGAACGATCTCGTCCCACATCCGATTGGCGTGTTCCGCAGCAGTTGCATCGAGCGACATGTGGGCAACGGTAACCAGCCCACCAGCAAGCCGGCGCGCGAGGCTGATGGGATGAGACGGTGGACCATCGTGGCGATCCTGGTCGTTTCGGCCTGTTCGTCATCAGTCGGCGGCTCCAGTTCGGCTCCAATAACTGCTGCCAGGTCGCCGGGCTGGAACGAACACGCGCCGTCCTGGGTGACTACCTGCCGATACTGATCGAATAGGTTGCCGGTCGAATAGGTTGGCAGGGTGTTCGACAATCAGGAAATGGTCGGATACCTCGCATCTGGATTCGTGGTCGCCCGCCTGGCCCGCCAGCTCTAACGCCCAAACCCAATCCATCTGTCTGCGTGTAACCGTCGGTCAGCTGATCTCACCCAGACAGTTCGAGACGGTCGGTTACGGTGGGCGGGTGATCGAGATCGACACGGTGGCGGGGGCCGAGGCGTGGGTGGCGCTCGATAGCCCGCGGCCCGATGCGGCGTTCGAAGCTCTTGACCTTGGCGATGTCGATGGGTTCGAGTCGGGTTCGTTCGAGGGATGCCTGTTTCTGTCCTGCGTGTTGACCGACGCGCAGGCCGGTTTCCTCACGACGACCGGTGCCACCGTCGTTCGCGACAGTCCGGAGCGACCGTACTCAGCGCATCGCGCTCGGTTGTACACACCGGACGAGCTGTTCGCCGGATTCGACCAAGCTGATCCGGCCGGGTATGCATCAACCTTCGACTCCATCGTGTATCACCACTGGGTCGACTCCGGTCGCCAATATCCGCCATCGGTCGCCGAGAGCTTGGCGCGACGGCTTCACGATCATTCGATCTCTGACGCCCTCCAGGAAGCGCTCGACGGCCAGCGCCCGGTGGCGATCATGGGCGGCCACGAACTTGAACGATCCCACCCTCGATACGCCACCATCGCCCGGATTTCACGCACGCTTACGCGGGACGGTTATTCGATGCTCTCGGGTGGCGGCCCAGGAGCGATGGAAGCAACCCACCTCGGTGCCTACATGGCGCACTTCGAAGACGACCAACTCGCCGCAGCGATCAGCGTGTTGGCGCCGCGTCCCAAGGGAGCGCCGGTTGGCAAGGAGTACGCCGACCTCGACTGGCTGCACCGCGCCGTTGCAGTCCGCCAACGCTGGCCGCTCCATGAGATTCGCTACGACTCGATCGGGATCCCAACCTGGATGTATGGACACGAACCGCCCGCAGCATTCGCGACCAAGATCGCCAAGTACTTCGAGAACAGCATCCGCGAGGAAGGACTGCTGGCGGTTGCGACGCACGGCGTCGTGTTTACGCCAGGCAGCGCTGGAACGATCCAGGAGATTTTCCAGGATGCCACTCAGAACCACTACGCCAGCTTCGGCATCGCCTCCCCGATGATTCTGCTCGACCGTGGATACTGGACCGACACGCACCCGGTCTGGCCGCTTTTACAGTCGCTCGCCAAACGCCACGACTACGAAACGTTGATCGCCCTCACCGACGACGAACACGAAGTGATCCACCGGATCACGTCCTACCAGCGGACTGGAGTTGGCGTCTGATTCGGTTCGGGCTGATTTGGCCGACGACTCCTAGGGGTTGGGCGAACAGGCTCATCCGGTACTCCTCCAGCAGCCAGCCGATCTCGCGAACGTCGTCGGTTACTCGATCAAGAGACGCCACGAACGCCGCGTATTCGCGTTCCAGCGGGCGCACATCGGCCATTCGCCGCTGGTCACGGTGGACGTCGCCAGCGAGATGGTCGAGTCGGTATTCGATCCCGCGTACGTAGCGATGAATGTCGGGCAGCCGATGCGCACCAGATCGTCGGACGAAACCGGCCGCAACGAGTCGGCCTACGTGTGTTTCGGCGTCGGAGACGGTCGCCCGAAGCGGCTCAGCGGTGAGCGCGCCCGTGCGCTTTCGAACGCGGCCAGCCGCAGCGACCACATCAGCAACGACGGCCAGCGCATCGGTCGCAAGCTGCGGCGTGTCAGCATGAACTGCGCGTTCCAACACTCCGAACGCCTTGTCGTCCCATGGCAACTCTGAGCGCGACATCACCGCGTCAACCGCAGCTTCGATGCAGTCGGCAATCAGATCGCTAACCGCACACCCGCTCACCGCAATCGCCAACTTGGCGTGCTGATCCAGTGTCCGTTCGAGCTTGGCCGGCGTCGGGGCAGCCGCCATCAGCAGCAGTCGGCGAACGCCACCGCGCATCGCCCGTTCCTGCAACGCCTCGTTGTCGACGACTCGCAACGCGACACTGTCGCCACGGTCCAGCAGTGTCGGATAGGAGCGCACGACATGACCAGTCGGGGCGCGGTGCTCGACGACTCGGTCGAGGGTGCCGATGTCCCACCGCACGATGTCGCGCCGTTCCGCAACCGGTGCCGCCGCCGCCAGCGCCGAACGAGTCGAACCGGCTTGACGAGCACGGATTGCCTCGAGATCATCGCCAGCGTCGACAACGTTGCCGACCGCATCAGCCACGACGATGTGGAGGCGTAGGTGGTTCGGCAGGTGATCATCGTCGAAGTCATTCGGATCGATCGTCTGACCGGATACCTCACCCAACGCCCGAGCCAACGAGTCGATCAGTCGGCCCGTTGGCGACCCGAATGAGTTGAGTCGTTCGAACGCCGCATCTGCCGACTCGGTCATCGGGATCAGTTCCCGGCGGACCTGCTTGGGAAGCGAGCGCACGAGCAAAGAAACCAGCTCGCGTCGATAGCCGGGAATCAGCCAGTCAAAACGTTCGGTCGTCATCTGATTCAACGCTGTCAGCGGGACGTTGATCGTCGCCCCGTCGAGCGGTGTGTCTGGTGCGTAGCGATAGGTCAGCGGCATCGTGATCCCGGCAACGACCCAGCTGTCGGGGTAATCGTCGAGGCGAATACCGCGCCGGTTGGTGAGCACCTCTGGAGTCAAGTCCAATAGAACGGGTTGACCCCGCTTGTTAGCTTTCCACCACTTGTCGAAATGCCTACCGGAAACCACCTCACGACCGATCCGCTCGTCGTAGAAATCGAACAACGCGTCGTCGTCGAGCAGGTCGGTGCGCCGAACACGAGCCTCCAACAACCGCACTCTGTCGACAAATTGATCGTTCTGGGCGACGAACTCGTGACGCGTTTCCCAGTCACCTGCAACCAGTGCGTGGCGAATGAACATCTCTCTCGCCAGCGCTCTGTCGACCTGACCGAGCCCGATCGTTCTGTTTGCAACGATCGGCAAGCCGTACAACAGCACTGTTTCCGATGTGACGGCGCGCCCCGAACGTGCGTCCCACGACGGCTCGGTGTAGGTCCGTTTGACGAGATGCTCGGCAAGCGACTCAGCCCACTCAGGCTTGATTGCGACAACACGCCGAGCCCACAGCCGATTCGTCTCGACCAGCTCAGCCGCCATCACCCAGCGAGGTGGACGCTTGATCAACACCGAACCTGGCGCAATCACAAACTCGGCATCGCGGGCACCGCGATACTCACGCCGTTCGCCGTCACGCATCCCGAGGTGCGACAGCAAGCCGGCTAACACGGCACGGTGGACGTTGTCGGGACGCGCCTCGTCGACACCGGGCCGAACTCCCAACGAGCCAGCCACCTGACGAAGCTGGCTGTACAGGTCACGCCACTCGCGCACCCGCAGATAGTTTAGATGCTCGTCGTGACACAGTCGCCTGAACTGGTTGCCTGACAACTCGCGCTGCCGGTCACGTAAGTAGTCCCATAGCGCCACGATCGACAGCAGATCGGAGCCTTCGACGTTGAAACGGCGATGCATCTCGGCGGCTTGGTCTGGGTTCGCTTTCGGACGTTCACGTACGTCCTGGATCGAAAGTGCAGCCGTGATCACAAGCACTTCGCGGACACTCCCCTGACGATCGGCTTCGATCACCATCCGGGCAAGCCGAGGGTCGATTGGAAGCCGGGCCAGCTGACGTCCGATCTCGGTGAGTTTGCGCGGCGATCCGATCGGGCCCGGTTGCAGCGCACTGAGTTCTTCGAGTAACAGATAACCATCACGGATCGCCGCATGGTCAGGCGGTTCGACGAACGGGAAGCGGTCAACGTCGCCAAGGTCGATCGCCGTCATCTGCAGGATCACCGACGCCAGATTGGTGCGAAGAATTTCTGGCTCGGTGAACTCGGGACGAGTCTCGAAGTCATCAAGCTCGTACAGCCTGATGCAGATACCGGGAGCCACGCGGCCGCATCGACCGGCACGTTGGTTGGCCGAGGCCTGCGATACGGGTTCGATCGGGAGTCGTTGAACCTTGAGTCGACGGCTGTATCGCGAAATCCGGGCGGTGCCGGCATCGACCACGTAGCGCACGCCGGGAACGGTGATCGAGGTTTCGGCGACGTTCGTGCTCAGCACGATTCGTCGACCTGGGTGCGGTTGAAAGATCCGATGCTGTTCTGACGACGACAACCTGGCATAGAGCGCCATCACCTCGGTGTTGCGCAGGTCGGCTCGCCGCAACGCGTCGGCGGTGTCGTGGATCTCGCGCTCACCGCTCAGGAACACGAGGACATCGCCAGGACCTTCGCGGTCGAGCTCGTTGACGGCGGCGAGCACCGCTCGAACCTGGTCACCGTCTTCGTCGTACGGGCGGTAACGCATCTCGACCGGATACGCGCGACCCTCGACGAGGAACACCGGGGCCGCAACGCCACAGGTCGTGAAGTGTTGCGCGAATCGTTCGGTGTCAATCGTCGCCGACGTGACAATCACCTTCAGATCGGGGCGCTTCGGCAGCAACTGTTTGAGATAACCGAGAATGAAGTCGATGTTGAGGCTGCGCTCGTGGGCCTCGTCGATGATGATCGTGTCGTAACGCCGCAGCATGCGGTCGCGTTGCAGCTCGTTAAGCAGGATCCCGTCGGTCATGATCCGTACGAGCGTTGCATCGCTGACTCGATCGTTGAACCGAACCGTGTAACCGACGCTCTCGCCGATCGACGTGCCGAGTTCCTCGGCGACCCGCTCGGCCACAGCGCGAGCAGCGACCCGCCGGGGCTGCGTATGACCGATCACCCCGTCAACGCCGCGCCCAGCTTCCAAACACAACTTGGGGATCTGCGTACTTTTCCCTGAACCGGTTTCACCAGCGATGATCACGACCTGGTGCCCCCGAATTGCTGCGATCAGCTCGGCTCGACGCGCCGTGATCGGAAGCGACTCCGAATAAGTGATACGACCCGACGCAACCAACCGGTCGAGAGCTGACTGGCGGGCAGCGCGCGACGCTGCTCGTCGGTCCGCACGCTCGTCTGTCGCCACCACGTCGCCAGTCTGCACCGTGGGAGGGCTCCAACGTCGCTGGATTTCCGGCAACGGGTTACGGTTCGGCGATGCGCGCCGCCGTGTTGAATCACGCTCCCGGAGAACTCGAGATCGAAGATCTCACGATTGATGCTCCGGGACCCGACGAAGTCCTGATTCAAACGTCGGCGTGTGGGTTGTGTCACAGCGATCTGCATTTCCTCGAGGGCAAGCTCCCGACCCCGCTCCCTCGTGTACTCGGCCACGAGGCCGCAGGCATCGTGCAAGCCGTCGGGTCCGACGTCACGGAGTTCCGACGCGGTGACCGAGTTGTCTCGTGTCTGTCGGTATTCTGCGGAACCTGCCGAGAATGCGCCGACGGAAACACGTGGCTGTGCGAGCGCCGGAATCAAATGACCCGGGCCGCGGACGCCGCCCCTCGCCTTCGTCGAGGTGACGAAAAGGTCCATCAGATGGGTGAACTGGGCGGGTTTGCGGAGGAGATGCTGGTACATCGCAACGCGATCGTGAAGGTGCCCGACGATCTTCCGTTGGAACTCGGTGCACTGCTTGGCTGCGCTGTGATCACCGGCGTCGGTTCTGTAATCAACGGGGCCAAGGTCAGGCCCGGCTCGACGGTTGCCGTGATCGGCGTCGGCGGGATCGGTCTGAACATCGTGCAGGGCGCTGTGCTGGCCGGTGCCGAGCGGATTATCGCCGTCGACCTGCGTGACGAGAAACTGGCCCTAGCGAAGACGTTCGGTGCCACCGATGTGATCAACGGTGGGGCGGTTGACGCGGTACAGGCAGTGATCGAAATGACGGGCGGTGGCGTCGACTACGCGTTCGAGGCGATCGGCCTATCGGCGACCGCATTGCAGGCATTCCAGATGATCCGACCCGGGCGCACGGCCTACCTGGTCGGGCTTCCCGGCGCCACCGACACGATCGAACTGCCCGGCCCGCGGATGCTGCTGCAAGCCCGCGGTCTGCAGGGGTTGTTCATGGGTTCAAACCGGTTCAAGCGTGACATTCCGATGCTCGCCAACCTCTATCTCCAGGGCCGACTCAAACTCGACGAACTGGTGTCGGCGCGGCTCACCCTCGACCAAGTCAATGCCGGCTACGACGTGATGCGGACGGGAGTCGAAGCGCGTTCAGTCATCGTCTTCTCCTGATTGCGTTGTGAGGTTTGGATTCGGACGCTCGCCAGACTGGTGGGATGAGCGACGACGTGATGTCGAACCTGATCCAGGCTGGCCCTGCCGCACTCAGGCGATTGAGCGACGATGAGCGGGCCCGATACGAGATCCACGCCGAACGACTGATCGAGCGAGTGTCGTGGGAAGGTACCCGCGACGTTGCCGTCAGCGAGCGGATGATTACCACTGTCGCCGCTCACGCGGCACTCCTCGCGGCAGGGTTCGGCCCTCGCACCGACCCGTTTCGGCACGTCACATCGGTCGTTATTCACCCGCGCACGATCGTGTCGCGAGAGGTGCGCCCCGGACCGGCACGTGGCGTCGTGACCGATAGCCCAGACCATCGCGCCGGGCAAGCCGGGCACGGTCGAGGACCGATCCTGCTCGACTGGCGGACGGTTCAACACGACGCCGCCCACCCGGAGCGAGGTACCAACGTGGTGTTTCACGAGTTCGCCCACAAACTCGATGACCTCGACGGCGTGATGGATGGGATGCCCCCGCAACCTAATCGTGCGTCCCGGGCAGAGTGGCAGCAGACCTTCGGCACCAACTACCGCAGGCTCAAGCGACGTGGTTCCGACGGCCTCGTACGCGCCTACGGAGCAACCAGCCCAGCCGAGTACTTTGCCGTCACAACTGAGCTGTTCTTCATACGACCAACCGATCTCCACGAACGCCTCCCCCGCGTGTACGACCGACTGTCAGCGTTCTACAACCAAGACCCTGCGTCTCGCGTGTAGCACTCACAAAGGCTTACTCACCAGTGAAGTTGGGTGGGCGCCTTTCGACGAAGGCGGCGATGCCTTCTTTGGCGTCGTGGCCAGTCATCACCTGGGTGATGGTACGTGCCTCGAACTCGCCAGCTTCGAGCAGGGCGTGGTCGGCACCGTAGTAGACGACACGCTTGGCCTGGCCGAGCGCACGGCTCGGTCCGTCGGCGAGTTGTTGCGCCAGGACCGCCGCCGCGGCGTCTACCTCGTCATCGGGCACGAGCCGGTTCACAAGGCCCCACGCTTCCGCCTCGATGGCGCTCAGGACACGATTCGTGAGCGTGAGATCCATCATGCGGCGCACGCCAATGTGGCGACTGATGAAGTAGCTCGACGTGCCGTCGGGGGTAACCCCGGCCTTCGTGTACGCCATCGTGTACTTCGCCGTCTCGCTCGAAACAACGAGGTCGAAGGCACTCACCAACGACATTCCCGCCCCGCCGGCAGCCCCTCGGACACCGGCAACGAATGGCTTGGGGATCTGATTCATCTTCGAGATCGCGGCGTGCAAATCGATCACCAGGTTGGCCGCCACAGAAGGCAGCTCGGAGCCTGATTCGTGAAACAGATTGAGGTCGCCACCTCCGCAGAACACGCCGCCCTCCGCCGTGAAACAGACTGCCTTCACCGAGTCGTCGAACTCGATCGCAATCATCACGTGGCGCAGGTCCCGGGCTGACTCCGGGTTGATCACATTGGCAATCTCCGGTCGGATCAGGCGCACGTGCGCGACCCGGTCCCGAACCTCGTAACTCATCGTCGTCAGTTGCATCGCCGAACGTTAGTTTCCGGTCACACCAGAGCCACCAAGGCCCGGTTCGTGCGAACGTTTGGTGTCTGACACCAAACGTTCAGCGGACAGTTCGCCTCCCCGTGTGCAGTTCAACCTCGGTGAAGTGTCACGCGTAAGCTTTGCCCATGTCGTGGGAGCAGGTTGCCGTAGGAGTTGAGCTGCCGTTTGACTCGGCGCTGACGGTTCCGGACATGCATCCATACACCTTGGACGTGCCTTCGCCGCCGGCTGTGGCCGATATCGAGGGATCCGCGTATCGGGCGGCGTTGACCACGTTTGGCCCATCCGTTATTCGG
>JANOTN010000009.1:0-17726 GCA_031416375.1 Ilumatobacteraceae bacterium
CCTGTCACGTCTCCAGGCAGAAGATCTGGGGTGCCCTGGATGCGGTGAAACGACCCGCCAACCGATGCAGCCAGCGTTTGGGCGAGCAGCGTCTTGCCGACACCTGGGATGTCTTCAATCAACAGATGCCCGCCAGACAACAGGCAGGCGATCGCAGTTTGGATGGAGTCTTCGCGGCCCGCCATCACCGAACTCACAGACGCTGCGATCCGCTGTGCGGTCACAGCCACACCTGCGGCACCATCTGGCACGACCGCGGGCGCGTCGTGTGCGGTCATCGTCCGTCCCATCGTCTCCATGCTGTCAGATCATCGGGCAGTTGTCGCCTCGCCTTGAATCGGCAGCGCAACTCAGCGGGCGGTCCAACCGCCGTCAACCAGCAACGAGTGGCCGGTGATGAACGAACCTGCGGGGCTGGCGAGCAACAGCAGCGCCCCGTCGAGTTCGTGTTGCTCACCCATCCGGGCGAGCGGCGTGTTGGTGGTGATGAACTTCTGACTCGACTCATCCTGCATCGTGGCCGTCATTTCTGACGGGAACCATCCCGGGCAGATGGCGTTGACACGCACACCTTTGCGGGCCCATTGCACGGCCAGTTCCCGGGTGAGGTTGACGACCGCTCCCTTACTGGCGCAATAGTTGGCTTGCTTGACAGGGGTACCGGCGACGAAGCCGAGCATCGAGGCGACGTTGACGATCGAGCCTGACCCTTGGGCGATCATCGCCGTCCCGCACAGTTTCGAGAGATGCCATACGGCGGTGACGTTGATCTGCATCACCCGCTCGAAGTCGTCGAGATTCTCGTGTTCGGCCGCCACGACATTGGCGATCCCAGCGTTGTTGACGAGAATGTCGATCCGCCCGGCCCGCTGGATGGCTTCGGCGACGAGGCGCTCTCGATCCTCGGCGATTGCGATATCGGCTGTTACTGCGATCGTGCCGGGCAACTCTTCTGCGAGACGCTGCAGCCGATCGGCCCGACGAGCAGTGACGACAACAGTTGCCCCGACAGCATGCAACGTGCGAGCGAACCGCTCCCCCAGCCCCGCCGATGCGCCCGTGACCAACGCCACTTTGCCGTCGAGCCGAAACAGATCCAAGGGGTTCGTCATCAGCGCAGTCTCGCCGACGGAGATGTTCATCGCCTGATCCGAACCGACAGACAGGTCACGCAGCCTTCGAGCTTTTCGAACTCTGAGATATCGACCTCGATCGGGTCGTAGCCCATCGATCTGAACAGTTCAGCGCTTCGCGGTGCGTCGCTGGACATCAACAATTGGTTGCCGCCAAGCAGCACGACATGCGCCCCGGCAGGCTCGGGGACCGGGAGGAACTGCTCGAACATTGTCGGGTCATCAACAAGGTCTGGGTATCCAATCACGGTGCCATCAGGCAGGGCGGTGACTGCCGACTTGAGGTGCAGCACACGTGTGAGAGGAACCGGCCGGACGTTCCAACCGAGCGGTTCGAGCAGTTGCCACATTTGTGCGATGCCAGCGTGATTGGTGCGTCCGCCGACCCCGACGTACACCGTTCGGCCGACCTTCAACACGTCGCCACCGTCCAGCGTTCCCGGTTCCATGATGTGACGAATATCAAGGCCCGCGCACATCGCCGTTGCTTCGGCACCCGGCGTCTCCGCACGCCGACTCGGAGCACCCGGCCGAGTGATCACCGCCAGGTCGTCAAAGACCACGAGCGGATCCTCAATGAAGACAGCATCAGGACAGTCGTCAGCAGGCTCGACTTCCTCAAGTACCCACCCGGCGTCAAGTAAGGCGGCGACATACGACTCCCACTGCTCGTGGGCGAGACCGAGGTTGACCGCGACCCGTTCCTGATGAGTCACCATCCCGTCGGCCAATCGAGGCCCAGGCCGACGGACAAGCGCGATTCTCAGTGCCACGGCGTGAGGATATGTGGGCTGCCGAGTCGGCGCATCAGTCACCAGATAACGCGGGTACCAGAGTGCAGCTTCGCGAAAGCGCGAATCTTGTCATCCTTCGTGAGGAGTGCAAGCTTGAGGATCGAGGCGGTGGCATAGATCAGTCGATCCGCCGGATCGCCGTGGAAGTCACTCAAGCAACCGGCCTCGACCGCGATCTGCGGAGTGAGTTCAGCCACGTCGATGCTTGGCGACCCCACCACGTCGTTGACCCACATTCGAATAGGCCGGTCCAACTCGATGCGCCCCTTCTGCACCAACATGGCGACCTCCCAGAAGGTGATCGGAGCGACGAGCACCTTCGATGCTTCGGCAATCACCTCCCGCGCCCTCGCGGTTAGCCGCTTGGACCCAGCAAGCCACCACAGCAACACATGAGTATCAATGACAATCGCGTCAGACATCGACTTCCCAGATTTCGGCAGTCGAGAAATAGTCCTCCTCATTGTCAGAGATCAAGGACACGGACCCGATGATTGGTGAAGCATCGTTGAGCGCCACCAACCGGGCGACGGGTCGCCCATGTTTGGTGATCACAATCGATTCGTGGGTTTCGGCAACTCGGTCGAGCAAGGCCAGGCACACCGCCTTGAACTCGCTAGCAGAAACAACGAGACCGCTCATGCACCTTGATCGTAGCTCACTCCGGATGATTGTCCATAGTCACTGATCATGGTCATAATCGCCTCCAATGTCGATTCCTCAGCTTGCTTGCATGTTCAGCATGAAATCACCCATGACCAGGACAATCACCGATGATCACTGCACCGCCATCCCGTGAATGGCACGAGGCCTCCAGGGAGCATCTGCCCCGTCGAGTGTCATGCACCAGCGAGGGGTGGGCTGAGTCGGTTGGTAACCGCGGTTCTGACTTGGTGGTCGAAGGATCTCACGTGGGCTTCGACCAACTCGGCGGACTTTTCGGGGTCGCCTGATTCAAGGGCGTCGAGGATGATCGCGTGTTCGTCAACGGCGTGCCGGGTGTCAGCGACGTCGGCGAGATACATGTGCCAGACGCGATCACTCTGGGCATACAGCACGTCGAGGGAGTCGGTCAGAAACCGGTTGCCGGCGGCGGCCCAAATGATCTCGTGACAACGGTGGTCGATGTCGAGTAAAGCCTGATCGTCGAGCGGGCCGACACCGGCAGTTGCGATCACACTGCGCATCTCCAGCCAGTGGCGCGGCGTTCCTCTCAGGCAGGCGAGACGTGCCGCGTACGGTTCCATCACGGCCCGGGTCTCGTAGAGCATCGACAATTCCGACACGTCGATCGAGGACACAAACATGCCCCGCCTCGGGATCACGGTAACGAACTGATCCCGCGCCAACCGTTGCAGCGCCTCTCGGATCGGCGTACGGCCGATCCCCAGCGACTCCTGTAGGAGTTCCTCGCGGACCACATCACCGGGCGCGAGTTCGAGCCGGATGATCATCCGGCGAATCTCGGCATACGCCCGCGCACTCAGCGATCCGTTCGTGATACATTCATGATATATCAGATCGCCGAACGTTTGGTGTCTGACACCAAACGTTCAATCGGGAATGGGAGAACATGAGCGACACCACAACGCCGACCACAACGCCGACCACAACGCCGACCACAACCGTGCCGACCACAACGCCGACCACAACCGTGCCGACCACAACGCCGACCACAACGCCGACCACAACGCCGACCACAACCGTGCCGACCACCGCCAAGTGCGTGATCATCGGTGCCGGGATCGTCGGCAACTGCCTCGTTGGCCACCTTGCCAAACTCGGCTGGACCGACATGGTGTTGATCGACAAGGGTCCGCTTCCGAACCCCGGCGGCTCGACCGGGCACGCATCGAACTTCATCTTCCCGACCGATCACAACAAGGAAATGGCGTTCCTCACCGTCGACAGCCAGAACCAGTACATCGAGTACGGCGTCAACAACACCTGCGGCGGGATCGAGGTCGCTCGTGAGCCCGACCGGCTCGAGGAGTTCAACCGCCGGATGACCTCGGCCAAGGCGTACGGCATCGAGGCCTCGCTGCTCACGCCGGCCCAAGTCAAAGAGTTGGTGCCATTCATTAACGAAGACATTATTCTCGGCGGCTACTACACGCCGTCAGTGTCGTGCGTCGACTCGCTCCAAATGGGCACATTGATGCGCGAGTCGGCGGTCGCTGCCGGTGCGCTCCAGGTGTTCGCCAACACCGAGGTCTACGACGTCGAAACCGAAACCGTCAATGGCGTCACCACGGTGAAGGCAATCGTCACCGACAAGGGCCGGATCGAATGCGAGTACGTGGCGATTGCCTGCGGTGTGTGGAGCCCTCGCATCGCCGCAATGGCCGGTGCCAACATTCCGCTCACCCCGGCCGTGCACCAAATGGCCGACGTCGGCCCGATCGACATCCTTCAGGAATCGAACGCTGAGGTCGCCTACCCGATCATCCGAGATATGGACACGTTCTGCTACGAGCGCCAGTCTGCCGGTTCGATGGAGGTCGGCTCGTACGCCCACCGGGCAATCTTCCACCACCCTGACGACATCCCATCGAACGAAGCATCGGCGCTCTCACCCACTGAACTACCGCTCACGTACGACGATTTCGACCCTCAGATGGAGCAGGCGATCGAGCTGATGGACATGCTCGGCGACGCCGAAATCAAGTACGCGATTAACGGCCTGCTGTCGCTCACCCCTGACGCGATGCCGGTGCTCGGCGAGACGCCTGAGGTCCGCAACCTGTGGTCGGCGGCGGCTGTATGGGTCAAGGAAGGCCCCGGAATCGCCCAACTCGTCGCCGAATGGATGACGTACGGCTACCCGCGCATGTGTGATCCACATGGTTCCGATATTGCCCGCTTCTACGAGCACGAGAAGACCGAGCACCATATTTATGCCCGATGCGATGAGCACTTCAACAAGACGTACGGGATCGTTCACCCGCGCGAACAGTGGGCCAGCCGGCGCAACATGCGCCGCAGCCCCTTCTTCGCCCGCGAGGAAGCGTTAGGGGCGACCTTCTTCGATGCCCGCGGCTGGGAA
This sequence comes from Ilumatobacteraceae bacterium, assembly GCA_031416375.1. GTDB lineage: Bacteria > Actinomycetota > Acidimicrobiia > Acidimicrobiales > Ilumatobacteraceae > Ilumatobacter. The sequence continues at coordinate 4,974 of JANOTN010000009.1, forward strand.
CGCCCACAGTGGTACAGCTCGAACGCCGATCTGATGGACCGTTACCCCGGCCAATGCGACATGCGCCAACACGAATGGGACGCACGTTGGTGGTCACCGATCACCAACGCCGAGCATCTCCACATGCGTGACCATGTCGGCATGGTCGACCTCACGGCGTTCAACGAGTTCGACTTCGAGGGTCCAGGCACGTTGGCGTTCCTCGATCACATGACGGTCAACTCGTGCAACGTGCCGGTCGGTCGCTCGATCTACACACCGCTGCTGACAGCCGACGGAGGCTTCCGCACCGACCTCACGATCATGCGACTCGGTGAGAACCACTTCCGGGTTGTCACGGGAGCGTTCGACGGCGGGCGCGACAAGTACTGGTTCACCCGCAACATGCCGACCGACGGTTCGGTCACGTTCAGCGACAAGACCGCGGCAACATGCACGCTCGGCGTGTGGGGTCCGAAGGCTGAGGCCACGATGGCCAAGATCGTCACCGGCCAGCACAAGGCTTACGACCTCAGTCAGGCCGGCTTCCCCTACGGCGCCGTCCGTGACGTACTGATCGACGGAGTGCCGTGCACGATGTTCCGCATCTCGTACGTCGGCGAAAGCGGTTGGGAGATCTACACCAAGATGGAGCACGGCCTACGGTTGTGGGACACGATTCATGACGCCGGTTTGGAATACGACATCCGCCCGGTTGGGATCGGCGTGTACGCCGTCACCGGGCGGATCGAGAAGGGCTACCGCCTGATGGGTGCCGAACTCGAAAGTGAGTACAACCCGGTCGAAGCCGGACTCGCCCGCCCGAAAGTCAAGTCAGCCGACTTCATTGGCAAGGCCGCGTATCTCAAGGCCCGCGAAGCTGGACCGGCAGCGATCATGTGCACGTTGGAGATGACCAGCCAAATGTCGGCGGCCGGGATCAAGCGCTTCCCGACTGGAGGCAACGAGCCGATCGTGACGCTCGATGGCGAGCGGATCCTCGACTCGCACGGCCGGATCTCACGGGTCACCACCGCCGGTGCAGCCCCGTCGCTCGGCACATACCTGCTGCTCGCCTACCTCCCGCCCGAGCACGCCGTCGAAGGCAACAGCCTCGGTGTCGTGTACATGAACGAGCAGTACCCCGTGCGTGTTGCCCGAGTCGGCAGCCAACCCCTATTCGACCCCGACGACACCCGTATGAAGAGCTGAACGTGACGCCCGCTGCGGCCGATCCCAGACGTCTGGTGGCGCGATCACGTGCTGTCGTGAGAACTTCGCGCCAGCAGATCACAACCCGACGATCTGGTGGCGCGATCATGTGTTGTGACGACAACTTCGCGCCGTCAGACAGCCAGGGGCCGCCGACATGAGAATTCTCGTTTGTGTGAAACGGGTGCCGGCGCCCGGGGCTCGGATCAACATCACGGCTGACGGACAAGAGGTCGACTCCAGCCACCTTGCCTTCACGATCAGCCCTCACGAGGAGTGCGCCGTCGAAGCAGCGGCCCAACTGATCGAACTTCACGGCGGCGAGGCAACGGTGCTCACGCTCGGCCCTGCCGAAGCCGAGGAACAACTCCGGTACGCGGTCAGCGTCGGCATGACGGCAGCCGTGTTGCTGCCCACTACCGACGGCGAATGGGACCCTCAGCGCACCGCCCAGGCAATCGCCTCGGCGGTCGGCGAACTGGAATCATCCGGTGGCGAGTTCGATCTGATCCTGTTCGGCAACGAATCAGCCGACTCCGGCGGCTTCCAGGTTGGCGTCCGAGTCGCCTACGGATTGAGTCGGCCAATGGTCAACGGCGGCAAGGCACTGTCGATCGCCAATGGCGTCGCCCACGTCGAACGCGAGTCAGATTCCGGACGCGAAACCTACGAGCTGCCGATGCCCGCCGTTGTTGGCGTGAAGGAAGGCATCAACCTTCCTCGGTATCCAACAATGAAGGGTCGGCTCGCCTCGAAGAAGGCTGGAGTCGAGTCGATCGTTCCCCTCGCCGAACCAGGTGGTCTCCGCAAGCTGGTGCTGCAACGCCCACCAGAGAAGAAGTCCGAAACGATCATCCTCGGTACCGGTCCAGATGCTGCCTCCGCAGTTGTCGACGTGCTCGAAGCAATCGGTGTCCTGTGATGCCGCCCCCAACCCAAACCCCGCAACCGGGATGGTGACGCTGTGATTCTTGTGGTTGTAGAACACGACCGGGGCGCGCTGTCGGCGGCATCGCTCGAAGCGCTCACGGCTGCGCGCTCGCTCGGTGTCGTCGAGGCGCTCACGGTTGGCGAGTCTGCTGACCATTTGGCGGACGAACTCGCCGCGTACGGCGCGGGGAAGGTTCATCAGGTCCACGACGAGTTACTCAGCGACTACGGACCCGAGGCATGGGGTGAAGTCGTCGCACAAGCGGTTCGGGCGCTGACGCCCACGATCGTGCTGGCGTGTGGAACCGATCGCGGCAACGAAGTCATCGCTCAGGCCGCCGCACGGCTCGACCTGCCGTTCGCCGCCAACTGCCTGTCGTTGCGTCCCGGCGACACCTTCGAGACGACCCGCGTCCGGTGGGGTGGGTCACTCCTGGAGGACGCCTCCCTCACAGCTAAGATCAAGCTCGTCACGATCGCCCACCATTCGGTGGATGCCGAACCGGCAGCGGTGCAGGGTTCCGCCAACCCTGCACCGCTCGCTGTGTCACTCGATCCGTCGCTTTCCCGCTCCGTCGTGCGTGGTCGAGTCGAGCGCCAAGCCGGCGTCACGTTGTCGACATCGACAGTCGTTGTCGGAGGTGGTCGGGGCGTCGGGTCACCAGAAGGGTTCGGTCCGCTCCAAGAACTCGCCACCGAGCTCGGTGGTGTCGTTGGCTGCTCGCGGGCTGTCACCAACAACGGATGGCGCAACCACACCGACCAGGTAGGTCAGACCGGCACCCGGATTGCCCCCGACGTGTATTTCGCCTGCGGCATTTCTGGCGCAATTCAGCACTGGGTCGGAGCGATGGCGAGCAAGAACATCATCGCCATCAACACCGACCGCGAAGCCAACATGGTCACGAAAGCCGGCTACGCCGTGATCGGCGATCTCCACCAAGTCGTCCCGGCGATCACCGCCGAAATCCGCCGCCGCCGAACCTGATCCGTTAAACCCGGATCAAGTCGACATTTCGTCCAGCCGCGTCGTGCAGCGCCCGCGCGCGCTGCACGATTGGACAGGCCGCTACAAGAGCGCGTTCGTGATCGCCGGGGTGTTTTGCCTCGTTGCAGCCGTCGGGGTGACGCGGATTCGAACCGCACCGAGTGCTGGTAGAACGTTGACGCCAACCCCAGCAGCGCCTGAGTCAACCCCGGTCGCTTAGGATCAATCATTCATGGGCGGTCGAGGCGGCGATCACGTTGAGTTCGGAATGTACCCGTTCGAGTCGGTCGCCTGGGCCTGGGATGCACTGTGGGCCTCTGTGCACGAACGTGCCCCTTGGACTCCGCCCAGATTGACTCGATCAGGCGACGTTCGTGCTCGTTGGGACGACCCGGAGTGCCTCGTTACACACGTGTGCGGCCTGCCATACGTGGCAATGCACCAGCACCATCTCGATGTGGTCGGCGCCTTCTCACTTGATATCAACAGGGCGACGCCAGACGCTCGCTATCAAAGTGTTCTGTTGAGTCCGCACGAGATGACGCTGGCCGAACTGATTTCGGCCGACACGCATGCCGTCGCGAACAGCGCCGACAGTTTGTCCGGTTGGATCAGCTTGCTCAACGCAACTGTCGGGTCGACCGGCACCTGGCCCGGCGAGGTGACGTTCACCAGCGCTCATTACGAGAGCGTGCGTCGCCTGGTGCGCCGTGAAGCCGACCTTGCCTGTATCGATGCGTGGACACTCGCGTTCATCACCCAGCAAGAGCCAGAGCTACTCGGCGGGTTGCATCCAGTTGGACGCGGCCCGTTGATCCCGACTCCAGCGATCACCGCCCGTCGCACGCTTGGCCCCGACCGAATCGCCGAACTGCGTGCGGCGCTCGAAGCCGCAATCGCCGACCCGATCCTCGACACGGCCAAGGCGGCGCTTCATATCACCAACTTCGTGGCGTTGACCGTCGATGACTACCTCCCTGTGCTCGCCCTCCACGAACCGTCGGTGCCCACTCGCCGTTAACACGCAGCGGCGACGACGGCGTCCAGTGGCGAATTCTGCGCAATTGTTGCCACCCTTCCAACAATCAGCCCATCACGGTGCCGGAGGTGACGGACTTCTCTCGACGCCTGGAAAAGGCACCGAGATTGACCAGCTCGCCCGTGTGCGCACCGCGAAACTGGATCGGGTCGGCGTCGTGATCATGACCGCTCATCGTGGCGTCGATGATCGCTCGCATGTACTGGCCGGCCAGCGGGGCGTTCTTGAATTGATTGCCGCTCGTACCGCACGCCATGAAGTATCCGTGCAGTGACGACTTGTCGTAGATCGGCACCCAATCATCGGATGCGTCATACAGCGCCGCCAAACCGACTGGCTGATTCGGCACTCCGAAGTCGGGCACGCGGCGCGCCATCCTCAGCATGTATGTCTCCCACACCTCAACGGTTGGAAACTCGGAGTTCGTGTCCGGGTCATCGACCCAGTGCATTTCGTCGCACTCGGGCTCGGTGCAGCCGATCATCAACATGCCACCGGGCTGCGGACGAAAGTACTGACCAATGTCGAGGTCTGCGACGAGCGGAGCACCGTCCTCGAGCCGGAGGCCGACGGGCGCTGGAGCGGCGAACACTTCCTGGCGAAGTGCGCGGTGACCGATCGTCATGTCATCGGTGACGCCTGCCAGTCGGTTGATCAGGCTGGCGTGAGGGCCGCCGACGTTCACCACGACGGGCGCTTCAATCGTTGCTCCCGACGCCAGCGTGACACCGCTGACCGCGCCGCCGACCACGCCGCTCGTGCTGTCTCGATCGATCGACACCACCTGACTGTGGAAACGGAACTCGGCACCGTGCTGTTTGGCGGCGAAGGCGAGATTCTTGGCGGCCAACATCGGGTCGTCGATGAATCCGCTGTTCGGGTTGTAGAGCGCACTCAATTCACCGTCGGCGTCTTTGCCGAACGCCGGATCGTCGATCCGTTTCGGCGGGTAGTACTTCCCGATGTCGAGCACTGGGAAACGTTCACGCAGCGCAGCTGGCGAGAGGTCTTCGTAGGGGATCTTGAACTCGTCCCACAGTGGCGTGATCGCCGAGCCGTCGTAGCCGGTCGTGCGGAAGATCAGGTTGCCGGTTTCGATGAACCGACACATACCGTCAGGATCGACGGTGCCCAGATGCGCCTCCCAGTCGAACCACATCTGCGCCGCTTCCCACGCAGTCAGGATCGCGTCACGAGTCGAGTAGCTGTAGCGGATAATCGCCGACGAAGCGCTCGTCGAACCGGCACCCGGACCCGTCCCCTTGTCGACCACGACCACCGAACGTCCACCGCGCGCCAACTCCAGCGCTACCGACGAACCGATCACTCCCGCCCCGATCACGACCGCATCCGAACGTTTGGTGTCTGACACCAAACGTTCAACCTCAAGCATTGATGATCGCCTGCTGCCATGCCTTCGTGTCGGCGACGGCGTTGAATGTGAACGAGTGGAGAGCTTCGATGCCGAGTTCCTCAGCGTCATCGGCGAACGCCACGACCATGTCGGTCGGGTCGTATCCGCCGGGGGACAACAGCTTCATGACGGTCGAGCGGTTCTTCGAGAGAAACCGCAACGACGTGCCAATCCCAAGCCTGGTTCCCATCATCATCAGCCGTGCTCGGTCTACCACGCCAGGAACCCCGAGTCGGACAGGAAGCACGAACCCCTTTGCCCGTTCTGCGCTCAGCCAACTGCGGATTTGATCTTCGTCGAAACACATCTGGGTCGACACCCATCCGGCGACACCGAACTCCGCCAGCAATGCCTGCTTGGCGTGGAGTTGCTCGGTCACGACCGCTGGGTCGATCAGTGGGTTGCCGTCGGGGTAAGCGGCGAAACCGACCCGCTCGACACCAGAATCATGGCTCAGGAGATAACGCATAAACGGGAGCGCACCGTCATACGGACCGGATGGCTCCGACTCATCGCCAGCGATCACGAACACCTCACGCACACCGTTGTGACGCAGCCAGGTGGCGATCTCGGCGGCATGATCGGGGCTTTCAACCAGGCGGGCGGCAATGTGCGGGATCGGATGATGACCGAGTTCCAACAGACGCAACGCGTACTCCAGCGTGACGGCGATGCCTTTGGCCGGTGAGCACGTGATCGACACATGCGCGCCTGGCGGGAGGTCAACGATCGCCTGCTCAATCGATTTCATCGGCACGATCTCGTAATTCAGATTCGACACGAAAGCCCGCATAGCCGGCGACGACGCCCGACCCGAAGACCCGATCGGCCAACACTCTTTCAAAACCGACCACATCAAGAATCAACCTTCCAGTTGTTACAACTGGTGTCAGACACCGTTTGTAACATCACGCGAAACTGTCGGGGAGTTCGGCCTTACGGCGGGCGATAAAGTCTTTCAACGCTTCGTCGATGGCGTCATCGAGCGGCGGCGCAACGTACGCGGCGAGTTGCTCTTTCCAGATTCGATTCGCACGTTGAGCGGCGTCGAGGCTGCCCTCTTCCGACCATTGCTCGTAGCTGTTGTTGTCAGCGACCGTCGAGCGGTAGAACGCGGTCTCGAAATTGGCGAGCGTGTGCGCTGTTCCGAGACAATGGTTCCCCGGCGGATTGTCACGAATGGCATCGAGCGCCTGCCCGTTTTCCGACATATCGAGGCCCTTCACGAACGTCGCCATCATCCCCAGTTGATCGTTGTCGAGCACAAACTTCTCGTACCCGATCGCCAGCCCACCTTCGAGCCAACCGGCCGCATGGAGCACGAAGTTGACACCGCCGAGCACTGTCGGCTGCAACGTTGCCGCGCTCTCATAGGCGGCCTGTGCGTCGGGCAATTTCGAAGCGCACAACGAGCCACCAGATCGGAACGGCACACCAAGTCGACGCGCCAGAGCGGCGCATGTATAGAGCACGATCGCAGGCTCGGGCGTACCGAACGTGGGTGCCCCGGTCTGCATCGATACCGAGCTGGCGAATGATCCGAAGACCACCGGCGCGCCGGGCCGAACGAGTTGCGTGAACGCCATCCCGGCGAGTGCCTCAGCAAGCGTTTGCGCGGCGACGCCAGCCGACGTGACCGGCGACATCGCTCCGGCGAGGATGAACGGCGTGATGATCGTTGCCTGATTGTTGAGGGCGTAGACCTCTGCGGCGGCGAGCATCGTGGCGTCCCAGACGAGCGGCGACGAGGCGTTGATCAGACTCGTCATGACCGTTCGGTCCTGGAGGTCGCCTCCAAACCCGATCCGCGCCAACTCGACCGAATCGGCAGCCCGCTCCCCCGCCGTTACCGAACCCATGAACGGCTTGTCGCTGTACTTGAGGTGCGAATACACCATGTCGAGGTGGCGCTTGCTGACCGGCACGTCGACCGGCTCGCAGACCGTGCCGCCGCTGTGATGCAGGTACGGCGACATGTACGCCAGCTTGACGAAGTTCTCGAAGTCAGCCAGTGTGGCGTAACGCCGACCGTTGTCAAGATCGTGCACAAATGGTGAGCCATAGTTCGGAGCGAACACCGTGGCGTCGCCGCCGATCTGCACATTGCGTTCCGGGTTACGGCCGTGCTGGATGTAGGTCGTCGGTGCCGAGGCCTGCACGATGCTGCGGCACATGCCCCTCGGGAAACGCACCCGCGTGCCCGTGACGTCGGCCCCGGCGTCGCGATAGCGCTCGATCGCCGACGGGTAGTCGCGGACCTCGACCCCTACTTCTTCGAGGATCGTGTCGGCGTTGTGTTCGAGAATTTCGAGACCTTCGTCGGAGAGAATCTCGAACGGCTTCATCGTCCGCGTCAGGTAGGTGTCGGCGATCGTTGCCGTGTTGGCACGCAGCGTGCGGCGACCGTCACGGCCTCCGGAGCGACCGCGGCGGGTTTCGTCGTGCTCTGTCATTCGGTTGCTCCTGGTCTGCTAGTTCCTGTTCGGCGGCGACGGGTACGGCCACCATCTTCTGATCGTTCAACGGGCGGCGGAAGCGTGACCAGTGCCGCCAGGTAGGGCATCTCGGCGGTGGCGTGTGGCATCGCCATGGCGGCGACGAACAACTCCTGGAATCGAGGTTCGGTAGCGGTCTCGATCTTGACAACATCGCACACGGCCTGTTCCATCTCGGCCCGAAGGCTGCGGGAGAGCAGCGCTTGAACGGCACCGGTCCCGGCAGCGTTGCCGACCGCCTTGATGTGATCAAGTTGGCAATCGGGGACGAGACCGAGCACCATCGCGTGCAGAGGGTCAATGTGCGCACCGAACGCACCGGCGAGGCGGATCTCGCTGATCGGCGGGTTGCCAGCGTGTTCAACGAGCAGATCGATCCCGGCTCGGAGGGCCGCCTTGGCAAGTTGGATCGCCCGGATGTCGTTCTGCGTGACGGCAATTCTGTCTCCACTATCGACGTCACCACCCAGGTCACCACGCAGCACGTAGCTGAACGTCCGGCCATCGGCGATCACACGTGATGTGCGTTCGGCAAGCTCGCCACGGATCACACCTTCGCGATCGATGATCCCGGCGAGAAACATTTCGGCGACGACGTCGATGATGCCTGACCCGCAGATACCGGAGATCGTGATCGTGTCGAGTGCCTCGTCGAATCCTGGCTCGTCAGACCATGGGCCGACGCCGATCACCTTGAGACGCGGCTCCAACGTCTCGACGTCGATCCGGACGCCTTCAATCGCCCCCGTCGTCGCCCGTTGACCGCTGGAGATCTGGGCACCCTCGAAGGCCGGACCGGTCGGACTCGAGGCGGCGAATTGTCTGGTCGAGTCACCAAACACGATCTCTGCGTTGGTGCCAATGTCGACCAGCAATTGCATACCAACGGATCGGTGCGGGCCTTCGGCCAGGATCGCCGCAGCGGTGTCGGCCCCGACATGGCCGGCGATACACGGACCGACGTAGCAACGAGCGTTCGGAAGTGACAGTTCGAGCTCGCTCGCTGTGGTGATCACCCGGCGGTTGGTTGCCAACGTGAACGGTGCCTGTCCGAGCGGGGTCGGGTCGATCCCGAGCAGTATGTGGTGCATGATCGGGTTGCCGACCAGCACGACTTCGAGCACGCGGTCGCGTGTTGTCGCAGCGGCACCGACGAGCTCGCCAATCAGTTGGTCGAGCGCCCCTCGGACCGACGCCGTCAGTTGCCGTTCGCCGCCGGGGTTCATCATCACGTACGACACGCGACTCATCAGATCTTCGCCGAAGCGAATCTGCGGGTTCATCCGACCGGCGCTCGCCAGCACCTCACCCGTCGACAGGTCACACAGGTGCCCGGCGATCGTTGTCGATCCGATGTCGACAGCAATGCCATACGCAGCGTCGACGAAACCGGGCCACACGGCAACGAGTTGGTCTGCCTCATCGATGGCGACCGTGACCGCACCATCGCCGCGATCAAGCGCAGGCTGAAGCGCCGCCAACACGGCGAACGGAGCGGATGGTTCTGTACGACCGTGCTGCTCGGAAACGGCCTTCCCGATGGCGCCGGCGGCCGTGACCGTATCGCCACCAAAATCGTCACCGAGTTCGGGCTTGGGGACTTCGACATACCACAGCGTGAACGACGGATCGACGGTGATCGGTGGCAGGTCGAGATCCTTGCGAATGACCTGACGATGCCGCTGACTCGAGGCTGGCACGTCGACCACAACATCGCCACACACCTGTGCAGCACAGCCGAGCCGGTACCCGTTCACGAGCGGTCGACTGCCGTGGTAGTCAGTCTCGATCAGGGCACGCTCACCGAGCGCATCCAATAAAACGGTGAGCCCCCATTTCGCAAACGAACCAACAGCGGGCTCGACCTGGCAGCGACCGCAGATGCCGCGCCCTCCACACACCGTGTCGAGATCGACCCCGAGTACCCGCGCCGCTTCGAGCACGGTCGTGCCGTGTTCGACCGTGCCGCTCAGACCCGACGGCGTGAAGACGATGCGGTGATCGCCCATCGACGATCAATCACTCCGTTGGCCGACGCCGACGGCGACCCTCGCGGTCGCCGCGAGCGCCTACCCCAGCAGGCGCGTTCGGGTCACGATTGGCCCGAATCCAGGCAGCACAGTCACGGTCGTTTCCAGCCAGCACGTCAGCGGCCATCACGGCCGACTTCACCTCGGGGTGCATCGGGTTCATGATTGCCGACGTCATCCCGGAAGCGATCGCCATCGCCAGGAATGTGCCCGTGATGTTGTGACGGTTTGGTAAACCAAAGCTGACATTGGATGCTCCGCACGTGGTGTTGACCTTGAGTTCTTCGCGCAATCGGCGAATCAGCCGAAACGCCTGCCGGCCGGCCTGACCGAGAGCCCCGATCGGCATCACGAGCGGGTCGACCACGATGTCGCTTGCCGGGATTCCGTAATCGGCGGCTCGTTCGACGATCTTCTTGGCGACGGCGTAGCGCACGTCGGGGTCCATCGAGATTCCGGTCTCGTCGTTGGAAATCGCCACGACTGCGGCACCGTACTTGGCGACCAGCGGGAGCACACGTTCCATCTGCTCGACCTCGCCCGTGACCGAGTTGACGAGCGGCTTGCCCTGATACACGGCCAAGCCGGCTTCGAGCGCTTCGATGATCGATGAGTCGATCGACAACGGAACATCAGTGACGGCCTGCACAAGTTGCACGGCGCGGGCAAGCATCGCCGGTTCATCGGCGAGTGGAATCCCGGCGTTGACGTCGAGCATGTGAGCGCCTGCAAGTACCTGGGCGAGGGCGTCGGCTTCGACTCGACTGAAGTCACCGTTCTTCATCTCCTCGGCAAGCAACTTGCGGCCCGTCGGGTTGATCCGCTCCCCGATCATCACAAACGGTCGATCGAACCCGATCACAACCTCGCGAGTCGCCGAACTAATCCGAGTTTCCGTCACTGGTTCGTGTCCAATTCTGCGAGCGTTTGCTCGCGTTCTTCGTCCTCGTCGAGTTCTTCGAGCGCCAGTAGCTCCGCCCGATCGACCTCGGAACCGGCCACGATGTCGACAGCAAATCCACCTGAAAAGGCGAGGATGCCGAGGTACTCGCGGGTGTAGTCGTGTTCCAGTCGAGCTGCTTCCGCCTCGGCGGCGGCGGAAAAATCGACGTCACACGGCATGCTCGTGCGCCGCCACTGGGCAATGTCTTGCTCGGCCGTGTAGATCTTGGCCTTGCGTTTGGCACGGTCGACGGCCCGCTGAAACTTGCCGGAGAGTACGACCTGATGCCGGTCTCGGCCCGACTGGCCGTTCACCTGAGCAGGAATGTCGCGCCAATAGATCGTGACGACCTCTGGCCCCCCAGATGATCCGCGGCGCGCCATCACGCCACCGTCTTGAGCGCGAGGCGGATCGGAACGGCGAATGGTTCCAAGCCAGTCGGCACATGCTCGAAGGTGAGTTCCAGACGCTGCGCTGCCGCCTGCGCGGCCGCAAGCACAACTGAGTCGCCACTTTGCGAGAGCAACACGACACGCTTGTAATTGGCGAAATAGATCGCCTTCAGCTCAGGATGACGATCGATCCCGAAGGCTTGCCAGATAAGGGCGTCGAAATGCTTGGCGAGGAAATCGGTGAGGTATAACGTGCCTAGCTCTTGCTCGTGGAGTTCGAAGAAACGCTCGGAGCCGGCGAAGAATTCGTAACAGTGCGCCCCCGGGAGTCGGGTGATCTGATGCTCGCTGGAGTCGATGAAGGCATCGAGCAGACCGCCAGTTCCGCAGTCGGCGTAACCAAGAAACACCGGGCGGTCAGCAGCCACTGAAGCAAGTCGTTCGGCAATCGCCGGAACGATTCGGTCCGGTCGGTTGTGGAGCGGTGCCGGGAGGTAGTCGACCTCGACTGAATCGGTGAGACCCTCCTGCGTTAGCACAGCTCGCAACTCGCGAACCAGCGCCCCACACGCCAGCACGAGCGGCTTGCTCACGCGACCGACGGCCCAGCAGGTTCAGCGGTGCGGAGACGACGGGCGCTGACGAGTTCCTTCGCCGTCTCGGCGGCAACAGCGGCGTCGCGGCAATAGGCGTCGGCACCGATCGCGTGCCCAAACTCTTCGTTGAGTGGTGCACCACCGCACAGCACGATGTACTTGTTGCGCAGATCCTTCTGATCGAGCGTGTCGATCACGACCTTCATGTACGGCATCGTCGTCGTCAGCAGCGCCGACATGCCGAGGATGTCGGGCTGGTGCTCATCGAGTGCCTTGAGGTACTTGTCGACATCGCAGTTGATGCCGAGGTCAATCACCTCGAAACCGGCACCCTCCAACATCATCGCCACGAGGTTCTTACCGATGTCGTGGATGTCGCCCTTGACGGTTCCAATCACGACTTTGCCGACCGATTCGGCACCAGTCTCTGCGAGCAGCGGGCGCAGGATCGCCATCCCACCCTTCATCGCGTTGGCGGCGAGCAGCACCTCAGGAACAAACAAGATGCCGTCACGGAAGTCGATACCGACGATCCGCATCCCCTCGACCAGGGCGACGTTGAGCACCTTGTCTGGGCCCCAGCCGCGGTCGAGCAGAATCGTGGTGCCTTCGAGAACTTCGGCGGCGAGTCCATCGTAGAGATCGTCATGCATCTGCTTGACGAGTTCGTCGTCAGGCAGCAACGCCAGATCGATGTCGTCGAAATCGTCGCTCACGGCTCTCCCAGTGGTGATC
>JANOTN010000010.1:0-2875 GCA_031416375.1 Ilumatobacteraceae bacterium
CGGGGTTCGAGTGGGCTGCCGGGAACAACACCCGCGGCCCGTCAGGCCAGCGGCGTCGTAGGTCGCTCTGCTGAGCTCGGATTGTGTCGGCGGCGAGGGCGCTGAGCGGGACGAGTTGCTCGGCGGCCATCTTGGCGTTGAAGTAGCGCAGGCATGGCCAGCCGGCACTGTCGTCGATGATCGGGTTGAACGCCAGCACGCAGGCGTCGTTGGCGCGTAGGCCGGTCTCGATGAGGACCACGACAAGCGCGCGGGTTGTGGCATCGGGCAGGGCTGCGAGGTTGTCGGGGTGTTCGAGTTGGCTCATGACGAACTCGGCGATGAAACGCGGCAGCGGCCGGGGGCGGCGGGGCAGGTCGTCGTTGTAGACAGCGGCGGTCGCCGCCAGGCCGGGCAGCCAGTCGTGGCGGCGGCAGGCGTCGAGGAAGCTGCGCAGACACGTGATGTAGGTGCTGGTGGTGTGCGCGACCAGATGTGAGGCGGTGAGCCAGACCAGGTAGCGCTCGAGGGCGTCGCGGGTGATCGCGGCCGCGTTCGTGTCGGTGTCTCGTTGCGCGAGGAATCGGCTGAACCACAGCATCGCTCGGGCGTCGACATGGACAGTGCCGAAGGTTTTGCCGGACCCGAGCCGGAGCCGCGCCCAACGCTTCACGGCGGCCCGTAGCCACGGCTGGGCGATGGCGTCGAAGCGGATCTGGTTCGGTGTCCGACAGACCCGGATCCCGAGTCGCGCGGCGACCCAGATGTCACTGGCGTATTCGGCGGCGAGATCGATCCCGGCGAGGTCGCTGAGGCGGCGCTGGGCGTAGCGCAAGAGTGCGATCGTGCGTGTCGGGTCCTTCAAGCCTCGGGCCCGGACGGCGTCGAGCCAGACGTCGATCGGCCGGTCGAGCAGTGATGCAACGCCGCTGTCAGCGAGGAGCCCGACGAGATGGCGGATCGTTGATGGTGGAACCCGCACGCTCCGGTCGTCGTGGCGACACTGCAAGATGTAGGCGACTTCGAGCCGCGGTTGATCAGCCAGCGCGGACAGGTCGAAGGCGTCAACCATCTCCGAACCGGCACGCGCGGCGATGGGGCCGGTGGTGGCCCGGAACTGGTCGACCGCAGGCTTGCCATGCTGGCACCAACGTTGGTGATGGGCGGCACACATCTCACGAGCCCACGACGTCCGCTCACATCCCGCGACCGCGCAGCAACCCCGACCGAACACCGGATCATCGGGATCGATCCGGATGACCTCACCGGCGAATTCGGGGCGGACCGCGGCGGACAATGCCGCCAACTGCTCACCCCGGCTGGTGTCGGGGATTGCGACAGCGTTCAGCACCGCTCACCTGCCCATGCGCCGACGCGGACCAATTCGGCGCGGAGATCCTCGACGTCGAGATGCACGTAGGCGGCGCTGGTCGTGGTCACCGACCGGTGCGTCAACAGTTTGGAGACGATCTCGATCGGCACGCCGCTGCGGATCAGTTCGGTCGCTCGGCTGTGGCGCAGGATGTGGGCGCTGAACTCGATGCCGGTGCGGGCACGGAGTCGAACGACGAGCTTGGCGACCGCTTCGTAACGCAGCGGGCGACCCACCGGCGCCGACCACAAGTTGACGAACACGTAGTCGGAATCGAGATTGCCGTACTCGCTGTGCATGTAGTCGCTGTAGAGCCGCACCAACGGCGCCGACACCGGCACCACCGACGACGAGGAGCACTTGGCCCGGGCACCGTTGGCGTTATCGCCGCGAGGTACGATCGCCACCCGCCGCTCGCGGCACACGAAATCCTCATGACGCAACCCGAGCGCTTGACCGATCCGCATCCCGGTCTCGGCCAACAACGCCAACAGGAACCGGTCACGAAGACGCTCACAAGCCGCCAAGATCTGGGCGATCTCCTCCACGCTCAACGTCACCGGCAACCGACGCGGCACCCGCAGTATCACCGGCCGAGTGGCGATCGGGCGGCCCCGGGTGACGTGATGCAAGAACGGCTTGTAGGGAACCCCTCGACACACGCCGCCACGCCACCAAATCCGCTGCCACGCCCACCCCGGAACGGGCATGGAAATCGTAGAACCCGAACAATGCAGCCAGATGCCGGTTGACCGTCGCCGCGCTGCGGACAGCAGCGGTGTCGTCGAGCACGATCACATTGTCCGCCGGCGCACGCAGCCAAGCCACAAACCGTGACACATCCTCGACACCGACGCTGTCCCAGACCAGACCGCGCAGCTCGAGGAACTCGAACCACAACCGCAAACCATGGGCGTAGGCACGCACCGTGTTCGGTGACCGCTCGATCCCGGCCAAATGAGCCAAATAGCGCTCAACCGGAGCAATCACCCCCCATACATCATCCACGACCGTCCAAGACTCGGCACCCGTCACCGGCACGATCACACGCTGCACCTTCACAACAGCAGTGTGAACGCCAACCACCCCGGGAGCTACCCCATCGAGACGAACACATCATGAACAACAGAAACGCCCTCCAGAGAACGCGTCCCCACCGCCACCCGAACCCTCGTCAGCCACATCGACGACGGCCCCCTACCCGCTCCAGATAATCAGGCCTTCAGTCGGCCCGTTCGATGCGCCCGTGGTGTGGTGGGCGAGAATCTCGGTTCGCCATCGGGCGAGCGTCTCGCCGAGCGAACGGATCTCGGCCACCGGGTCGGCTTTGCAGCCGGTGATCGTCTTGTCGAGCAGCAGCGCCGCCTGGTCGGGGTTGTCGGTCAAGAACACGTCTCGAACTGATTCTTTTGCTAACCAGGCGCCGAGTACTTCGTCGTTCGGGTCGCCGACGCGTAGGCCGAGCAGCATCCGAGCGACGACACCACCAACGATACGTTCCGACCCGGCAAGCAAGATTTTGCG
>JANOTN010000011.1:0-2572 GCA_031416375.1 Ilumatobacteraceae bacterium
CGGCGCACCAGCCGATCACGAGGACTGCTGTTCTACCGACTCCTCCAACAAGCGGTCAACACCGACCCCCACCCCTACGACACCCTGACCGCCTGAATCCCACACACAGTGGCAACTGGACTCAGTCGCATACGCCATACACATGTCCGCAGCGCGTGTCCGCAGCGCGTCCAGCTCGGCGGAGCGGTAGAGATCCGGTAGATTGGGCCTGTCTGAAGACCTCAGAAAGGACCATCTACGTGGTGTTATGTCTTGTGGAGCTGGGGGGAATCGAACGGCCACGCGGCTGACTTCATCGTCGCAGGTCAAAGGGCATAACGGCCTGCTCAGAGGTGATTTGCGAGTGACCGGCAGTGTCCGCCAAGGTCCCCGAATCGCCCGCATTCCGCGCTCTTCCGCGACTTTTCGCGACTTTCGCTCCCGGCTGTCCGCGTCCGCGATGACAACGAATGGTCATCGTTGGGCGAAGTCCCGAAGTGGTGCGATGTCGCCGCGGTCGGCGGCTTGGAGCGCGGTGATGTAGTTGCCTCGGGCGGTGCTGTCGGTCTCGATGTTCTCGCCTGTGCCCCATGTCAGTCTGGGCTCTCCGCTGAGGTGGAGGTAGAGGTCGGCCATCAATCGGGCGTGTCGGCCGTTGCCGTTGCGGTATGGGTGGACAAAGACAAGGCGATGGTGGAGTCGCACCGCGCGCTCGGCCGGTTCGTAGGTGCTGTGGTCGTGCCAGTACCGAGCATCGTCGAGGAGCAGTTTCATTTGGGTGGTGATCTGGTGAGGTTCGACGCCGATGTTGGTCATTCGTGTCCTGTGTTGGCCAGCCCATCGCCATACGTCGCCGAACATCCGCCGGTGAACTCGATCGGCGAAGTCGATGGTCAGCAGCCGGTCCGTGCCGGCCACCCGCCGCCGCCCGAATGCCCACAGCGTTGCTGTCTCGATGTTGGCCTGTTCGGCCAGGTTGAGATCGGCGCGTGTGGCGACGAAGGTGGGGATCAGCCCGTCGATGTCGTCATCGGTGAGCGGGGTGGCTCCGGCCGCGTCGTCGCCTGGGAGTCGGGTCGTCACGGATGCCCCGGCTCGTCCCAAAGGCGGCCGGTGGTGATCAGTTTTGTGGCGTAGTTGTCGATGCGCCGTTCGAGTTGGTTGGGTGTGAGGCCTTGCTGTTCGAGGCGCATCGTTCGATCGACGGTGGCGATGTCGGCTCGGGCGACCGTGCGGGCTCGGCTGCGGACGATCTCGTCGAGGCTGGCGCGAGGTACGAGCACGTAGACGAGGTCGCACTCGAGGGCGTCGGCGGCGCGACGGAGCGTGTCGAGTTGGACGACGCCGTCTGCCTCAGAGCGTTCGAGTTGAGCGACTGCTGGCTGTGAGATGTTGATCCGTGCGGCAAGCTGGCGGCTGCTCATCCCGAGCGCGTCGCGGATTGCTCGCACCCAACCCCGAGCCGGGCGCTCGGCGAACGCCGAGATGTCATGGTCGTGGAAGCGGGCATCGAGTCCACTCCTGGCGAGTGCTGCGCGTTCTTGCTTCTGCATAGATCACAGCTTATCAAAGACTCAATAAAAGACAAGTTTTAACTTATCTATACTGCTAGTTCTGAAAAGCCATAGACTCTCACCGGGTTGGAAACGAACGCCGACGGCGCATCTTACGTAGCCATATCGCTACTTTGAGCGCGTGAGTGGCCCGGTCGTCGCAGTCGAACGCCGCTCGATGGGAGCATCGAGGCCCAGCTACCGGAGCCAGTTGTTGGCCGACACGCTCGTTGGGGATGGCGGCGACACGTTGTGGGGTGATGGCAGCGGGTGTTTGATGTTGATCGATGGTGTCGTGAGCGTGGTTGTGGGCGCGTTGAAGTAGATCTGTTCAGGTCCAGCGGCGGGCGAGGAGGCGGCCGTTGGTGAGCGCGACGATCCCGGGCCAGCCGTTCGGGGTGTCGTGGCCATGACGCTGCCGGGTCGCGTTGGAGGCCGTGCCGAGGGCCTCGACAGCGTCACCGAGGCTGTTACCGGTGCTGATCTGAGACAGCGGCGGACCAACCATTGAGCAGCGGTCGGCCGACGCAGTTCGCGGGCTCGTTGTGCTCGACGCCGGTTGGCCAGATGCTCTCGGGGGCGCGTCGGTGTCTTCGCGCTGGCGCGAGCAGAAGCTGGTCAGAGGACATTCGCGGAGCTCGGGAATCGAATACTGGTCCAACGAGATGCATGGTGGATGGCGGTGCCGTGTTGCTCGAATGAGTGGCAAACGAGCCGACGATCTGGAATGATGTGCAGCGAATACCGGTGTTCGTGTCGACGCCGGAACCATGGACTGAATCTCGAGAGGAGTGACGATGAGACGAGCAATCGTAACAACGCTGTTGCTGTCGTTGGCTGGCCTCGGATGTGGCTCCGGCGATGACGTCGCGTCAGTGTCGGATCCCGACCCCGATTCGGCCGCCACAACCGGTGCTCCCGCATCCGCCGAAACTGACGCGGGGGTCGAACCCGACGCTGGTGCCGACGGTGATGTCGGCGACCTCGGCGATCACGGTGGCGTGACCATCACGATGAGCGGTGACCACGAGGTGAGCAGC
>JANOTN010000012.1:0-2260 GCA_031416375.1 Ilumatobacteraceae bacterium
GGCACGATCTCGACCAGCTCGTCAGTACCCAGCGGCTCGAGTACGACATCGACGCCGCAGCCGAACTGGTCATCACCCAACTTCTCGAACGAATCGCCTGACAAGACACTGGGCGACCACGCCCGTAACCGAACGTGTCTACCCTGGCTCGGCCATCAGAAAACGGCTCGACCAACAGCGGCGCCACGGCCGCGCGGCCGCCTGACGGCGACCACGGATGCAGCGCAACAGGAGACGAACGAGGGTCGCGTCGACGGCAATCGGGAGGTGTCGATGGGGTTCGGCGCACGTAGGATCGTTGCTCTCGCGGTAGCGGCCCGACCCGATCATATTCCCCGAACTGCCTCGGGCTTCGCTCGCGCGCCAGACCCCGAAGAGCCCGCCCCACCTTCGAGCGGCCCGAGCGGCACGATTCCCGCACCGCGCGAGAACACCACCGCGGTGGCTGCCAGCCGTGGGTCCAAGCATCGTCGCTGTTCGCGATGACAGGGGCCGATCGATGCGGCGACAATGAATTCGAAGTCACGGCCCGGGTCGGTGATAGCCCGCCCGTTGGCTACAGCCGGTGGATCGGCGATTTCATCAGACCAGTTCGGGCCGACCCCTGCGATCTCGGTTCCGACCTTGAGACCGCGCCGATTTCGTACGCGGTTACCGTCATCGCCGGGCTCGAAGTCGGCAAGTCGTTCCGCAAGACTCGACCAGCACCAGAGCCCGACACGGCCGCTCCGCTGGCCTTCCTCGCCAGCAAACCGCGTCCTGGCGGTCAGGTCAGCGAGGGTGGACCCGATCGCCATCGAGATTATGGCTGACGACGGCTCATCTGTCGACTCGGAGCGCCGGTCGCGAAAAGTCGCGAAAAGTCGCGAGAGAGCGCGGAATGCGGGCGATTCGGGGACTTTGGCGGACAATGCCGGTCACTCAGAAATCGCCTCTGAGCAGGCACGATTCCCTCTGACCAGCGCCAACGAGATCACTCGCGGGGCAGTTCGATTCCCCCCAGCTCCACAAGACATAACACCACGTAGATGGTCCTTTCTGAGGTCTTCAGATGGGGCCAATCTACCGGATTTCTACCGCTCCGGCGAGCACCACGGACGACACAGTGCGGCACGGACGACGCAGCAGGATCGCCTCCTGGATGTCAGGTGAGGCCATACTCGACAGGTGGAGTTCCTGTCGATCGAGCACCTCACCGAAGTCCGGTCCACAGCACGAACGATCGCCCACTCGTCACCCGTCGGATCCGCACCGAACACAAGCCGTCGATCCGAATCTCAGACCGTCCGATCAGCGGATGGTGGTGGCGGAAAGATGCGAAGCCAGATGCTCGACAAGGTCTCGGTCGAGTGCGCCGCGGCGATCGCCCAAATCGACATCCTCATCGGTCGGCATCGTCAGCGACGACTACAGCTTCGCCTACCTCGCCCACTGGTCCAACGGCGACACCGACCTCATCCGCACCACCACCGAACGCGTCATCACCTGCGCACGCCGAATCCTCGCCAACAAGGCCCAACACGCCGTCGACCACCTCAGCGACCAAGCAGACCGCGCCTCCAACATCGAGCACGCCGAGCAACGCACCGCATGAACCCGAAGCGCAACAGAGAGCAGAACAGCAGTCCAACCATCCCAGTGGGTGCAATGTGCACCCAGTTGTGATATCGTGGCGACCATGTCCAGAGTGATCCAGATCCGAGACGTGCCCGACGACGTGCACGATGCTTTGGCTGACGCCGCCGAGGCCCAGGGTCTCTCCCTGACCCGATACATGCTGCGCGAACTGGAACACCTGGCCAAACGCGCCCAGGCGGTGCACGCCAACGCCGCCGTGATCAGGCAAACGCAGGCGAAGGTTCGAGGCCATATCGATCGAGACACGATCCTCACCGCGTTGCACGAGGGACGCGGCGATTGAGAGTCGTCGACGCCGGCGTCATCGTTGAACTCGTCGCCAACGACCTTGACCCCGATCGTCTCGGCGACGAGGAACTCGCCGTTCCCCACCTCATCGACAGCGAAGTGACCAACGTCCTTCGGCGCCTCGTCGCCCAGAAGATCCTGACCGACAAGCAAGGCACATCCGCCTTGGACGGTTTCATCTGCCTGGCCCTGACCCGGTTCCCCGCCGACTGGCTCCGACCGAGAATATGGGCACTCCGACACAATCTCAGCGCGTACGACGCGACCTACGTCGCCCTCGCCGAGATGACCGGCGCGACAGCCCTGCTCACGACCGACACCCGACTCGCCAACG
>JANOTN010000013.1:0-1748 GCA_031416375.1 Ilumatobacteraceae bacterium
CGGGCATTCGACGGTGCGTATGCGGCCGGGTTCCTCAAGCGGGTCAAGGAGATTCTGGAAACCCGCGACTGGAGCGCCGAGCTCTGACATGACGAGTCCCCTGCGGGTTCGCTGGCTGGGGAGGGTGCCGTATCGCGAGGCATTGGCGGTTCAGCAGGCCCTGTTCGAGCACGGCAGTGAACAGCATCTGCTGCTGCTTGAGCACGACCACGTGTTCACCTACGGGGCCCACGCTGACCTGGCGACGAATCTCCGCTGCGACCCGGCTTCGGTGGGTGCTGATTTCGTATCGGTCAAACGTGGCGGCGACATCACCTATCACGGGCCGGGCCAACTCGTCGGGTATCCGATCCTTTCGCTCCCCAATGGGAAAGGGTCGCTCGCACATGTGCGATCGGTCGAGCAGCTCTTGATCGATACGTTGACGGAACTCGGTGCCGTTGATGTTGGTCGGCTCCCGACCTATCCGGGTGTGTGGGTCGACGCGACTGGTTCGAACCCGCGCAAGATTGCCGCCATCGGCGTGCGCCTGGCAGGCGGGCGAACGATGCATGGCTTCGCCCTCAACATCACCACTGACATGACGTTTATGCGCGAGCACATCGTTGCCTGTGGGATTGCCGACCGGCCGGTCACGTCGCTTGCTGAGGAATCCATCGACGCTTCGATGCGGGGCGTCGTCGACGTCATCGCCCGACTTGCCGCCGAACGATGGTCTGGTTGCGCGGTCGAGCGTCAGGATGTCGCCTGGCACCAGCGGCCCGAGGATCTGACCCCGTTTTCGCGGGGCGAGGGTCCTGGTGAACGAGTCGCGGTGCAACCTCGATCGCATGCCCGGCTTGAGACCGCCGGTGTCACCGATCGGCTGTCGATCGAGTCGCCTAAACCCGATTGGTTACGGCCGAAGGTACAGCACGGCCCGGATGTGATGCGCCTCAAGAAGACGATACGAGATCTGGGCTTGGTCACGGTCTGTGAGGATGCCGGCTGCCCAAATCTGTCCGACTGCTGGGCCGACGGCACCGCCACGTTGATGGTGTTGGGTGAGCGGTGCACGCGGGCGTGCGGATTCTGTTTGGTCGATACCCGACGCCCGGAACCACCTGCTGCCGATGAGCCATCACGTGTCGCTGAAGCGGTCGATCGGATGGGCCTCGATCATGCCGTGTTGACGATGGTCGCTCGCGACGATCTTGATGACGGCGGCATGGGTCACGTTGCGGCGTGCGTTGAAGCAGTGCGCGTGCGTCGTCCGTACGGTCGAGTCGAGACCTTGATCTCCGACGCCAAAGGCGACCTCGGCTCGCTCCAGATCCTGTTCGACGTTCGCCCTGACGTGTTGAACCACAATCTCGAAACAGTCGCCCGACTGCAGCGGGCGGTGCGACCATCCGCCGGTTACGCCAGAAGCCTCTCGGTGCTGGCGAATGCAAAAGCGGCCGGATTGGTGACCAAATCGAGCCTGATGGTGGGTGTCGGTGAAACTGACGACGAGGTGATCGGCTGTCTCGCTGATCTCGCTGGAATCGGGTGCGACATCGTGACGATCGGTCAATACCTGAGGCCGACATCGCATCATCTTCCGGTTGCCCGTTGGGTTGAGCCGCACGAGTTCGATCGCTGGAAGTTGATCGGCGAATCACTCGGGATTGGTCACGTCGAAGCGAGTCCGCTGACCCGGTCGAGCTATCACGCCAAGGCTGCCGCTGAACACGTCACGCCGGTCGCGCTGACTCGTTGATCACCCG
>JANOTN010000014.1:0-10164 GCA_031416375.1 Ilumatobacteraceae bacterium
CGAGCGGTTCGCGTTCCAGACAACGTTCGAGTAGTTGTTGTTGACCGTCTTCGAACATCGCGTCATAGAGATCGAGCTTCGACTCGAAGTACGCGTACAGCGAGGGCTGGCGGAGATCGACGCTGTCGGCGAGGTCGCGCAACGAGATGCCGGCGAGGCCATCGCGTCGGGCCAGCGACCACGCATTATCGATGATCCGGGCGCGTTTGGCCATGTGGCGCTGGCCGCGCCGGTCGGGCGAGGCCGCTGGTTGCCTCTCGTTGGTCGGCGTGTCTCTATCACTCATAGTTTATCTATGAGTGATAGTAGATCTCGGGCAGCGGGAAGTCAAGGGGTTCCCGGTGACACCGCTGTGGCAGACCGGGTCCTGATCGCAATGGGAAGCATCTTGTTGGCTCCGGTTGGTGTGTTCTCGCGTCGCACCAGATGGCCACACATCGACGACGTCGGGGACTACCGAGAGACCAAACGGACGGCACACCGCGAAGGCGACGCGTTCCTCGCGCTGCATCGCATTCAGTAACGCGGCCTGTCCGATCGACCTGCGCCCATGACGCTCACATAGCGCTCACGCAGGGGCGGTCAGGGGTACCGGTGGCTTGGGTTTGGTATGGAAGACTGTCCGTCGAGCGAGGGGTGTATGCCGAACGGGCCAACGGGCACGGTGACGTTTTTGTTCACCGATGTCGAGGGGTCGACTGAGCGTTGGCAGCTCGATGAGCGCGTGATGGCTGATGCGTTGGCGACGCACGACGAGTTGATCCGTTCGGTGGTGGAGCGCCATGACGGTGTGGTGTGTCATGCGTGCTCCTCCAGTGGTTGTGTGTGAACAGAGCGGTTCACCGTAACGATCGATGCCGGATGCCGGATGCCGTGTGGTGTCCGTCAGTGTCGACTCAGATGTCCCATTCCAGGCGCAGGCTGTTCATGCCGATCTGTCCACCGTGTTCGAGCAGCTCCTGGCCCGGCACCAGCCGGTACTCGGGGATCCGTTCGTGCCACATCTCCATCGCCACCCGTAGTTCTTGGCGGGCGAGGTGCGAGCCGAGGCACCGGTGCGGGCCGGCACCGAAGGCGATGTGGCGGTTGGCCTGGCGGTCGATGATCACCTGGTCGGGGTTCTCGAACTCACGCGGATCCCGGTTGGCGGCGACGATCGGCAGGTAGATCATCTGTCCGGCCTTCACCGGGCACCCGGCGATCTCGGTGTCGCTCATCACCTTGCGGCCGGGCGTGACGAAGCTGTAGTAGCGCAGGAACTCTTCCACCGCGCTGGGGATCAGGTCGGGTTCGGCAACGATCCGGTGGCGGTCGTCGTTGTGGGTCGCCAGGTGCCAGAAGCTGTACGTCAACTGCGCGGCGACGGTGTCGAGTCCCGCCATGAACATCAGCAGGCAGAAGTCGAGCAGGTCCTGATGGGGAATCGGCGCGCCGTCGATCTCCCAGCTGAGCGCCGCGCTCAGCAGATCTCCGCGCGGATCCTGCCGACGGGTTGTGATGAGCTCACTGAAGTAGCCCATCACGGCAACCATCGCGTTCATCTGGCGCTGCTGGCCTTCGGTGCTGGTGAACTCCTTGTGGAGGATGTCGATCTCCCACTGCTGGAACAGATCGGCGTCCTCGCGCGGGAGGCCCATGATGTCCATGAAGATCACGTTCGGGAAGAGTAGAGCGACCTCGTGGACGAACTCGCACGAACCCTTCGACGCAACCGCGTCAAGCACTTCCGTGAAGCGCTGGCGGACGCGCGGCTCCCATTCAGCAACAGCGCCCGGCGAGAAGAAAGGGCCCGTCAACTGACGCCACGCGGTGTGCTCGCGCCCGTCGAGCATTTCGGGGATCCAGCGGTATTGCGGGTTCGGGTCCATCGGTGTGACGGCAGTGTTCGAGAACACCTCGGCCGTCTGGAAGGCCTTGCGGATGTCAGCCATCCGGGTCACCAGGAAGTATTGGTGGCCGTTGGCGAGACCGGTGTGCACGGGTGCCTCTTCACGTTTGCGGTCGAAGTTGTCGAAGTGCCACCCTGCTGGCGCGCTCCCCGTGTTCACCTCGTCGAAGTGAGCGATCGGGCACCCCGTCGGGTTCTCGATGTTGTTCTCCAGTACCGTCATCCCGGACCTCCCTTGTCACAATGGCAGACAAATCGTAACCTCTTTTGCGGCAGCGGTGATCACCGGAGTAGAAGTTCTCCAGGATCGTGTCGGCGTGAGAGCAGATCGACCTCGGACACGATGAGGGATGCATGGGAGATCAACGGCTACTCGCCGACAAGGTCGTGGTCGTGGCGGGTGCTTCGGTCGGCGCAAGTCTGGCCACCGCACGGCTGACGGCCGCCGAAGAAGTCGGCGAGCTTCCCCGTGAGTAGCGAACAAGCCATCGAGTATCAGGAGGGCGACGTGTCGAGTCAAGCCGAGGCGAATAGCAAGGCGTTGGCTCGCGTGCGCGAGCTGTGCCCTCTCATCAGGGAGCAGGCAGCGTCAGTCGAGCGGGCGGGTTCCCTCACCAGCATGGTGATCGATGCCTTTCGCGACGCGGAGCTGTTCTGGATCACGGTTCCGGAGGATCTGGGCGGCGGCGGCGCCGACATCGTGACCGGCTTGCAGGCGATCGAGGAGTTGAGCCGCGCCGACGGGTCCATGGGTGGTCGTTGATGGCCAACTCTTGCGCGGATGCCGCCGGTTTCTTGCCCGCGAGTGCGGCGGATCGGATGTTCGCGGACGGTCCCCCGATCGTCGCGGGCATGTTGGCTCCTCGAGGCACCGCGGTACCGAGTGGAGACGGGTTCACCATCAGCGGCAGCTACCAGTTCGGGAGCGGGATCAGTCATGCGGACTGGATCGGCGGAGGGGTCTTCGTGCGTGAGGACGAGTCCGTCGAACTCCCGCAGTGGCCCGGACAGTGCCTCGAGATCGTCGCGGTGCCCGACGTGGCGAGCCCGAGCGATCGCTTCGCCGCCTCGCCCGCGGATCCCGGCCGCTACCTCCTCGCAGGCATCCACCTTTCGGCTCGACACGACGACCTTTGCGCCGTGCTCCGCCATTCGCTCGGCGATGGCTCGGCCAATACCCCTGCTGGACCCGGTGATCACCGCCACCTTGCCGGTCAGATCGAAGAGCGTGGTCACTGGGAGTTGCTCCTGTTCGTCGTTGACACCTATAGGTTTCCGATCTCGCGCTCGAGATGTCCGGCGTACTTCGCACGGCGGCCGGCGACGTCGACCCATACGCCGAGGCCCATCGCAGCTCCAGCTATAGCGGATCGACGCGCAGTCGGGTGAGCTGGAGGCGGCGAATCCGCCACCGCCCGTCGTCGGACTTGATCAAGGACTCGTGGTAATGGCCGTAACCGCGCAACCGGATCGGTCGGTCGCCGGGCGCCTCGACGTAGTCGAACATGGCGATGACCAATGACGCCGTCGTCTCCGACTGGAGCGTGACCTCTGGCATATGTCCGTGGTGGACCGTTACGCCGTCGCCGATGGCGCGTTGTAGCAGCCTGATCAATGCAACTCGACCCGTGATCCAGGCGTCTTGTTCCGTCTCCCCGTATCGGACCTCGCAGTCCTCGGTGAAGAGATCAGCGAGCTCTGCCCACTGCTTGGTGTCGACGAATCGGAAGTACCTGGCCTTGACTTGCTTGATCTGCTCGATATCGATGAGCGCCTCGACGTTCAAGGGTGGGCCTCACAGACCCGCGACGGGCGGTGCCCGCAGACATCCACGAGCAGACCTGCTTTCTCTCGATTCCCGAGCAAGAGTTTGTACTGCCACAATCGACTGACTCTACTGTGCGCCTTACTCGGTACATCTGGTTGATCGAGCAACTCGCCTCTCCGCCCGGCGGCCGCGAGCACGCCGACCTGCACCGTTGGCTCGCCGATGGCCCCGTCGGCCGACATGTCCCCGAAGTTGGTGCGTGGAGGGAGTCAGCTGCGATCGAGTCGAAGTCGAGTCACGACGTCGGCGACGTCGGGTGGCGTGTCCGGCCCGTAGGACGCGGGGAGGGTGCCGCGATGACCGCAGGGCATCGCGATCGCGAACAGGATCGACTCGTCGCCGGGATCGCTGTCGCCCTCGAAGCGGTACACCTCGTTCACATCGACGTCCTCCGGGGCGGCCCAGCAGGCACAGCTGTCACAGCGCAGCCCGCCATCATCGACTGCAAACTGCTCGACCCAACCGGCATCGTGTAGCTGTCGCATCCGCTCGACGAGAGTGTCCATCGGCCCAGTCACAGATCTACCCTACGTGTCGCGCCGTCATCGTGACGCCGTCGATGGATCTGGTCACGAGGCCAGCCCGGTGGCGCTCACGGGGAGATCTGGTGTCGATGTCACCGCGCTGCCTCAGCGGGTGCTTCGTCGTCGGGTGCGTATGTCCAGTCGGGTCGCTTGCGCCAGAACGATTCGTCGTAGACGGCTCGACCGTCGGCGAGGTCGACCAGCTTGGGGATCGGCAGTCGTCGCGGGCGCGGACACCGGTGCAGTTCGATGTGCTCGGCGAACTCTTGCGGGAACGCGCGCAAGATGCTGGTCACCATTACCTGTTCTTCCACCGCGAGGTAGCAGCGGTTGCCATCGGTGACGCGCTCCAACCATCCGGCGATCACCGTGAGGTCGTGGTCGTCACCGACACCGGTCTCGAGCCTTTCGAGGTGCTCGGTGATCGCACTCGAACCGAGCTTGCAGGGCGGGCACTGACCACACGATTCGATGGAGAGAAACCGGGAGAATCGGTAGGCGGCGTCGACCATGCACGTAGTGTCGTCGTAGACGATGAACCCGGCCGAACCCATCCCGCTACCGATCGCCTGGAACCCCTCGTAGCTGACCGGCACGTCGAGGTCGACGGCGATCACCACCGCGTTCGCCACTCCGGAGAACACCGCCTTCACCGTTCGTCCCGGTGCCACGCCGCTGCCCACGGCGTCGATGACGGCCCGCAACGACGTCCCCATCTCGACCTCGCCGACATCGGGCGCGATGACATCGCCGACGACGGTGGTCACGATCGTGCCAGGCGACTCGGCCGTCCCCATCGAACGGAACCACGCCGCTCCCCTGGCCAGGATGTGCGCGATGTTCGAGAGTGTCTCGACGTTGTTGACCAGCGTCGGGTTGGAGCCCGAACCGGCCATCTCCCCGGGCTGGCGATCATGAGACTGCCAACCGAGTTGCGGTGATGTGGCGAACAAACCATGGAGATGCGGCGGCAGCCAGCGCGGCAACGGCTCGTTGCCCTCGATCACCTCGAGCATCGCCTTCTCCTCACCGAACAGGTACTCATCGGGGCCTGCCACGACGGTGACCTTGCAGTCGGTACAGATGCCCGCCGCCTGAAACTCCTGCACGGCACGGGTCACACCGGCGATCTCGCGCTCGAAGCTGGCCTTCACGCAGATGAACGCCTCATCGGCTCCCACCGCAAACGCCGCGATCACGAGGCCTTCGACGAGCTGATACGGATTGGCGCGCAACAGCGCCCGATCCTTGAACGTGCCCGGCTCACCCTCGGCACCGTTGCACACCAGATACCGCCGACCACCAGTCTGCGCGGCGATACCCGCCCACTTCTGACCCGTGGGAAACCCGCCTCCCCCTCGGCCACGCAACCCCGACCGCACAACCTCGTCGATCGTTCCAGCCGACCCCAGATCCTGGGCCCGTCGGACGCCTGAACCTCCGGTCTCGGTCGCCAAGTAGGCATCCAACGATGTGATCGGTTCGGCGGGCAACAAGAACGTGGTCACGTAGCGCTCCTCCCATCGACGCATGAGTCGGCGAGGTCAGGTGTCGAACGATCCGTCGCGTTCACGAACCCACCGTAACGCACGCGTATAATTCTAATCACAGCTAGAACAAAGGAGAAGTCATGTCGGTGGATCAGCGGCTCAAGCTCATCGTCTACGGCGACTTCAACTGCCCGTTCAGCGCGCTCGCCAGCGCACGCGTCGGGTACCTCGAACGTAACGGGCTCGCAGATGTCGACTGGCGCGCCGTCGAGCACGCACCGGACATCCCAAGCGAGGGACGTGACTTGATCGGCGACCTGCGAGACGAACTCCGAGGCGAACTCGACCAGATTCGCAGCCTGCTCACAGATGGCGAAGCCGACCAGCTCACGCTCCCGGCGATCCAATCGAACACCCGTCGAGCAACGTTGGCCTACGCGTCAGCATCTTCGTTCGATCGACCGGAGTTGCGGGAGCGTCTCTTCGCCGCCTACTGGACCCACGGCGCGAACCTGACCGACCCGGAAACGCTGATGCGCCTTGGCGCCATCCACGCAGACGAGCCCACCGCCGCACAGTGGCAAGACGAGTGGTTGGCCCTTCCCCGGCCGATCGTGCCCGTGATGGTGCTACCCGACGGCTACATCTCCAGAGGACTCGGTGCTCTCGCCCAACTCGCCGAGAACCGAGAACACGTCGAGGTGCCGGACACGACCGCCTCCGAGGCAAACGGGAAACCTCACGTCGTCGACACAGCGTGAGTCGAACACACGGTACGGGATCTCCGCGAAGCGATCCGTGGAGTAGCGCCCGAGACGAGGGGGCGGAGTACCATGCGACTCATCCATGACGCGACTCGTATGAGCCCTGGCACCACGACGAATCGGCCAACCGCTGCAACCGTGCCGCCGAGGGCAAGTCCGGCGATGACGAGGTAGGCGGCGAGCAGCAAGACGGCGAAGAGGACGATGCCGTATTTCGTGTACGCGGTGAAGAACCCGTGCGCCGTGTCGCTGCGGTTGGCGAGTCGGTGATCCAGCGGATGATGCTGCCGTCCATCAGTGTGCTCCGTGACGTGCGGAGGTCGATGCGGTTGCGGGTGCGAGGCGTTCGAGGATTCGTCGTTCTGCTGGCCACGCTTCGATGAGTGCCTCGGGTGGGATTCGGCGTGCGGCGTATCGGAGGGCGAGGGCGACGACGACGATGTCGTCGAGCGGCCCGATCACCGGGAGGAACTCGGGGATCAGATCGATAGGCGACAGAACCCACAGACCGGCGAACGCCACCACTACTTTCACACGCTTGGGTACTCGTGGGTCCTTACGGAGACGGCGGGCGGTGGTGACACACGCAGGCAGCACGGTGGCGAGGTCCTTGGCGAGTCCCGGCGGGAGCCGCCGAGCGAGCACGATCATCACCACCCACGACACGGCTACGACTGCCGCAGCGATGATCAACCAACGAATCAACATGTACTCCATGACTATCACGCTCGCGTCGGCGAGACTGTTCGCATTCAGGTGTCGCGACCGCGCCCCGCGATTCGTACCACAGCAATTCGTGACGGCGACGCGTCGGCGGTCGCAGGAGGGAGAATGTCGATATGCCTGCACAAGAAAGTCTCTTCGACGGCAGCGGTGCGTTGCCGACGATCTGGCACTACGACTTGCCGGACGCCGACATCGTGTTGCTTCCTGAGTTCTTCACGTCGCCTGACCGCGACCGACTCTTCGCTGATCTTGACGAGACAACCGTTTGGCGCCAGGAGACAATGCGAATGTACGGCAAGACATTGCCCGTACCGCGACTGACGGCTTGGTACGGCGATGCCGGCAAGGCGTACACGTATTCCAAGATCGCGATGCATCCCGAGCCATGGACAACGCCGCTGGCGGAGATCAAGGCTTGCGTGGAGGACGAGACGGGCACAATGTTCAACGGTGTCCTCGTGAATCTGTATCGCGACGGTCGTGACAGTGTCGCTTGGCATAGTGACGACGAGGCCGAACTCGGGCCGGTGATCGCATCCGTGAGCTTCGGCGAGACAAGAAAGTTTCAGTTCCGCCACAAGTCCCGATCTGATTTGCGGCTCGAAGTGGCTTTGACACATGGGAGCCTGCTCGTCATGCGTGGCTCAACGCAGTTTCACTGGCAGCATCAAATCCCGAAGACGTCCCGCCGGGTTGGTCCTCGCATCAACCTGACGTTCCGCCACATCGGCTGATCTATTTCTGCGCCGCTCGCTCCACTCCTCAGGCGCGAGGCGTTTCACCCGAGGCTGTCGGCGTTCACGTCGTCCTTCGGCCAATGATCGAGTCGAACTCCCTCTCCGACGACCCTCCTTCCACTTCAATTCCGTTATCGGTATACTAGTGGACGTGAGCCTGGACTTTCTGTCGACGAGCGAAGCCGCTGAGCAACTAGGCGTGACGGCACGGCGTGTTCGCGCCCTAGTCGCGCAAGGCGATCTTGACGCCGTACAGGCAGGACGCACGCTGCTGATCCAACCCGAGTCCGTTGCCCGCCATCAAGCGCGGGGCCGTGCAGCGACGCGTCCACTGTCGCCGCGGATGAGCTGGGCGGCGCTGCTCAGCGACGTCGGTACAACCGACATCGAGCCCGTGTCGAAAGCGTTCGTACTCTCGTCCAGCGAACACGGACGACTAGTCAATCTCCATCGCCGACCCTCGGCAGACTGGGCATGGCTCGCTCGTCGACGCGCCACCACACAGCGCTTTGCCGTCCGCTCCGCGTACGTCGTCGATGTCCTCAGCGCCGAGCATGTGCTCACGTCCGGGATCTCGGCACTCGACCACTACAACGTCGACCTGACGCGGCGCACCGATCGCGCCGAGGTCTACGTCGTACCATCCACACTCGCGGCACTCGCTGGCGAGTTCGCGTTACGTGCCGACGCGACCGGGAACCTCATCGTTCACCTACTGCCAGTTGTCAACGCTGTGACACAGCTGCTCGAAGGGCGCACGACGATGCCATCTGCAACGGTGGCCGTTGACCTCCTCGAGGCCGGAGAACCAAGAGCACGACGAGCGGGCCTCGACCTCCTCGATCAGCTCCTGGATCGGCATCGTTTATGACACAGCGACCATGGCTCACCGACGAAATCATCGACCTCGACAGCGCCGTCGTTGCCGATTCGCAACTCTGGCGAGCACTCCTCCAGATCGCCGAACAACTTGACCCACACGACTGGGTGCTCGTCGGTGGCCAGATGGTCGCCCTGCATGGCTATATCCATGGCAACGTCCCGCCACGAACATCCGAGGACATCGACCTCCTCGCCAACGTATTGGTCCGATCGGCCAGCCTTCAGAACTGCGCATCGGCGGCCGAGTCGATCAACCTCACGGCACGGCCTTCGTTGACCGGCAAGCGCCTCCAGCGTTTCGAAGGCGACGGGATCCGAGTAGACCTGCTTATACCTGACCACCTACCTCGTCACCTCGTGCCCCGCCTTCGCGGACACAGGCCGGTCAGCATTGCGGGTGGACAACGGGCACTCGACAGAGCGCACCAAATCCGAGTCCGTCTCGGCGACCTGCAGGCCACAGTCGTGCTACCTGATCTTCGTGGCGCGATCGTGTTGAAGGCACGAGCATCCGTCGCCGACAACCGTGACGCTGAGCGACATGACAACGACATCGCGTTCCTCTGCAGTCTCATCGACGACCCCCGCCAGATCGCCGCCGAGCTTGATCTCAAGGAGCGGCGCTACCTCCGCAAGGTGCAACTGCCGGCAGACACGCGACAACATCCCTGGGTGCTGCTCGACCCGCTCACCCGAGCTGACGCCAGCGAGGCCTGGGCTCGACTGACGAGCGAAACATAACCGGGCCTTGACTTCAACGCCGCCCACTCAGTAGCCAGCCCGATCGGTCTCGCACAACGATGTCCGGCCGGACGTTCACGCCCTGCAGCCTGCCCCTCCCCGCAGCCCGCGGACTGTCTCCGGTAGCTGGCCTCGATGCTCCCATCAAGCCGCGTTCGACGAGCAACGCCGCAACTCGTCGGTCAAACGGTGGACCGACAAGCTGACAGGGATGCACAACACCCTGCTGTCGTTGGATCCGGTGCGTGACGCCGAACTATGGACAGCCGTCAACGCCAAACTGGCTTCGCTGCGCCAAGCCGACGGAACCAACGCAACACCATGGGCACAACTCCAAGTCGACGCCTTCATCGCCACCGTTGCTTCAGGTGACGCTGTTTCACGTGTCCCGCAAGTCGGGGTGTTGATCGACTACCAAACCATCCGCGACGGCCTCCACGCCAACAGCATCTGCGAACTCGACATTCATACTCGGTGTTGTGCTGATCGGTCGACGCGGCGAGGTTCGTCGCGTAGGTTCGATCGGTGCCGGTGCTTGCTTGTCGCTGCTGGATCTCCGACCGGGGCAGTTCGCTGACCTCTTG
>JANOTN010000015.1:0-18353 GCA_031416375.1 Ilumatobacteraceae bacterium
AAGGTTGAAAGGAAAGGTGACCCCGATAGACGCGGTCAGGTAGATGGCTGGGTTAGCGTCGGGAAGCGCGAGGCGCACCGCGGCCGGTGCCGCGATGTAGGACGCTGACGCTGCGAGGATCGCGAGCAGAGTGCTCCCACCCACGGAAAGACCTGAGATGGTGCCTGCCATGGCACCGACGGTGCCGGCGACGATCGGGGTCGTCACCCCGAAAATGACGACGAAGGCACCGTTTCGGCGCAGGTCACGCATCCTGGATGCGGCAATGACGCCCATCTCGAGCAGGAAGAGGGTGAGCATCCCACTGAAGAGATCGATGAAGACGGGGGCGACCGGCTGAATCCCGTCTCGGCCAGCGAGCGCCCCGATGGTCAGCCCGCCGATCAGCAAGACAATAGATCGCCCGGTCACCACTTCCCTCAGCGCGTCGCCCAGTTCGCCGCCGGCAGGAGCTCGGGTGCGGGCGAGGACGAGCGCAACCAAGATGGCGGGCACCTCCATGACCGCCAGCAGCGAGGGCATGAATCCCTCATAGGGAACGTTGGCTGCGGTGAGGAAGGCGGTACCCGCGGTGAAGGTGACCACCGAAACGGACCCGTAGTGGGCAGCCAAGGCTGCGGCATCCGGCACCGCAAGGCGACCTGCGACGCGCGTGAAAGCGTAGACGACGAGCGGTATGAGGAGGCTAAGGGCGACCGCAGCGATCAGCGGCCGCCACAGCTCGCCCAGGGATGCCTCCGAAAGTGCCACGCCCCCCTTCAACCCGATGGAAAAAAGGAGGTAGATGGTGAGCAACCCGTAGACCTGGTCAGGGATTCGGAGGTCCGAGCCGATCACCGCGGCGAGCGCCCCGAGAACGAATGCCAGCACCATCGGTGTCGTGAGGTTGGTAATGGCGAGGTCGACAAGTTCCACGCTGTGACCCTACGCGAACGAGCGCGAGGCGGACTTGGTGCCATGACGAACACCGGCGGCGGAATCGGGCCGAACACGGGCCCGTCTGTTCGACGTGCCCCGGACCGAGTGCTCCGTCCACGCAACGCCCCACGCCTTGTCGACTGCGGCTCGAGGCGAGTGTGATCACTTCTTGTGCAACCACCGCACGGCAAGCAGCGAGAGGATCACCGACGACACGGCAAGCGCGTACCACAACGTGTCGAGTGGTTCTTCGGACAGCACCAGCTTCTCTAGGAACTTGATCGCCGCCACGAGCTGGATGACATCGATGAGCTTGCCCTTCAAATCGCCCAGGTCGCGAATCACAAGCCACTCAGGCAGCCGCAGCGGAGTGACGAAGAGCTCGACAAGTCCAATTGCCAGGATGAGCACCACCGTCCCGACCAGGTACGTGTCGATCACCTCGAGCAAGCGAACCGTGGCAAGCGAGCCGTTGGCGCCGTCTTCGAGCAAGAGGTCGACAAACGACCACACCTTGGCGAAACCCCACACGAACGTGATGAGCGCCGTTAAAAAGAGCGCAAGCGCGCCGATGACCACGACGACGACGCTGTGTTCGGCCAGTCGTCCGACCAGTTCTCGCGGTTCGGTCGCACGTCCTTCAGCCATAGCCGCACAGTACAAGGTGCAGCTGTTCGGTGATGAGAACCTTCAGGTCGACCGATCTGATGAAGGCTCGACGGGCCCTGTTGAAGCGCTGCAACTTTGGATCTCGTTTGCGGGCCGGCAGCCTGTTCCACGTTCCCCCGCTGCCCGTGCCCGGCCTCAGGCTGCGGTCGCCCGCCGGGCCCGGCCTGCGGTCGTCTTCACGAACGCCGCCGCCTGGAGCCCGAGAACCGCGACCCCGAGGATCACGAACGGCACCCGGAACCAGTCCGGCGGCGGTACCCGCTTGTGGAACGACGCCGTGTAGTGGATGAACAAGAAGTACCCGGCATGCAGCAGCGACAGGTAGAAGACGAACAGAGCGCTGTGGTGCAACCACTTCCAGCTCGGACCGAGCCGCCGCAGCGCCCAGTCCGACGACGTCGCCGCCAGCACCAGCGCGAACACCAATGCCGTCAGTCCGATCAGGTTCGCAAGCCCGAAGCCGGGCTCGAGTCGTACCTCCCGGCCCAGCTGCGGGACGAACTCGTAGCCGAGGAACCGGCGCAGACCCCACCGCGCCCAGCCATGCACGACCAGCACACCGTGGACCAACGCGACGAGCGCGAACCAGATCCCGAGCTGGCGTCGCCACGCCACCAGCCGGGTCGCGGGCCGCGCCAGGCGGGCCAGCGGTCCGGTCGCCAGGGTCAGCAGCAGCAAGCCGAAGGCGGCGTCGCCAACCGCCTTCCACAACCGCATCTCCGGATCCCACGTCGGTCGGCTCGTCCAGAACAACCACACCAGAGCGCCAGCCAAGGCCGCCACCACGACGTGACGAACAATCGGTCGCGGGGCACGCAGCGGGCTCGCGATCGCCATGCTCCGATCGCGAGTTGCCACGCGTCGAGCCCCGCTCGGCGGCGACGGCCGCTTCCCGCCGCGCTTCACCTTGGAAGTCACCACGCCACCAAGCCCAGCCGCCAGTTGCCGCAGCGGCGCGCGAAGCCCGCCGCTGTCATCGGGGGAAAGAGCCATGGTGCAGGAGAGAAGCCCGAACCCCGTCGAGGACCGTGCCGAGGCGCAGAGAGAAGATCGTCGTCGCCGAACGGCACCAACGTCAAGTCGTCGCCCATGAGCATCAAGTCGTTCAACGCGGCGACGCCGGCACCGGCGAGCGCTCGTGCTTCGAGGAGGTCGCCCTCCCTCAACCCGTCAACCGCCTCGCCATCGGCTCCATGCTACCACAGCGTGTCGGAGGTCAATCTCGGCAGGTCCTTCGTCGGCCTCGGGGCTCGGATCGATCGCGCTCCGTCGTTGCTGTCGTCGACCGTTGGTTCTGTCGTCGTCGGCTGATGCCGCCGGGATGGGGCGGAGGACCCGTAGTAGTCCGAGGCCGGGAAAGCCGGTCACATGGCGAAGGGGTCCAGCGTGTTCGCAGCATCCATGCTGATCGAGGAGGTCATCGGCCGACGATTTCGGCTTCCGGTTCCGCCGGCGTCAGGCTGGCCAGCCAGGCGTCGAGGGCCGCCTTGGTACGCTCGTTGTGCCGACGTTCCATACCTGCAGCGGGCAGGAGCAGGTGGGCGAGAACCGCGGCGAGCAGGGCGAGGACGCCGGCGAGGACGAACGGGACGGTGTAATTGCCGTCGAGGCCGACGACGAGACGACTACCGACGATGCCGCCAGCCAGCCCGCCGACGCCGAAGCCCAGCACGAATACGAAGCCGTAGTTGCGGGCGAGGTACGAGGTCCCGAACAGCATCGCCGTCATCACCGGTGTGAGTGCCAGTGAGCCGCCGAAGGCGAGCCCGGTCAGTACCGCAGCCGGGAAGGCGACGGCGGGCAGTTCCACCACCGCCAACACACCAAGGCCTACGGCGAGGACGAGGTAGACGAGCGACATGGTCCGACGCAGTCCGAGCCGTGCCGAGATCCAACCTGTCAGGGGACGCCCGGAGCCGTTCCCAAGGGCGAACGCGGCGACGAACATCCCCGCAACCGCAGCGCTCACGCCGAGATGATCCTTGGCGTACAAGGCGAGCTGGCCGATGGCGAGCAGGCCGCCGAACATGCCGAGCATGAAGATGCCCCCGAGTATGTACAGGTAACGGTTGCGGAGCGTCTCACCGAGGTGGAGGTCCCAGGGCTGGATCTCGAACACGGGAGCAGGGGCCGTGCCGGTAGTCGCCGCGGCTGGCGCTGGATGCCATCCCCGCTCCTCGGTGAAGGCCCAGGTCGCGGGAGGAAAACGCACCAGTGAGAGGAGGACCGCATAGACGACGGCGTAGATGATCCCCGTGACAAAGAAGGTGTCGCGCCAACCGATGGACTCGATGCCCGCAGTCCACAGCGGTCCGATGATCACTCCGGCAGCGCCGAAACCGGCGATCGACCAACCGATCGCTGCGCCACGCTTGGCGGCGTCGGGGTACCAGCGCGCGGCGAGGGCGACCGCGCATGCGGTGTAGGTGAGACCCGCCCCGCAGCCGAAGAGCACACCGAGGGCCAGGGTGAACTGGATCGGGCTCTCGATCCGGCTGCTGAGAAGCATGCCCCCGACCGTGAACAGCGCCCCGACCGTGAGCACAGCGCGCGGCCCGTAGCGGTCGACGATTACGCCGCCGGCGAAAATCGACAGCGAGACGATGAAGAGAGCGACGCCGAAGGTGGTGGTGGCATCGGCGGGCGCCAGACCAATGCCGTCCACCGGGTCCTCGAGCGGCGTGACGAAGACGCTGTAGGCGTACGCTGCGCCCCCCAGGAGGGTGGCGACCATCCCGGCGAGTGGGAAGATCCAACGTCTGCGGATGAGGTTGACGCCGAGCCATCGGGGCGGCGAGATGGGATCGGTGGACTGTGACACGGTGGGACCTCCAAGGGATAGCGGGCTGTCCGGCAGATGATTGACGGATGCCGACTGTTTCTCCAGTCGAGCTGCCATCCCAGTTCTCCGCTTGGCCGTTGATGCCGACGATACGCATGTCGTCGACAACCGCACCAGGGCCGAATGTCCCGACCCCACCAGAATTCCTGGTGGACGGGAATCGAACCCGAATCTCGACGTGCCATCCTCTGTCACCTCGTGTCGACCGATGCCAATACGTGCAGGTCCAGGAGGCATATCTGGTCGGCAGCCAGTCCGTCTTGGGTTGCCCGATGTTGCCCCGTTGTGGGAAATCCGTGACCAATCCGATGATTAACGAGGTGCTCGACACGATCAAGGACCTTGCGAGGGAATGACAATGATCGTCGAACGACAAGCACGCCTCCATATTGGCTGACGCGCCGGGAACAACCTGGCTCGCTGGCGCGACTTCACCTGTGGCGAATTCCAGTGTTCAGCTGCCCCCAGGAGTCACGCTCGTGTCGCCATGGGCTCGGCTCGGTGCCTACTTGCTCGAAGGTTTGCTCACGATGGTGACTTTGTGGATCGGTTGGATTATTTGGGCGGCGATGATTGCCGGGACTGGGCAGACTCCAGCGAAACGGTTGCTGAGGCAGCGGGTGATCGGCGCCGATACCTTGCGGCCGGTCGGCCTCGGGAAGATGTTCTGGGTGCGTGGCCTACTCGCGGGCATCGTCGCCTGGCTCGCGATCACCTTCACGCTCGGCATCCTGTTGTTCATGCCGTTCTGGGATCGCCGGAACCAGAACTTGTGGGACAAGGTGTCGAACACGTATGTCGTCTCCGATCCAAACGACGTTTGGTCCACCAAACCGGTGTTTCACCGACCGCAGGGTTAGAGGCACACCGTCGTACCGATTGCCGGCACACATCGCCGCGCACCGCTGGGCTGTTCGTAGCGGACCGTTCCAAAACGAAGTCCCCGCGCCCTCCAACGGGTCAAGGGAGATTGTCCTCGCACGCTGACTCCGTCACACCCCATGCGTAACATCAGCTCGTAGTGACCGCTGCCCCAACCTTCATTGCGCTAGAACGCGCAAGAGCGAGCACTTGGAAGCGTGCGACCACCACTTTGCGGACGGAGGCCAAAGTTCCCGCCGGGTACGTCGGCAAGGACGGATCAGCGAGTGGACCGAAGTACGACTTCTGTCTGCCGGCGGAGCACGCTGCGTTCTCGCTGCTGCCCGAGGTCCGTGGGCCTGCGCTGGCCCTCTTCGTCGAACTCGACATTCCCTGGCATGCCAGTCTCGCCGGCGGGCCGAGCAACCATCTGCTGTCGTCTCAGGTGCAGTGCGTGAACGCGCTCGGACAGATGGTTACCGACCCCGACCGAATCATCCGGGCCTTCGGTCCGGTCCTCGGTACTGCGGAGGTGCATCAGATCGAGCCGGGCCGCTGGCTGACCTTCGAGTACATCGGATCGGAGGACTACCTGCACGAATCGGTCGATGGCACACGAATTCGAGGCGCACATTGCACAAGTGTCGATGCGGCGTTCGTGCACAGCACCGACGCTGGGGTCCGGGAACTGGTTCTTGTCGAGTGGAAGTACACCGAGCACTACGGACGTCGGACGGTTGTCATGGCGAAGGACGCGGTCCGGTACGAGCGGTACGCGGGTCTACTGGCGGCGCCTGACGGGCCGATCGCCGTCGAGTTGCTCCCGTTCAACGAGTTGCTCCAGGAACCGCTGTACCAGCTCATGCGACAGCAACTCCTCGCGCATGAGCTGGAGAAGGTGAGAGCGTACGGGGCCGATCGCGTCCGGGTCGTTCATGTGCTCCCAGCAGGCAACAACGCCTACCACGCGTCACTGCATGGGGTGCTGACGCCGCTCCTCGGGACGACCGTCAAGGATGTATGGCAGCGGCTGCTGCGCCACCCGGATCGGTTCGTGCCGATGGACAGCGCCGCGTTCCTCGACCCGCAGATCACGTCCCAGCACTACATCGAGCGCTACGGCGATCCTCGCGTTTGAGCAGGACGAAGGGGTGGCATGGACCCGCACCACACCGAGGGCATCGAAGTCCTGGGCCTCTCTACGAACTCTCCCGCCACAACCTGCTCGTCGTCACCGTCGAGCTACTCCGTCTGGCCGAAATCGTCTGACGCGGCTGGCGACGCGCCCAGGAAGGGACCCAACCATGCAAGAACCCACCATGGACAAGACCGCACTGCTCGCTTGGGCAGAACGACACGCCGACGGCCCTGTCACCGCGACGCCTGACTACCAGCTGTCGCTGTCATCGAAGCTTCTGCGATTCCGCTGGAACGACGCGATGACAGTGGCGGTCTGCTCTGATGCCGACGGCAACACCCGCATCAACGCAGTACTCGACGCAATCGCCCTGGCGGCCGGGCAAGCAGAACCTGCCGGGAGGACGGTGCACCTCCTTCTCGGCACAGGTCCCGACGGTGCTCATGATCCGTCCATCAGGGAGCATCTCGGTGCGATCGGTACGCTCGTCACGGAACTCCATCAGGGTCCCGATGTCCGGGTCTGGACGCTCGCCTCGGGTGAAGCCCCCAAGATGACCCATTCTGCGCCACCTCGATTCACGACCGGCACGCCGGCCAAGTGGTCGAAGATGCTGATGATCGCCGCCACTGCACCAGTGCTCGGCATGGCCGCAGCAGTCGTCGAGCGATTGAGCGATCGGCCTTCGTTCGCGCTGTATCCGAAGCTCAGCTCGCTGACATCGGCGAAGCCTTGGCAGATGCGGCTCGACGGGCTCGAGATCGGTCGCACCGGTCCTGCCGGCACGACCTTGCAGCTCGCCAGCAAAGACCTCACCAAGCCATCCGAGCCGCGCTTGTCGTGGTTGAAGATCGTCGGGCCCGACCCGATCCATTTCACCCCAGACCGCGCCGAAGATCTCGTGACCCTCATCGATCAACTGATCGAAGCATGGACGGACACGAGCAAGCCCGGTGCCGTGCTCGGTCACGGCCAGGCCGAGCACGCACTCGAGGCCCACATCCTCAGCGGCCGACTCGTCGTCAACACCCGCATGACCGGTCCGTTGCACCCCGCTGTTCCCTTC
The DNA here is from genome assembly GCA_031416375.1 of Ilumatobacteraceae bacterium. Lineage (GTDB taxonomy): Bacteria > Actinomycetota > Acidimicrobiia > Acidimicrobiales > Ilumatobacteraceae > Ilumatobacter. The sequence goes on from JANOTN010000015.1 coordinate 7,495, forward strand.
CGTTGCGGCACACTTGCCGCGGCGCAGTTCCCGACGCTGTGGGGTGACGTGACCCGCCCTGCCCGCTACCTCGACGCACTCCTCGCCGACCGTGAGGGGAGGCCATGGGCAATAGAGCTCAAGGACCAGGGCGCTGGCGGCGGTCACGGCGCATACCTCCGCCATGGCATCGGCCAAGCAGTGCTCTACCGCCACTACATCAGATCCGCCGACGAACTGGACCCGTGGTTCAATCACCATGGCTTGAAGCGGAGCGAATGCCGGGCCGCGCTCGCGTTCCCGACGGCCGCTTCGTCCACGGAACGGGTCATCGAGCGGCTACGAAGCCTCGCGGCGCTCTACGACGTCGAAGTGATCGAGTTCGCTCGTCCATCCCCGCCGGCTGGTTCAGGTTGAGCTGGCGTTGACCGGGAGCCCGGCGTCGGCCCAGTCGGCGAGGCCGTTGGTGTAGCGCAGTACGTTGCGGTAGCCGCGGCCTTCGAGGAGTTTCGCGGCGAGCGCTGACCCGGTGCACGCCAGGTCGGTGCAGTAGACCACGATCTCGCGGTCGAGGTCGTCGCCGAGCAAGGTCACCGTCGTGTCCGGGTCATCGAGGCGACCGCGGATCGCACCGGGAATGTGTTCGCGTTCGAACTTGCCCGGCCCTTGCGCGTCGAGCAACGCGGCACCGGCCGCGATGCGTTCCTTCGCTTCGTCTCGGTCGATCTCTCGGGCCATCAGTGCGCCCTCGCGCCGAACTCCTCGGTCGCTGCGAGAACGGTGTAGGTCTCCCACGGCACGCTGTCAGGGTCACTCGTCCACACCTTGTCCTGCGTGGCGTAGCAGCAGGTGTGAGTGTCGTCGACCTTGAACGGCAGACCAAGCTCTGCCAGACGATGGGTGGCGGCGACGACGGCGTCAGTGTCGGCGACTTCGAAGCCGAGGTGATTGATGGTGCCCGGCTCGCCTTCGTTCTCGATGACGATGAACTTCAGCGGAGGATCTGCAACGACGAAGTTGGCGTACCCGGGGCGTTGCTTGGCCGGACCGACGCCGAACAGCTTGGTGTAGAACTCAACCGCGACTTCGACGTCGCTTACATTGAGCGAGAGTTGGAACAACGACATGAGCATCTCCTCTTGTTATACATAGACTCATGTAATAGTGTAGGAGCATGATCCTGATGTCAAGCAAAACATCGAAGAACGAAGTGATCGACCCGCTTGCTCGACGACCGTTGCTCGACGAGGTCAACGCTGACGCCTTGACGGCGCTGTACAAGGTGCTCGCCAACCCCCATCGGCTTCGGCTGTTACACGCGCTCGCCCGTGCTGGAGAGATGCCAGTCGGAGTGCTCGCCGACGAGGTCGGAATGTCGGTGCAGGCCGTCTCGAACCAACTGCAGCGATTGGCCGACCAGCGCATACTCGCCGCTCGACGGCAAGGAAATCAGGCGTTCTACCGGATCATCGACCCATGCGTCAGCGGACTGCTCGAGCTCGGCATGTGTCTCGTCGAGCAGAACCCTTCCTCCGGCCGTTCCTAACCCGAGGGTCTGTGCTCGTGCCGCTGAGCTCGCTGGTCTGCTAGCCCGCCGCCGGCGAGGCGGTCATGATCGTGCCTTCGTCGTTCGTTTGGACGTCGAGGTCGGTGTCGTGGAGTCGCTGCAGCAGGCCGGAGAGTCCGTCGCCGATGCGTTCGGGCAGTTGGTAGAACTCGTCGAGGATGCCTTGGACGATGGGGTCGTCATCGCCGGCGATCTTGTAGGAGACCTGGCCGTCGTGTTCGGTCACGGTGTAGTTGAAGAATGGGCAGCAGGCGGCTTCGCGGTCGGCGAGGTCGCGCACCCAGGCCGCAACGCCGGCGCGGGCAGTGAATCGCAGGATCGCAGCGTCGGTGGTGCGTTCGCGTCCAGTGAGGGCGTGTTCGATAGCTGCGTGAATGCGTTGCGCTTGTTCACCGATCTAGGTCTTCTGGTTGCCGACTCCGAGCGTGGCCGCGAGTCCGGTCGGCGTGTCGTCGACCGCGACCGGTTCTTGGACGCCTACGCGACCGCATCGGCGCCTCTGCGTAAGCCGACGGTCGTGGCCGTCGGTGTGACGTGGCGCGACACAGTCGATGGGCTGATCGGCGTCGGTGCCCGGTGGACCACGGCGGGTGTTGTCTGGGCGGCGACTGGAGCAGTGGCGGCATCAGTTCTGGCACCGCACCTATCCGGGTTCGGTTCCGCTGATGTGTCGGATCGTCTCGCAGCGCTACTTGGGTTCGGCCGAGGAGATCGCAGCCCGTCTGTCTGAGACCGGGCCCGGCGAACCGGACCGCACCCGACATCTCGTCTTCGGGGATCTGGCCGCGGTGTGGGGCATGCTTGAGCGCCTTGGCGTCGCTGGGATCGTCGACGAGGCGGTCGGCGAGCGGCGTGCCGATGCACAGGCGTCGGTCGGGACCTACATCGCGCTGGCGGTGGCGAACCGTTTGGTGGACCCCTGCTCCAAGCTGGCCTTGTCGAAGTGGTGGGCAGCCAGGAAAGTCCCGCTAGTCGTCTCGCTCGAGCTCGACACCGATTGCGAGGACGGTTTCGATAAACGCATCGACGTGCTCGATCGTGGTTCGGGCGTTGATGAAGCACGGCCGGATGGCGAACCTCCCGTTGACGACGGTCGAGCTCGGCATGAAGTCGGTCTCGCGGACCAACCGTCGGAAGAGACGCTGGTTGAAGCCATCTGGAGCGTCACCGCCTGGGACACGATGAGCGAAACAGCAGATCGAGAGCGTCGGCTCGGTGAGGAGCTCGAGCCTTGGTTCGTGCCGCACACGGTCGGCGACCCGGCGGGCGAAGTTGTTGTCGTCGATGACGCGCCGGCGCATGCCCGCCTTGCCCACCTCAGTGAGAATCGCCCAGACGACCACGCCTCGCGACGGTGAGCTGAGTTCGACGCCAAAGTCCTGATAGGGAATGCCCATCGAGTCGAGCGACGATTCGAGCTCCTCGGTGAACGCCCCTTCTAGATAGTCGGCGGGCTCCTGCGTGAAGGCGTCAAACAGGATCGATCGGTCACGAACGAACGTTGCTGCCACCCCGACCGGCGCTCCGAGCCACTTGTGCGGATCGACGATCACGGAGTCGGCCAGCTCCAGACCGTCGTACTGATCGCTGACCCTCGAATCAAGCACACCGGGAAGCCCATATGCCCCATCGACGTGGAACCAAATACCGTGATGCCCGGCAATCTCGCCGGCCTCGCGGAGAGGATCGATCGCCCCTGTGTTGGTGGTGCCGGCGGTCGCCACGACGGCGATTGGCAATATTCCAGCAGCCACGTCGCTTTCGATCGCCGCCGCCAACGCATCAATCCGCATCCGCTGGCGCTTGTCGACGGGGATCGATCTGATGTTCCGTCGCCCAAGCCCGAGCACCCCGGCAGAACGGATGATGGTGTGATGTGATTCTGCTGAGGTGTAGACGGCGACGCTGCCGGCGGGAACACCGGCAGCGGCAACGTCAAGGCCACGCTGCGCGTAGGCCCACTGGCGCGCAGCGCCGAGCGCGATGAGGTTCGCCGTGGATCCGCCGCTGGAATACACCCCTTTCATGTGCGTGCCCAGCCCACAGAGGTCGGCGAGCCACTCAAGTGACAGCTCCTCCAGGCGGTTGAACGCCGTCATGAGGTACCGCTGCGCTCCGGCCGTTGCGGCGACGGTGGACGCCACCGTCGCCGCGGTCGTCGGCGCGACGGTGATGAAAGCCCACCAGGACGGATGCGACATTCGCGGGCCGTTGGGCAGCACCTCGGTCAACAGCCGGTCGACGGTGGCGTCGACCCCGATCCCCGTTTCGGGTAGCCCACCGGAGAGCACCGTGTCCCAATCCCTGAACCGCTGCATGGCATCACCAGGAGGGTCGGCGAGGTAGGCATCGAGTGCGCGTCCTGCGGCACCGAGATGGGTCTCCAAGGCTGCGGTTTCGGGACGGAACGTTTCCATCGCCGGAATGTAGTCGTGCCCGCACCTCGTTCGGGGCAACGAACGGCCCGATAGGTGATAGCCCTGCCTTCGGCGTGTGTTCCTCAATCCCCGAGATCTGCCACGTTGACGGTGAGTTGGTTGACTTTGCCGAACCCGCCGGTGTCGGTGGCCGTGAACGTGCTGGCGACGATTTCCGCGCCTGCATCGGCCAACACCGCCATTACCGCTGCCACTTGGCTGATCATCAGGCAAACTCGAACGGTTGCACGAGAGCCGACCCGAAACGGACGGTAATGTTGTCTAGACGGGAGGTCAGGGTGGTGACGCATCCACGAGGCGAGCGGTCGACGAGCACTCAGTCGGAGGCAGGCATGTCGCCGCTCGTCCTCGCCACACGCCTCACCCCCCATTGGGAAGCCCACGGCCAGTTCGTCGCCGGACGCGAGACGCTTGAGAGCGCGTTGGCCGCGTCCGACGACCCGGCACCTGTGCGAGCCGACGCCCATGGGGCGATCGCCACGCTGGCCATGGCTCAGGGTGATCTGATGGCCGCCCGCAGTCACCTCGAGTCGGCGATCGCGCTCCACGAGGAGGTCAGCGACGAGCGGGCGGCGTCCTCGACGACCAACGCGCTCGCCATCGTCATGCTCCACGCCGGCGATATGGAGGCAGCCGAGAGGGTCAGCCGGTCCGCCCTGGAATGCGCTGGCCGGCTCGGCGACGACCGGGCACGCGGGTTCGCCCTCACTGGACTCGGGTTGGTCGCGGCAGCCGCCGGACGATCGGATGAGGCTTTCGGCCACCTCCTCGACGGCCTCCAGATCTTCCGCGCCGGTGGCGCACGGCATGAGGCGGCAAGCATCCTGGCCAACCTCGGCAACGTCGCCCAGGACATTGGGGACGATCAGCGTTCGGGTCGCTTCTATGACGGGGCTCGCCAGCTCTTCGATGCCATCGGGGATCGTCGCGGGGCGGCCCTGTGCCTGAACAACCTCGCTCTGCTCGCCGGATCGCACGGCGACATCGATCACGCCATCGAACTCGGGCGACTGGCCCTTGATCACTTCAGCGCGGTGGGCGACCTGCATGGCGAAGCTGCCATGCTCAACAACCTGGCTGGCTGGTGGGAAGCCCAGGGCGCAGCCTCCGAGGCCGTTACGCTCTACGAGCAGGCGATTGCCCGGTTCGAGAAGCTGGGCGACACGGCCGGCCAGGCCACTGCCCAGGCGAACCGCGACGGCCTGCGCCCGTCGCCGAGCGGACTCTCCGAGCGCGAGGCCCAGGTTGCAGGCCTCATCGCAGCGGGCCTCGGGAACCGAGCGATCGCCGCGCAGCTGTTCATCTCCGAGCGCACCGTGCACAGCCACCTGTCGCACATCTTTACCAAGCTCGGCCTCACGTCACGCACGCAGGTGGCGACCTGGGCCGACCGGCAGGGGCTGGCAGGCGGCAGGCCGGTGGTCAGGGCGTGAGATCGAGCGCCTCGGTCACCCGCGTGTAGGGGATCCCGGCCTCGTCGTTGAGATCTGCTACGTCCTGGGCGCTCGCTGCCTCGAACAGGCACATGCAGTGCGACTCACCGGGCACGAACGTGCTCCGGATGTAGCGAACGTCGCGGCCCTTGCGCTGGTACTCCTCCGCAGTGGCGATCGCCTTGGTCTGGGCCTGGCCGAGCGCGTCGAGCGTGATCCCTGGAAGATCCCTGTCAACCATGTACACAGTCATGTCTGTCTCCTTCGTCAGCCGCCGGTTGCGGCCTCACTCCCACCGTACGGGAGTCGCCTGCACCTGCGCATCGGTAGAAACGCGGATCGACGACTTCGGCGTGGGCCTGCACACCGCGACACATCGCCGGCGACATGATGAGGTGATCGGCGTTGGTGCCGCGCGCCTGGAACTGACCTCGACGGCGGCCTCGATCGACTGCGCTACTCGAGTTTTGCTCCGGTAGATCCTGTCGCCGTGGGTACGACGGGGTGATCCGGCGACGCTACTCGTCACCCACCCCGCTGGTCGTGGCGAGGAGGCTGCGACCCGACGAACTTCTTGGAGGCGACATGACTTGTTGGAAGACGACCAACATCCGCTGGCGAACCGCTGGCATCGTTGCAGCACTGGCGCTGTTCGCCGGCGCTTGCACGAGCGACGAAGACGGCACCGATACGACCGGAGATGAGACCAGCGAGACCGCCGACCCCGACACTGCTGACGCCTCGGGCACCACCGGCGCTTCCGATACGACCGAGACCGATACGGGGGACAGCGATACGGGGATCAGTGACACGGTCGACGTCACGCAGGGCGGTAGTCGCCTCGACTCGGTGGTCGAGGCCGGTGTAGTGCGTTGCGGTACCCGTGACGACCTTCCTGGTTTTGCAGTGCTCGACGCGACCGGCGAGCATGTCGGTTTCGACACGGACTTCTGTCGGGTGATCGCCGCCGCAGTGCTCGGTGACGCCGACGCCGTCGAGCACGTCGATGTCGCCACTGCCGACCGATTTACAGCGTTGCAATCGGGCGAGATCGACGTGGTGGTGCGCAACACCACGTGGACGGCGTCGCGGGACGGCGCCGAGGCTGCCACGTTCCTCCAGCCGACCTTCTACGACGGTCAGGGCATGATGGTGGCCAGCGACAGCGGCTTCGCCAGCCTTGGCGACCTAGACGGCGTGATCGTGTGCGTCGCACAGGGCACCACGACCGAAGGCAACGCTGCCGCCGAGGCAGCACGACTCGGCCTCGACTGGGAGATCCGGGCGTTCGAGGACACCGACCTGATTCAGCAGGCCTTCGAAGCCGGCCAGTGCGACGCTTGGTCGTCTGACGTGAGCCAGCTCACCGGGCTGCGATCGGCCTATCCGGCTGGGCCCGATGTCCTGACGATTCTGCCTGAGGTGTTCTCGAAGGAGCCGCTCGCGCCTGCGGTCGCCGACGGCGACAGCCAGTGGGCTCAGGTCGTCGAGTGGGCAATCCTCGCCACGATCCAGGCCGAGGAGTTCGGCATCACTTCGGAGAACGTCGACACCTTCGCCGAAACCGACGACCTCGGCATCCTGAGGTTCCTCGGGCTCGAGGTGCCGGGTGAAGACGGGGCAGCAGTGCTCGACCCGGGCCTCGGTCTGCCGACCGACTTCGCCTTCCAGATCGTGTCGCAGGTCGGGAACTACGGCGAGATCTTCGAGCGTCACTTGACCCCACTCGGGCTCGAGCGGGGCGTCAACTCACTGTGGACCGACGGCGGTTTGCTGTACGCCCCGCCATACCGCTGAGCGGTTCCGTCACCACGATGCGCACGTTGATCGGGGGTGGCCGACATGACGTCGGCCGCCCCCGACTCCCATGCGGACCACGTCGATGACCGCGACGGTCCCCGCCCGCAGTCCCGAACGGGTGCCGCTCTGGCGAGACGTCCGCGTGTCGCAGTGGGTCTTCCAGCTGGCCATCGTTGCCGTCGTCGCCGGCGTGATCATCTGGCTGTACGGGAACTACACCACCAATGCCAACCGGCAGGGGATCCCGACGAGCTTCGACTTCCTCGACAACCCGGCTTCGTTCGAGATCACCGGCAACGATCTGTCCCAGAACGCGCCCGTACGCCAGGCCTTCTACCAGGGGTTGCTCAACACGTTGCGGATCGCGGTGGCTGACATCGTCGCAGCGACCGTGCTCGGCACGATCGTCGGCATCGGTCGGCTGAGCAGGAACTGGCTCGTCCGGAAGATGGCCACGGTGTACGTCGAATCGGTCCGCAATGTGCCACTCCCGCTGTTCGTGGTCTTTGGGGCACTGGCGGTCGTGCTCGGCGTGTTCCCCCGCATCGAGCAGGCGTGGGAGCTGCTCGGGCTGTTGGTCATCTCCAACCGAGGCATCGCCGCACCATGGTTCGAGGGATCAGGGCGAGGGCTGCTGTTGCTCGGTCTGGGCGCAGCGGCCGGTGCCTGGCTGACTGTCCGATGGAGACGGCGCGTCTCGGACCGCACCGGTCGCGCCGCCAAATCGAGCCCGTGGGCCAGCGCAGTCGTCGTGATCATTCTCGTCGCCGGTTGGTTGGCGTTCGGGTACTCCGGCACGTTGCCTGAAGTCGATGGGCGCGGCACGATCGGCGGGATCCGGATCGATCCGTCATTCTTCGCGATCTTCTTCGCGCTCGTCATCTACACCGCCAGCCACGTCGCCGAGATCATCCGCGGCTCGATCCAAGCGGTGTCGCGAGGCCAGGGCGAGGCCGCCGACGCGTTGGCGCTCAGCGGATTTCAACGGATGTGGTACGTCGTGCTGCCCCAGGCCTTCCGGATCGCGATCCCGCCGGTCGGAAACCAGTACCTCAACCTCATCAAGAACTCCTCGCTCGGTGCCGGCATCGGCTACTACGACATCACGCTGGTCACCCAGACAACGGTCGGCAACGGATCGCCTGCCGTTCCTGCGTTCGCGATCACGCTCGCCGTCTACATCACGATCTCGCTCGTCACGTCGGTGTTCGTCAACATCGCCAACCGTCGCTTTGCGCTGGTGGAACGATGAGGCGCGGCGCTGCCTCCGGTTGGTTGCGTCACAACCTGTTCCGCACGCCGCTCGACTCCGTCGTCACCGTCATCGCCGCAGTCGTGTCGGCGTGGATCGCCTACAAGAAGTTCAACTTCATCTTCGTCACGGGCCGGTGGGAGGTCGCCGGGGTCAACCTCCGGCTGCTCCTCATCGGCCGTTTCCCCGAGACGCATGTGTTGCGACTCGCTGTCACGGTCGTATCGCTCAGCGCGTGGGTCGGCTTGATCGCCGGGATCGTCCACGTCCGCCAGGTGCGGGCGGGGCGAGTCAACCCGGCGCGGACGCGTCTGTCGACCGCGCGAGTGATCGACCTCGCTGAGCGCTTCTGGATCCCGACCATCGTCGTCCTCCTGCTGCTCACCCTCACGTCGACGACGGCACCGTGGATCACCGTCGGACTGTCGGTGGTCGCTGCCATCGTCGGGCGCCTGTTCGGGCCGTTCGTCGGCCGCGCCAGGCTCGGTGCCATCGGGGGAGCAGCACTGTTCCTGGCGATCGCCGCCGTGCCGATCGTGCTTTACCTCTACGTCGTCACTGCAGTCGGGTTCGACGAGTGGGGCGGGTTCATGCTCAACCTGTTCCTCGCCAGCTGTGCGATCATCCTGTGCTATCCGCTCGGCGTGCTGTTAGCGCTCGGCCGCCGCTCGACCCTCCCGTTGGTCCGGATCGTGTCGACGACATACATCGAACTTGTCCGCGGCGCTCCCTTGTTCGTTCTGCTGTTGTTCGCCAATGTGGCGCTCGGGTTCTTCGTGCCCGACGGGCTGACGCCTTCGTCGCCCACCCGCGCGATTGTGGTGTTCACATTGTTCACCGCCGCCTACATGGCCGAGATCGTGCGCGGCGGGTTGCAGTCCGTGCCGCGAGGCCAGTTCGAGGCCGCCAAAGCGCTCGGGCTGACGCCGCCTCGCCAGACGTTCCTGATTGTGTTGCCGCAGGCACTGCGCAACGTGATCCCCGCCCAGATCGGCCAACTCATCGCGCTGTTCAAGGACACGGCGCTGGCGGGAGTGGCGATGGGCCTGTTCGAACTGCTTACCGTAAGTTCGGCGATCACACAGCAGGCAGATTTTCGGGGACAGGGCCTGATCGGCGAGACGCTGGCGTTTGGGGCACTGCTGTTCTGGACCATGTCGTACACGATGAGCCGCGAGAGCCAGCGGCTCGAGAGGAAACTGGGGGTGGGTACTCGATGACCGACGAGCACACGGACGGCACGGTCTTCGCCGACGCCACGCAGGTCGCCGGCGAGGCGATGATCGAGATGGAGGGGGTGTATAAGCACTTCGGCGACTTCCGGGCACTTGCCGACATCAACCTCAAGATTGCCCGCACGGAGGTGGTGGTGGTGATCGGCCCGTCGGGGTCTGGCAAGTCCACGATGATCCGATGCATCAACCGACTGGAGGAGCACGACAGGGGCAGGATCGTGGTCGACGGTGTCGAACTCTCGAACGATATCCGCAAGATTCAGAAGGTCCGTCGTGAGACCGGGATGGTCTTCCAGTCGTTCAATCTCTTCCCGCACCTGACGGTGCTCGACAACATCACGCTGGCACCGCGTAATGTCCGAAAAATGCCAAAAGCGAAGGCCGAAGCGCTCGGGATGCAGTTGCTGGAGCAGGTTCACATCCCCGAGCAGGCGAAGAAGTACCCGGGGCAGCTTTCGGGTGGCCAACAGCAGCGCGTGGCGATCGCACGCGCGCTGGCGATGACGCCGAAGGTGATGCTCCTTGACGAGCCGACCTCGGCGCTCGACCCGGAGATGATTAACGAGGTGCTCGACACGATCAAGGACCTTGCCAGCGAGGGAATGACAATGATCGTCGTGTCCCACGAGATGGGATTCGCACGCGAGGTGGCCGATCGGGTTGTGTTTATGGCCGACGGCCAGATCGTCGAGGTCGGCACCCCCGAGCACTTCTTCACCGACCCGCAAGAGGCGCGCACCCAGCTCTTCCTGAGCCAGATCCTGTGAGCGTCCTATCCACCGCAAGTCCTTGCTGCCACAGACCGCGGCCCCGATGTTTGTGGCAGCCACTACGACGTTTTCGGTCGTGATGCCTGCCGCTGAGTTTCGGGGCGCTTGCTGCACGACGGTCGGCGACGAGCTGGATGAATCCCTCGTTCCCTGTTTTGTGAATCCAGCCGCGCGCCGTGGACGGCACATCGGTTCTGCCAATGGCGACATCGATGCCTGCATCCTTCGCAGCCTGGGCGGTGAGGGCCGACCGATCCGACCTCAGGATCGGTGAACGTGACGCGGGGAAGAGCGGCATAGTCGGCTGTGGTGTGTGGTTCGCCCAAGATGTCGGCGGTGGCGATCTTCGACTGATACATCGCCACGTGGGTGAACGCGCCGCGTC
>JANOTN010000016.1:0-22142 GCA_031416375.1 Ilumatobacteraceae bacterium
GAGGTGGAGCAGGATTGCGGATTCTGGGTGGATTGCGGGGAGCTGGATGCCGTGTGCTGAGAGTTGCGCTCCGGTCAGGGTCAATCCGTCAGCCAGCCAGGCCGGACCACTCCGATTCGGGCCGCGAGGGTCCCGGATGGCGAGCCTGGAAACTCGGTACGATCGGTCGTGGTCGAGGCCGGGGAGCAGGAGCGGCGGGGGAGTCAGGCTGAGTGCGCTCGTGAGTACCGCCCAGCTCACGACCGCCTCAGAACGATCGGAGGCGTACACGCCGTGGGCGGCGTAGGCCGGTTCGGTGTCGAACCGAACGACGTCACCGAAGTGCAACAGCGGGCGAAAACGCTTGTGTAGCGCAACCACCGCTCTCAGCTGTCCGAGTTCGTCGTCTCCGATGTCGAGCAGGTTCCATTCGACGCCGAGGTGTCCAAACATCGCAGTCGCTGCTCGAAAGTCGAAATCGTGGCGACGGCCGGTCGTGTGTGACCGCTCGGGTCCGATGTGGGCGCCGATCAGTTCGGGTGGGATCAACATCGATGCGCCGCGTTGGATGGTCTGACGTTCGAGGGCATCGTTGCAGTCGCTCGTCCAGACGCGATGCGTGCGCCGCAGGATCTCATGGTCAATTCGGGCACCGCCGGACGAGCAGCTCTCGATCTCGACACTTGGGTGGCGGTCGCGCAGTTCGTCGAGCAGTCGGTATAGGGCCAGCGTCTGACAGTGGGTGCCGGCCGCACCGGTGTTGCCGCTGCCCTGGATGTGATCACGGTTCATGTCCCACTTGACGTAGGCGATGTCATGATCGCGCAGCAGCGCATCGAGTTGGCGGAGGATGTGGTCGAACGCTTCGTGATTGCCGAGATCGAGTACCAACTGATGGCGCGCCAACACAGGTTCGTAGCCGTCGGTCGTCAACGCCCATTCTGGGTGTGCTCGATACAGGTCGCTGTCGGGGTTGACCATTTCTGGTTCGACCCAGATTCCGAACTCCATCCCCAATCCGGTCACGTGGTCGATCAACGGCTTGAGTCCGTTGGGGTGGGCGTCGGGTGAGACCCACCAGTCGCCGAGGCCTGTCGTGTCGTCGCGTCGACTGCCGAACCATCCGTCGTCGAGCACGAACCGTTCGATACCGACGCCGGCTGCTCGCTCGGCCAACTGCTTGAGACGATCAAGGTTGTGATTGAAGTAGACCGCCTCCCACGTATTGATCAATACCTTGCGCGGCGACGTCGGATGCGTTGAACGTGCCCGCAGATGACGATGGAACTGCTGTGTAGCAGCCGTCAGGCCGGAATCGGAATGGACGGCAATCACTTCTGGTGTGCGGTACGACTGGCCCGGCTCCAAGGAGATTTCGCCGGGGTGCAGCAACTCGCCTAGCTGTACGTACCGGCGACCGTCTGGAAGTCGTTCGGCGAACACGACATGGTTGCCACTCCAGGCGAGATGGGCACCCCACACCGAACCTGACCACTCGCGGTACTCGGGTGTACCCGCAAAGATCAGCGGTGGGTGCTCGTGGGAGGTGCGACCGCGACGATTCTCCGATGTGAACGAACCATGCTCCCATTGAACCCGGACGGGATGCATCTCACGGGTCCAACGGCCAGTGAACGAACCCAGTTCGCCAGCCTGCTGGGGGATCGGCAACGTGACCGTGAGTCCGCCCAACAGGTACCGGTCGGTCGTGCTGTGATTCGTGAGTGTTACCGCGACGACAAGGGCATGGTCGAGTTCAAACTCAACGGTCAATGACAGTTCCGCAATCTTGTCAACGGCGCGGGCGACGAGCCGATTGCGGTCAACGTCGTGCTCGTGGCCCGCGGGGCTGAATCGCGGTGCCCACGCGGTGCCTGCTCGACGGTGGCCGACCAGTCCGGGACGGCCGGGGAACCCGGAACCATGCTCGGGCACCACTGAGACTGGAGCCACGACGTCGGGCGACCCAATAACGAGCGGCCGTTCGAGCGCCGCAGCGAGGCTTGCGAAGTCATCGTTACCACCGAGCGGAGCACCCCAATACATAACCGTCGGCGCACCGGTCGACACGTCAACGACGAGATCGCTGAGGCGACCGCGTAGGTGAACCATGTCAGACGCGCCTCAGCCTTTGTTGGCGCCGAGCGTCAAGCCCGAGATGAACTGCTTCTGCAGCAACAAATAGACGATCAGTGTCGGTAACGCAATGATGATCGATGCCGCCGCAATCAGGTTGAAATCGGTCGCGTACTGACCGTTGAGGACTGCGATCGATGACGTGACCGGTCGCTGGTCGCCCTGGCTCAGCAAGTTGGCACCCCAGAAGAAGTCGTTGTACAACCATGCGAACTCCAGTGTGCCGAGCGCCGCCAGCGCTGGCCGAGTCAGCGGCAGGACGACTTGGAAGTACTGGCGCAGAACGCCGGCGCCATCGACCGACGCTGCTTCACTGAGTTCTTTCGGAATCGTCTTCATGTAGTTGGCCAGCACGAAGGTACAGAATCCGGTCTGGAAGGCGACGTGCACGAAGATCACGGCGATCTTGGTGCCGAGTAAGTTGCCCGTGTTCGAGTCGGACAGCACGTCAGGCCACGGGACCCGCTTGAAGAACTGGAAGAGCGGCTGGAACATCACCTGCTGGGGCATCAAGTTGCCGGCCGTGAACAGCACCAGGAAGGAAACGTTGAACCGCCAACTGAAACGCGTGCAAGCGAACGCGACGGCGCTCGACAGCAGGAGGATGAAGAAGATCGAAGGGATCACTATAAATGCCGTGTTCCCGAACGTTTTGCCCATCTCGCCGACACTCCACGCGTCGCGGTAGTTCTCGAGCGTGAGTGCCGTCGGGGCGGCAAATACACCGTTCGGTTGCGTGTCGGCTTCGTAGAAGCGGAACGAGTTGTAGATCGCAGTTCCGATCGGAATCAGCCATGCAATGGCCATCGTGATCAGAAACACATGCAACACGATGCGGGCAGGGCGGATGCGTTCCTTCGGTCGCTCGTTGAGGATCAGTGTGGTGCCGTCGTCGAACGTCACGACCGTCATGATTCCTCCGCTTCTCGATAGTGGTTGGTGACATACCAGATGATGAAGGCGAGACACAGGAGTAGCAGGACGACGGCGTATGCCGAGCCGAAACCGACTCGGTCACTGGCACCTTCACCGAGCAGGCTGCGGGTGACGAGCGTGCCCATCACGTCGGTCCCGCGTTGCTCGTTGAGGGCGGCAACGATGTCGTATGCCCGCAAGGCTTCGATCACGGTGATCACGACGACGACGACGTTGATCGGTCTGAGCGACGGGAATACAACATTGCGGAATGCCTGAACTTCGTTACATCCGTCGATCGACGCCGCCTCGCGGAGCGCTGGATCGACCGCTTTCAGGCCGGCGAGAAAAATCACCATGACATAGCCGATATGACGCCATGCCATTGCGATCAGCAGCGCAGCGAAGTTCTTCGAGAGGCCGAGCTGGGTATCGAGAAATGGGAGGTCAAACTGGAACAACTTCGAACCGTCGCCCACGAAGTCGACCCGCCCGCCGGGCCAAATCGTGTTGAGCAGCCCTCGGTCGCGCGAGAACATGGTCGACTTCCAGATGAACCCCACGACGGCGAGCGAGAGCACCACCGGGAAGTAGTAGATGCTCTGGTATGCCCGACCGCCGCGGATGTTCTTGTCCAACAGGTAGGCGAACAACATCCCGATCATCGAACAAATCGTCAGCCAGATGATCAGAACGAAGTTGTTGAACAGCGCCGGAAACAGGTCGCTGTCAAAGACGGTGAAGATGAACCAGTAGTTCTGGAAGCCGACCGCCTCGATGCTGGAGAGTGGTCGCAGCACGTCCCAGTAGGTGAGCGACAACGCAATCGTCAGCAGTGCCGGAATCCATACAAGTGCAATGTGTAACGCAGCCGGTACACCGACCATCACTTTGAGCCAGAACCTGTCGGATCGAGTGAGGGCCGAAAAGCGCCGACGGCGGCGCCCGGTGGGGGGCACTGCCGTCAGTTCGCTTCCATCGTGTGAAATTGTCACGTGTTGGTGCTCACTCGAAGGTGTACGTGGCCTTCTTCGCCTCGACGTCGGCAAGGATCGTGTCGATGTTCGCTGGAGTCGCCAGGAAGTCGGCGATCGCAACGCCGACGACGTTGGCAGCGAAATCGGGGTCTGTGTCGCGGTCGAGGAACTGGGCGATGTACTTGGCGGTTGCCACGGCCTCTGCCGACTTCTTCTGCAAGGCGTTGTAGCCGCCGGCATTGGCCGAGCTGTTGGCTGCGACGACCGAGGGATCGACCGCCAGATAAGCGTCGATCGCTGCTGCCGTCGACATTCCTGTGAGCAGCGCCTTGGCTCCGTCAACGTTCTTCGGGCTTGCCGCCATCATGAAGCCATCGATCGGAGCCTCGATTGCATCCTGGCCATGCTCATCGTTTGCGCTTGGGAACAGGAAGAAGTCGATGTCGTCGATGATGTCTTGCTGAGTTGCCCCGTCGAAGTTCGACGTGATGAACGTACCGAGCAGCATCATCCCGCCTGACTTGTCGCCCAGTGCGGTTGCACCGTCGTTCCAAGTCCGGCCGTTGGCGTCAGGCTGGTAGTACGGAAGGATCTCTTCCCAGGCAGTGAACACAGCCTTGACCTTCGGGTCGGTCCAGCTCTCGTTGCCGCCCATCAGCGACACGTGGAAGTCGTAGCCGTTGACTCGTAGGTTGAGCATGTCGAACATGCCCATCTGCGGCCAGCGCCCGTCGTTGGCGGCGCACAGTGGGATGATGCCGTCGGCCATCATCGTCTCGCAGAGGGCCTTGAACTCGTCCCAAGTGACTGGGATCGCATAGCCCTTCTCGGCGAAGAGGCTTTTGCGGTAGTGAATTGCCCATGGATAGAAGTAGAAGGGCACGAAGTACTGCTTGCCGTCGAGGCCGCTCGATGCGCTCTTGAATCCGTCGCTCATGCCCTCGACACCCGACCACACGTCGGTGATGTCTCCGACGACACCCTTGCCGGCGAAGGCTCGCATGCGGTAGCCGGCGAACCACGACACCACGTCGTCGGGCTGCTGGATGTAGGAGTTGAAGTTCTCCTGGTAGCTGTTGTGATCGACCGTGTTGATCTTGGTAACGACACCCGTGGCAGCGATCGCTGCGGCCATTGCGGCCTTTGGCTTCTCGTCAGAGTAGTTCGATCCGAAGGTGACTTCGCCCACGTCAGCAGGTGCTGCGGGCTCGCTCTCGGCTGGCGTGCTGCTCTCGGCTGCGGGATCGGTGGTGCTGCTCTCCGCGGCGGGTGTCGGCTCGTCGTCACCGCATGCGGCGAGTATCGCTGCACCGCCAACGACGGCTGCACCTCCGATGATAAAGCGACGACGATCAAGTGCGCTACCCACTTCTGGGCGCTCGGACTGCTCGGGCTGTCCAGTCATTTCTCCCCCTCAGGAACGGTTATGAAACCGGTTGTGCACGTACGTGCGGATGAACGTTGTCACTGAATGTCGCGCGTATGGGTGTCCGCGTCAAGGGGTGCGTTCGAAAAGTTGCAGATTCGCACATGTTTTCTTCCAACGTTGCGCTGATTTGATGAAACTTGTGGATTTTATGTTGGTTTCTGTTGACAATGTGCCACCGATTGGCCCATTCTCGTTTCCGATGACTTCACGTGGAAGGCGATCTTTGGCGCGCGAGCGTCATGAACTGATCGTCAGTCAAATTCGTCGGTTTGGTGCCGTGCGGGTCACGGACCTTGCCGAACAGCTCGGCGTGAGCGAGATGACGGTTCGCCGTGACCTCGATGTTCTGGACGATGCTGGGCTGGTGGTCAAGGTCCATGGCGGTGCGACGGTCCGGTACGAACACAGCACCGACGAACCAGGCTTCGAGGTGAAGTCTCTGCGCAATACGCGAGAGAAAGCGGCGATTGCGGCGTCGGCAGCGGTGATGACAGGTGCCGGGGCGGCGATCGGAATTACCGCTGGAACTACGACCGTTCAGCTCGCCGCCGAGTTGATTGCCGTGCCCAAGTTGACGGTTGTCACCAACAGCATCCCGGTTGCCGAAGTCTTCCACCGGAGTCCTCGTCCTGATCGCACGGTGATCCTGGTCGGGGGCGAACGCACGCCCAGTGACGCTCTCGTCGGCCCAGTTGCAAGCGGTTCGCTGCGATCGTTTCATCTCGACACCGTGTTCATGGGTGTGCACGGCATGCACCACCGCGCCGGCTTCACGACACCCAACTTGCTGGAAGCCGACACCAACCGGGCATTCGTCGAATCCACTGACGAACTGGTGGTGCTCGCCGACCACACCAAATGGGGAGTGACCGGTCTCGCCACCATTGCGAGACTTGACGAGGCGACCGTCTGCATATGCGACGATGGATTGAGCGACCACGGTCGGGAAATTCTCGGCAGCCGCGTTGGCCGACTCGTCATCTCGAAACCTGACATCGTTCACCACGACGTCGTTCACCACGACGTCGTTCACCACGAGAGGAGTGCCTGATGGCGACAGTGACCTTTGACCGGGTGACACGGATCTATCAGCAGGGCCAGCGCCCGGCGGTTCGAGCGCTCGACCTCGAGATCGCCGACGGAGAGTTCCTGGTGCTCGTCGGGCCGTCTGGGTGTGGCAAGTCTACGACGCTACGCATGTTGGCCGGGCTTGAGCCTGTTGACGGCGGATCGATTTACATCGGGGATCGAGACGTCACGATGATGCCTCCCAAGGATCGCGACATTGCGATGGTGTTCCAGTCGTATGCGCTCTACCCGCACATGACCGTGGCTGAGAACATCGGATTCCACCTGAAGATCAAAAAGGTCGAGAAGGTCGAGCGCGATCGTCGCATCGCCGAAGCAGCGACAATCCTGGACCTCACTGAGTACCTCGATCGGAAACCCGCAAAGCTGTCCGGTGGCCAACGCCAGCGTGTTGCGATGGGCCGCGCGATCGTCCGTCAGCCGCAGGTGTTTCTGATGGACGAGCCGCTGTCGAACCTCGACGCCAAGCTCCGAGTCCAGACCCGGACCCAGATCGCGGCCTTACAGCGTCGGCTTGGCGTCACGACCGTGTACGTCACCCACGATCAGGTCGAAGCAATGACGATGGCGGATCGCGTGGCGGTACTGAAGGATGGAATTTTGCAACAATGCGCATCCCCGAGGGAGCTGTTCCTCGCGCCGGTGAACCTGTTCGTCGGCGGATTCATCGGGTCACCAGCGATGAATTTGATGGAGGCCACGATGTCTGATGGCTCGGCGCGGGTTGGCTCGTTGGTCGTCCCGTTGACTGCAGCGCAGACTGCTGGATTGACGTCCGACCGCGCTGTGGTCGGCGTACGCCCAGAGGGCTTCACCGTTGCTTCGGATGGTGGACTTGACGCCGATGTCGAACTGGTCGAGGAACTTGGATCGGAGTCGTACCTGTACTGCGTCGCTCTCGGTCTTGCTGACAAACAGATCGTTGCTCGAACCGCCGGCCTGAGCGGTTGCCGACGCGGTGATCGAATCAGTCTCGTGCCTGACCCAGCCATGATCCACGTGTTCGACGCTGTTAGCGGAGTGCGCCTTGCGGCGGGCTGATGATCGTGTCTGAGGTGCGTGTCGACCCAGTCCTGGGGACCATTGTCCATGTGGTCGGCGGGCGTCAGGATCGCCCGAATCTCCCGCCAACGGGATGCCCATTTTGCGTGGGTGGTCTTGAGGCACCAGAGCCGTATGACGTACGTTGGTTTGGCAATCGTTGGCCGGCGATGGATGGTGACCGCTGCGAGGTAGTGCTATACACCCCCGAACACGACGCCACGTTTACATCGCTCGGCGTCGGCGGTGCCCGCAATGTCGTCGATCTCTGGGCTGAACGCACCGAGTTGCTCGGCAAGCGCGACGACGTCGACTATGTGCTCGTCTTCGAGAATCGCGGGTCCGAAGTAGGAGCGACGATTAGCCATCCGCATGGTCAGATCTACGCCTACGACCACGTGCCCAGTCGGCAGTCGCGACGGCTCGCCAGCGGTTGGGCACTCGACCCCGACCCGGGTGATCGGCTGGTCATCGAACTCGACGGTTGGCGCGTTGATACGCCGTTCGCGTCGACGTTTCCAGTGGCGCTCGACATCGCCCCGATTGAACGCGCTCCCGATCTCCCCTCAATGGACGGTGAGCAACGTGACGGGCTTGCCGACATCCTCGTCGATGTCTTCGGTCGTCTCGATCGGCTCTTTGATCGGCCGCTCCCGTACATGATGTGGCTCAACCAGCGGCCGACCGTGAATGACGGTTACGACGATGCGTGGTTCAACATCGAGATCGTGTCGCCCTGGCGTTCGGCGGGTGTGCAGCGCTTCATCGCTGCTGCCGAGGTTGCCAGCGACGAGTTTTTTAATCCGGTGATTCCTGAAGACGTCGCCGCTCGGCTGCGTTCGCTGTGACGGGGAGGTCAGGGTGTTACCGGTGATCGGCGCATTACGGCCGTGGGTGGATCCCACCCAGCTGCAGATCAACCGGCTCCCGATGCATGTGCCGTTGTCTGGCTTCGGGCGCCGATCGCTCGACGGTCAATGGTCGCTCGAGATGTTCGATCATCCCGACGATGTGCCGTCAGCGGCGCTCGCCGGTCGTCGTCGGAAGGCCGTTCCGGTCGCCGTACCCGGGAACTGGACGATGCAGGATCTTGGTGGGTTCGTCGATCGACCGCACTACACGAACGTGCAGATGCCGTTTCCCGGCCCTCCCCCGCGGCTCCCCGACCGCAATCCGACGGGCGTATACCGTCGACAGTTCCCGGTTCCGGCAGGCTGGGTCAAGCAGCAGGTCGTACTCCACGTGGCCGGCGCGGAGAGCACGCACGCCGTGTACGTCAACGGCAAGTTCGTCGGGTACGGGACCGACAGCCGCCTACCGAGTGAGTACGACGTGTCGTCGTTCGTCCACGCGGGTGACAACGAGATCGCGATCGTGGTGATGCGGTACAGCGCTCACAGTTACGTGGAGGATCAGGACCAGTGGTGGATGGCGGGGCTGCACCGATCGGTCTGGATCGAGTCGAGGCCGAGGGTTCATATTGCCGATCTCCCGATCACCACCGGCTTCGACCCGGTAACGGGTGTTGGCTCCGTCGACGTGACCGCCGTCGTCGAATTCGGCGGCGACCCGACTCCCGGTTGGACCGTTCGTTCAACGCTGTTTGGTCCGTCTGGCGAGCAGGTCGGGCGAGCTGATTCCGGTGTCGTGCCACACCAGTCCGCCCGGCCGTACAAGTTCCGAGGTTTCCAGGTCACCGCACATTGGACGGTTTCGGCGGCGAACGCGTGGAGTGCCGAGCGACCCGAGCGCTATGTCGTGGCGGTTGAGTTGCTGGACCCGAAGGGTCGCGTCAAGCAGGTCGAAAGCCAGCGCATAGGCATCAAGAGTGTCGAAGTGCGAGACCGTCAACTGCTCGTCAACGGTCAGCCAGTTTGGGTATTCGGCGTCAACCGTCACGACCATCATCCCGATCGTGGTAAGGCGGTCGCGGTCGACGACATGCGCGCCGACCTGCAGTTGATGCGGGCGCACAACATCACCGCCATCCGCACGTCGCACTATCCCAACGATTCCGCGTTTCTTGATCTGTGTGACGAGCTCGGCTTCTACGTGATCGACGAAGCCAACATTGAGAGTCACGGCTACAACTGGAGCCTGTGTGACGACGCTCGCTATCGCGCCACCTGGCTCGACAGAGGTGCCCGCATGGTTGAGCGTGATCGCAACCATGCGTGTGTGATTGTGTGGAGCCTCGGGAACGAGAGCGGCTATGGGGCCAACCATGATGCCCTCGCCGGCTGGATTCGCAAGGCCGATCCGTCTCGTCCTTTGCACTACGAGGATGCGGTTCGGATTGATGGCTGGGTCGACGGTGGCCTGACGGCAACTGACATAGCGTGCCCGATGTACTCGGAGGTCGAGGCGATCCGTCAGTACGGAGAGTCGGGGCTGGGCTCTCGCCCGCTGATCATGTGCGAGTACAGCCACGCAATGGGCAACAGCAACGGATCGCTTGCTGACTACTGGGACGTGATCACCTCAACGCCCGGCCTGCAGGGCGGATTTCTGTGGGAATGGAAGGACCATGGTCTTCGCCAAACGCTTCCCGACGGAACGGTTCGGTTGGCGTACGGGGGCCAGTTCGGTGACGTGCCGCACGACTGCAACTTCGTCGCTGATGGGTTGGTGTCAGCTGACCTCGAACCGCACCCGGCGATGCGCGAGGTCGCCTGGGTGTATCGCCCGGTGACGGTCACCAAGGCGCGCCGCGGGCTGCGAATCGAGAACCGTCAGTCGTTTGCGAATCTCAAGTGGTTGAAGCCGACTTGGGAGCTCTTGGTCGACGGTGAGATTGCGAAACGCGGTGTGTTGCGGGTTCCAAACGTCGCGCCGCATTCGAGTGTTGTCATCCCGGTTCCCTGTGAAGTGCGAGACATCAAGGGTGAGGTTCATCTCAGCGTTCGATGGACGACTGGCGGTGACCATTGGTATGCGCCAGCCGGTCATCTTGTTGCCTGGGACCAGGTTCAGTTGCGTAAAGCACCGACCCGGAAACCTCGAGTCGGCGGCGGTGTTGTGGGCACGTTTCCCGGCTCGGCTCCCGAACTGAACCTGTGGCGCGCCGCTCTCGACAACGATGGTTTCAAGCTGATGCCCGAGTTGGCGCAACGCCTGAGAGTGGGTGGCCAAGCGTTGCGTCGGTGGCAGGAGCAGGGCGTTGATCGGTTGCCGGCAGACTCGCTCGTTGACCATCAGGTCTCGGTCACCGACGACGAGTTCGGACTCACCTACCACCACGTCGTCGACGTGCCGGAGTCTTTCGCCGACCTACCTCGCCTCGGCGTGCGGTTTTCGTTACCCAGCCGCTTTGACCATCTCCGCTGGTTCGGGCGGGGCCCACACGAGAACTACCCGGATCGCAACCGGAGCGCGATGCTTGGTATCTGGGAGGGCGCTCACGATGAGTCGCCGTACCTGGTCCCGCAGGAGTTCGGGCTGCGTACCGACTGCCGTTGGTTCGAGTTCGTCGACCGTGCCGATGGCGAAGTGCTCCGGTTGGAGATGCTGTCCCCGCAGGCGATGCATATTTCGGCAACCCATCACACGGCTGCCGACCTGTTCGCGGCTGCGACCCACACGGAACTGAATCGCCGTGACGAGCTGATCGTCTGCCTCGACGTTGCCCACCGAGGGTTGGGGACCGCCAGTTGCGGCCCCGACGTGCTTGCCGACTATCGGTTGTCCGCTGGCCGCTACGAGTTCTCCTACCGCCTCAGTTTCCGCTGACCCGAACTGACAACGCGAATCGTTGTCACGTCGTCCGAGTTGTTACACAAGGTGTTACATAATAGGTGTCTGTTACATAAGGTGTCTGTTACATAAGGTGTCTGACACCTTGTGTAACACGGGTGATCACTGAGGCTCCGGCTGAAGGCGCGCAGATCCACACCTGTGCGGTGTAATCGTCGAACCGGTACCGGGCGATCACCGATTTGGCGAATGGTTCGGCTTGGTCAGCCCGGACGAGCGCGACGGCGCAACCGGCGAAGCCGCCGCCGGTCATGCGGGCACCGAGGCAGCCCGGTGACTCCAAAGCGACGTCGACGATGTGGTCAAGTGCCGGTGCCGAGACTTCGAAGTCGTCACGAAGGCTGACATGGCTTTCGGACATCAAACGACCTAGTTCAACCACATCTCCGCGCTCCATCGCTGCTGCCGCTGACAACGTTCGTTCGTTCTCGCTGACAATGTGATGCGCACGCCGGCGGTCGACTGCATCGGCGATCACGGTCAACTGCTCAATGGTTGCGTCGCGAAGTGCCGACACCCCGAGCGCGGCGACGGCCCGCTCGCAGGCGGCGCGTCGTTCGCCGTAGGCAGCCTCGGCGAGCACTCGTCGTGTCCCAGTGTCCATGACGGCGATCACGACATCGCTCGGCAGCGGCTTCGGTGTCAGGGTCAACGCACGACAATCCATCAGGCTGGCGTGGCCGGCGACCGCTCCTGCGGAGATGAACTGATCCATGATGCCGCTCGGCAATCCAACGACTTCGTTCTCGACTCGTTGCCCCAGTAGTGCGACGTCGATCGGGGGCCATGAGCGATCGTTGAGCGCAAGGATTCCGGTGATCTCAGCGACCTCCAATGCGGCGGATGAGGACAGGCTTGCACCGGTCGGAATGTCAGTCGCGACGGTCGCCCTCCATCCGCCGCTTGGCACGCCATCGCGGTTGAGCAGGTCGATTACGCCAGCAAGGTGTGTCGCCCACGGTGCGACTTCGCCGGGGTCGTCGCCCGGTGCCATCGTGATCGTGCCAAAGCCCTCTGATTCGATCGTGACCGGGCCGGTGAGCGGGTCTCCGTTGCGACTGATGACGAATACAGTGTCGAATGGCAATGCCATCGGCATCGTGAATCCCTCGTTGTAGTCGGTGTGCTCGCCGATCAGGTTGACTCGACCAGGCGCTCGAACGATGAGATCTGGTTTGCCCCAACGATTGTGGTGCGTCGCGAGTGCGCGATCGAGGGCGGTTGCGTTTGACACGAGGGCGCACCATATCGGCTTGCCCGCAGCGGCCTCGCTACGACAGCGCTACGACAGTTGGCGCATGACGTTTTCGGTGACAGTGCTGACTTGCGGGTCGGCCAGCCCGAAGACCCAGTCGGTGCTGCCGATCGTGACGACTCGCCCGGCGTCACGGCCGAATGGCCAGCAGCAGAGCATCACCGCATTGCCGTGTCTGACTTTCGCTCGTGCTGTTTCGCCACCCCCGTAGACGCGTTCTGCAATGAACTCCAAGTCGCCCTGATCGTCGAGGGCGGCGATCGACGCCGGATACTCGCCCATCGCCAGGTTGCTGGACGGTGTCAAGGCGACGATCTCGACATCGTCGGGGTCGGGGAGTGCCGGGTCGGCGATTACCACGGGCAGGTTGACTTCGTCGAATGAGATCCGCGTACCGACCGTCTCGTAGCCGACCACGCCGTGATCGCTACCGAGCACGTCACCGTAACGCAGGTCGGTGCCGTCAAGCATCCAGTGATCATCTCGATAGACGACGAATCCGCCAACGCCGCGCGGCGTTGCCTTGCCAAATCGGCTGTAGAGCCCGTACATCGAGGCCCCGCCAAGCAACCGGCTTTCCGGACGGCCGGTCATCGGATCACCCCACATACCGGTCGCCGCAGATGGGTCGGATTCGATGATCGGATCATCGATATGGGCGCGGTACTTGTGGCACACCATTGTTGTGTCGTCACGTTCCAGCCGCACCCGCCAGAACATCGTGTTGCCGGAGAACGAGGCGTAGTTGCCGCCACCTGCGACGAACTGCTCGAGCGCATCGCGCATCCCGGATGACCAGTACTCGTCGTGTCCTGCACCGATTACGAGCTGATACCCGTCGGTCAGGTTGCCGACCGTTTCGAGGTCACTCGATACGGCGTAGTCCAGCTCGAACCCGTTTGATTCAGCCCATGCGGCGAACTTGCGGTCATACGTGAACCAACCGGCAGATCCCATGTATCCCGGGTACCCGTGCTCGTACCGGTATTGCTGGTAGATCTCGCCATCGACGTCGGGTTGCTCGCCGAATCTTCTGGGGCGTGACTTGCGGTCGTCGCGTTCGGTCTCTGGCCGCATCAACATGCCGCGCCCGAACGGCCGCTGGAACGAGACCTGATGACCGCCGGTGTACAGGCTCTTTCCGCCCCAGTTGTTGTAGGCGTTCCACGTGTTGGTGGCGAGCACGAAGAGGGCACGGTTTGGTGGTTGTGCTGCCGAGGCCAGGACCGCAAAGCAGGCGTACCCGACCCGTCGGTTTGGGTCGATGTCGCTCGAGTGGGCGGTGAGTTCGACGAGATACATCCCGCTCCGCCAGTTCGGATCGACCGGTATTTCGAGACTGACGTCCCACCCGCACCCGTTGGCGTCTGCATCGACCTGAGTTGCTTGCTCCCTGCCGGTGACGCGGTCAGCCGACCAGACCAACTCGCGAGACGCGCCCCACCGGAAGACAGCGACGTTGAACGTTGCTGCCGACGTCGACACGCACAGCTGGACGGTCTCGCCAGCCTCGTAACTCAGTCGTTTGCAATACCCCTCAACCGCGTCGTAATGCGTGATGTCGTCAGCCACGCTCCCTGTCTACCGGGTCGGCGACGGCTGGCGCAGCGCCGAGTGCCTGCGCCTGCCAAAATGGGTGATTGAGCACGGGGAGGTCTGCTATGTACAAAACAGCAGTTCGATGGATGATCCGGCGAAACATCGGCCGACTCAACCGTGGTGACTACGCCTCGAGCTCCCGAGCGAGGTGAGGAGTCGTTCATGGTCACTTGCGAACGGGACGGCACGATCGTCCTTTCGATCGTCGCCGTCTCAAGATCTTTTCATACGCTTGCCCAGCCATCTCGAGGTTGACGCGTCGGCTCCGGAGTGTGGCGACAACCGACGTTTGGTGTCAGACACCAAACGTTCCCGTCGCCGAACGTCGAGTTGTCTGGTGATGAACGTTTGGTGTCTGACACCAAACGTTCACAGATGCTGTCAGCATGGAGCCCATCGCGGATCGTGTGGTAGTCGATCTGCGCCGGCCAACGAATCCTCGTGCAACGAAGCCGGGTCGCGCTTTTCCGCCTGGGAGCCGGAAAACCGCGACACGGCTGATGTACCGCCACCGACGATCAGGTGCGGAGGATCAGGAGGAATTGGCCGCCGCCGGGTTCGATCTCGGTTGTCACGTGAAGGTCGGGGCGTAAACGGGAGATGCGGTCGGCCAACCATGTCGCTGCTTCCTGCGCGTCGGCTCGGGTGGGGCAGCGGGCCATCAGTTCGCGCCCGCGCTTGTTACCCAACCGTTCGACACTCGTGAAGATCGGTGCCGGCTCGAACACGAACAGTCGGTCGGGCCATTCGACAACCGGAGCGACCGCACCCTTCCTCGTGTTGCACGCCCGATGAGCCAAACGCTCCTGACTCTTGGCCTTCTTGTTCTTGGCGTCGGTCGTGCAAGTGTCGACGCTCGGACCACGATCGTCGTTCACCGACATCGTCGGGTCGACCGGCTGATCGCACAGCCAGCACCGCCAGCCATCGTTCCCACCAACATCCTCAAGCCGACTCACGAGGTCACGGTACTTGAGCCGATCCAGCAACCGGGTAGACACACAACCTGACCGACGTGCGTGGATCGGTCTACCGTCGAACCCATGGAGTGCTGTGAGGTCTGTCGATTTGAATGGGACGCGATCGAGTCA
Source organism: Ilumatobacteraceae bacterium (assembly GCA_031416375.1). Taxonomy (GTDB): domain Bacteria; phylum Actinomycetota; class Acidimicrobiia; order Acidimicrobiales; family Ilumatobacteraceae; genus Ilumatobacter. The sequence goes on from JANOTN010000016.1 coordinate 15,265, forward strand.
GGTGAGCTACCGGTTCGGTTGCGATCCGCAGCCGCAGGTTTCCGTGACGTGCTCGCCTCGTGCGATCCGATCGTCGCCCACCATCACGAACCGGAAGTCTGGTCGCTGCTGGAGTACTCAGGCCACGTCCGCGACGTGCTGTTCAACCTGCGCGATCGAATTGTGCTCGGGCTGGCGGAAGACAACCCCGTGCCGAAGGCGATGTTCGCGCAAGTGAGGATCGACAGCGGGCTGTACGCGGCGGACGATGCGGCAACGCTTGCCAGTGAGATCGGCGTGGCAGCCGGTCTGCTCGCCCGCACGACCGAGGCACTCGGTGAGGCGCAACTCGACCGGCCGATCTTCTATGGCTGGCCCGTACCGGCGACTCGTACGTTGCGCTGGGTCGCGGCGCAGGCGCTCCATGAAGCCGAACACCATCTGGCCGACGCGCGACGCCTCGCTGCTGGTTGAGTATCACGGTTGACGCGGAAGCCGGGCTCGGCCGCTACCGTCTCACGGGTGGACGTACGAATCGGTGTGACGCAGGCCCCTCGTGAACTGACCCTCGAGGTCGCTGACGGCGATCGCGACGACCTTCGCGCTCGGGTTGACGCTGCCCTCTCGGGCGCAACCGACGTGTTGTGGATCACCGACAAGCGCGGCAAGGACATCGGGATTCCGTCGGCCAAGATCGCCTATGTCGAAATCGGGTCGGCTGAAGGGGAACGCCGCATCGGGTTCGGGGGCTGATGCCTCGTTCCGATTCGGCCGCAGGGCTGCTGGATCGGCGGCTCATCTTCGTCACCGGAAAAGGTGGCGTGGGAAAGACATCGGTGGCTGCCGCTCTGGCGATGCTGGCGGCTCGTCAGGGCAAACGCACGCTGGTCTGCGAGATGGACGCCAAGGGTTCCCTGGCGACCACCTTCGACGCCGGTTTGCTTGCGTTCGAACCGCGCCAGATCGAACCGAACCTGTTTGCGATGACGATGAACACCGAGGACTCGCTGCGCGAGTACCTGCGGCTGTTCGTCAAGATCCCCTTCATAGGCAAGATCGGACCACTCGCCCGTACATTCGACTTCGTCGCCGACGCCGCCCCCGGCGTGAAAGAAATCCTGGCCGTCGGAAAACTCTGCCACGAGGTACGCCAACGTCATTACGACCTGGTCGTTGTCGATGCGGAGGCGACTGGTCACATCGTCGCCCAGATCGGTGCCCCGAGGGTGATCCGCGAGCTAGTCAAGGTGGGGCTTGTCCGCGACCAGACCGACTGGATGCTCGAGATCTTGCAGAACCCGGCAACGACCGGAGTTGCGATCGTTACCACGCCGGAGGAGATGCCGGTCACCGAGACGCTGTTGCTGATCGATCGACTGGAACGCGAAACCGGGGTGGCACCGACAACGCTGATCGCCAACAGGGTTCTGCCGACCCTGTTCGACTCAGCGCATGCAGCCGTGGTCGAACACCTCGGCGAGGCTAAGCCGAAGAAACTCCTGATCGCCGCCGCAGGGCGTGGTGTCACCGCGGTCATCGATGCGGCCCGAATCACCGAATCGCGTCGCAGCGTCGGTGCCGGGCACTTGGAACACCTTCGTGAGGGTGCCCCCGAACTGCCGATGCTGATGGTGCCGGAATTGTTCACGCGAGCGACCGGGCGACGAGTCGTTGCACTCGTCGCCGACGCCCTCGCCGCACAACTTGTGGGCGGAATCAGCTAATGGCTCGCTCCGACCTCACATCGCTCCTGGCGAGCAAAGAGATGGTCCTCGTCTGCGGCTCCGGCGGCGTCGGAAAGACCACGATCGCGGCAGCAATGGCGGTAGCCGCCGCATCAGAGATCGGTGGCCGCGTACTCGTGCTCACTGTCGACCCCGCCCGCCGGCTGGCCGATGCGCTCGGGATCGGTCAGATTGGCAACGAGGCGATCCGCGTCCCCGCTGCCGCCTTTGCGGCAGCGGGGATCGAACCACGCGGCGAACTCTGGGCGGCGATGCTCGACACGAAGGCCGGTTGGGACGAACTGATCTATCGTCACGCCCCTGACGCCAAGCTGCGCGATTCAGTGCTCGCCAATCCGCTCTACCAAAACATCACCAGCCGATTCGTGCACAGCCACGACTACCTGGCGATGGAGAAACTTCACGAGTTGCATGCCTCTGGCAGGTTCGACCTGATCATCGTCGACACGCCGCCATCACGTAACGCCCTCGACATCCTCGACGCGCCTGGTCGCATGAAGGAGTTTTTCGGGTCACGTCTTCTGAAGTGGCTGACCGTGCCGTACCGCTCGCGACTGTTCACGATGGCGTCGAAGCCGTTCTATCAAGTCGCCGACCGCGTACTCGGATCTCGGTTCCTACAAGACATTGCCGAGTTCTTTATGCTTTTTCAAGCAATGGAGAAAGGTTTCGTCGCCCACGCGCTCGAAGTTGAGCAACTACTCGCCGACCCTCGAACCACGTTCGTCGTGGTATCGACCCTTGAGGCCGCACCGAGCCACGAGGCCACCTACCTCGCACGCGCACTCAAACGTCGCGAGTTACATCTAGGAGCGATTGTCGCTAACCGAGTGTTGCCCGATTCGTTCACGGCTAAAGCCTCGGCGACCAGTGCCCGAAAGCTGGCGGCAGCGGCCGACGGTCAGCTCGCCACTGAGGTCGCAGAAGCGATCGCCGCCGACTCTCGCCCGACTGCAGAAACGGTCGCCGAAGTGCTCGCCGAAATCGCCGCCCAGTTCCACGATGTCGGAATCGTGGCCGCTCGCGAGGCGGAACGGCGCGCCGAACTCGCCACACTGTCACCGTTGCTCGTGACAGCACCCGTCCTCAATCGTGACGTCAACGATTTGTCCGACCTCCTCGAACTCGCCGATGGTTTCTCATCGTGATCGCAAACTCATGAACGCACTGCTCAATCAACTCCCAACTGTCGGTTCGAAACGGCTCGCTGTCCGGGTCACACCCGACGCCCATCGGCAACTGCGGGGCGGCAGCCCATGGCTGTACGACGGCTCGATTACGGCGGTCAACCACGTGGGCGCGCCAGGTGATCTAGCGGTCGTGTTTGACGACGAACGCAACTTCGTGGCGATCGGACTGTGGGACCCTGAGTCACCGATTCGAGTGAAGGTGCTACACGCCGGGAAGCCAGTCCAGATCGATGCCGCCTTCTGGCGCAACCACGTCAGTAATGCCCTCGATCGCCGCGCCTCGCTGACCGATGACCCGACGACCACTGGCTACCGCTGTATCCACGGCGAGAACGACGGCTTCCCCGGCCTCGTCGTCGACCGCTACGAAGAGACGCTGGTCGTCAAGCTGTACACCGCGGCATGGTTCCCGCACCTCGCCGACGTCGTTGGGGCGCTCAATCAGTTGCTCTCACCGAAGCGGGTGATGCTTCGGCTCAGCCGCGGCGTGGCACTCGGCGAAACGTTCGGCCTCGCCGACGGTGACGCTCTGCTGGGCGGAGCACCCACGACCCCCGTGCTGTTTCGTGAGCGCGGCCTTGTGATGGAGGCCGACGTCGTGCATGGCAACAAGACCGGCCACTTCCTCGACCAGCGCGACAACCGCGCCCTCGTGCGTGGGATGGCCAAGGGATTGACGGTGCTCGACGTGTTCTCGAACACAGGAGGTTTCGCGCTCTCGGCTGCCGCTGGGGGTGCCACGTCAGTACATCTCGTCGATCAGTCGGTGCCCGCACTCGCAACAGCCGAGCGCAACATGCATCACAACCGTCATCTTCGCGAGGTGCGTGAGTGTGAGGTCACGACCACCGTCGGCGACGCCTTCGATGTGCTCGATGACCTCGCCACGCGGCATCAGCGATTCGACATCGTGATCCTCGACCCGCCGTCGTTCGCCTCGAATCAAACCGCGGTACCGGGTGCGCTCAAGGCGTATGCCCGCCTGACCCGTTCAGGGATGAAGGTCGTCAAGGATGGTGGTGTCCTGATCCAGGCTTCGTGTTCGAGTCGAGTCACCGCCGACGACTTCGCCGACACCGTGCTTGCGACCGCCAACGCCAACGGCCGTGTCAAGGAGCTGAGACGAACCGGCCATCCGGCCGATCATCCGATCAGCTTCGAATTTGGCGGCTACCTAAAGGTGATGTACTTGTCGGTGAAGTCGGCTGGCACGAAGAACTGACGGATCAACGGCTCGAAGTGTTCGAGCGGTGCTGACAGATAGTCGACGTCGAACGCCGTCTGGTCGTATTTGGCGCAGAACTCCTCGGTGTACTCGTAGTACGGCGACTCGCGATAGTGGTCGCGTGTATCGCGATCCAGCCCGATGTAGTGCCAGAAGTAGTAACCCTGGAAAATTCCGTGATGCTCGACCATCCAACGGTTGGCTTCCGAGACGAACGGTTTCACAATCCCTGCCGCGATCGATGGATGGTTGTACGGCGCCAACGTGTCACCGATGTCGTGCAGCAGAGCGCACAGCACGTACTCCTCGTCGCGCCCATCGGCCTCGGCTCGCGTCGCCGTTTGCAGCGAGTGTTCGAGGCGTGAGACCGGGAACCCACCATGGTCGCGTTCGAGCATTTTCATCTGGTCGATGATGTTCGACGCAGCCATCGCCTGAGTCGTGGGCAAGTGACTCATGATCAGCGACCAATCGTGCTGGGTCGAGTCCTCGAACTTCGTGAAATTGGTCCGCTCTGCGATGTCACTCATGCCGGAATGGTAAGCGAAACCTGGTCGGTCCTTACGACCCGCGCGCCGGGCTGGCAGACTCATAGGTGATGGCTAGGCTCAGCGAACTTACACGAGAGCACACGACACTCGATCGAGACCAGGTCGGGCACCTCACCCGACTCGTATCCGAGTGGGGGATGCTCGCCGACTTCTGCTTCTCCGATCTGCTGTTGTACGTGCGGTCGATCGATGACCGGTGGATGGTGATTGGCCAGGTTCGTCCGGCAACTGGCCAGACCATGTACAACACCGACTGGGTCGGTTCGTTCGCCAATCCGACTGAGACCCCGCTGATCACGGAAGTTTTTTCGTCTGGACAGATGACTGAACGCGAAGTCGTCGTGGAAGGCGTCCCCGAGGAGACGCGCATGTTGGCGATCCCCGTTTTGCATGAGGGCACCACGATTGCCGTGCTCACCAAGGAGTGGATCGAGAAGGCCGGCCGTCGTCCTGGCGAGTTGGAGCGTGCCTACGGGATCGTCTTCGAACGCTTCGCCGAGATGATTGCAAAAGGAACGTTCCCGTTCCCGCAACGAGTCGGCGACTCCAGCGCCGCGCCGCGCGTCGGCGACGGTGTGATGTGGCTCGACGAAGATGGGCAGGTTCAGTACGTCTCACCGAACGCCAATTCGGCGCTGCACCGCGTCGGCATCCAAGCCTCGGCGATCGGGATGCGGCTGGCGGAGCTTGGTTTCCACGACGGTGCTGTTCGTCAGGCGTTCGAGCGGGAAGAACCGGTGATCGAGGAGTTCGAGCAGGGCGCGGGTGTCACGCTGCTGTGTCGCTGTGTCCCGTTCCTCACCGATGGACTGGTGTCCGGTGCCGTCCTGTTGATGCGCGACGTCACCGAATTGCGCAAACGTGATCGGCTTCTGCTCAGCAAAGACGCCACGATTCGTGAGATCCACCACCGGGTCAAGAACAACCTGCAGACGATTTCGTCCCTGCTTCGTTTGCAGGCGCGGCGGCTGACACATCCTGAAGCGATCGCCGCCGTCGGAGAGTCGGTCCGCCGAATCCGCACGATCGCTCTCGTACACGAGGCGCTGTCGCGCGAACCGGGCGACGATGTCACGTTCATCGAAATCGTGCGTCCTCTCTTGCGTCTGGCCGAGGAGGGTTTGCAGTCACCCGACCGCCCGGTCCGATTTGCGGTGCAGGGTGACGGTGGTCGGATCCCGGCGGCAATCGCCACGCCGCTCTCGGTCGTACTCACCGAACTGCTACAGAACGCCGTCGAGCATGGGTTCCCCGAAGGCAGCGGCGGCGGCTCAGTCGTCGTGCAACTCGACAACGACGGTGAGGATCTTCGGTTGTCGGTCGTCGATGATGGCCGCGGTGTCGATCCTGGGTTCCGGCTTGAAAGCGCCACCGGCCTCGGACTTTCGATCGTTCGCACGCTCGTCACCACCGAGCTGAATGGCACGATCGTGATGCGTCCGCTCACCGCCGTCGACGCGGATCGGCTCAGCACCGAGACGCCACATGCGTCGGTGCGCGGCACGGTGGTCGAACTTGTCGTGCCGATTAGCGAACTGTGATGACGAATCATGACGAGACGTTTGTCACGAAACTGTAATATTGGTTGCGATACCTCCAGACTGGAGTTGTGACCATGCTTGCCGTCCCGATTGCGGTTCTGCCCCCGCCAGGCGCGCCAGCCGAGAACTTCTTCGACCGATTCAACGACTTGTTAGACAACAAGGCACTCGAGGCTCCGTTTGTGGTGCTTGCCGTCCTGATTGTTGGACTCCTGGTGACACGCGTTTCCCGGTTCGTGGTGCATCGGGTGATCCACCGTCTCGCCAGCCGCACCATTGTCGGCGCGCTCGGCCACGCTGGACTGTGGCGGGTCCGACTGCGTCGCATCGGCGACGAATCCGGTGAAATTCGAGACGAGCGGCGTCGTCAACGAATCGATGCCGCCTCTCGGATGGTCAACCACATTGCCGCCCTAGTGATCTGGATCATCGCCACGATAGTCACGTTCAAATTGCTCGACGTCGATCCTGCTTTCTTCTTGTCAAGCGCTGGCTTCATCGGTGCCGCAATTGCGATCGGCGGTCAGCACAAGGTCAACGACTACCTCACCGGTCTCAGCGTCCATTTTGAGGACCGGTATGGGATCGGCGACGAGATCGTCGCCGAAATCGGATGGGATCAGCCGATCAAAGCGGTCGTTGACCAC
>JANOTN010000017.1:0-27280 GCA_031416375.1 Ilumatobacteraceae bacterium
GCTCACCGAAACGGCTTCGACGATTGCCGTACTTGGCCCGGATGACCACCGTGCGGCGATCTCCTCGGACGACCCGATGATTCAACGGCGTCTATCATCGGCCGGCCAGGTGTTACCGACGGTCGAGATCGAGATTCGTGACGAACTCGACCAGCCGCTGCCCGCTGGCGAAACGGGAATGATTTATCTCCGCGGCGAGCAGGTTGCCGGCGAGTACTCGTCGGGAAGTGTGCTCGACGCCGCGGGCTGGTTCTGCACGAGAGACCGCGGGTTTGTCGATGACGGGGGCTACCTCTTCATCGAAGGCCGCGTCGACGACACGATCATTCGGGGTGGCGAAAACATCGCCCCAGCCGAGATCGAAGAGGTCATTCTCAGGCACCCGTCCGTGATCGAGGCCTGCGTCGTTGGTCTGCCTGACGACGAGTGGGGTCAGCGGATAGCTGCCGCTGTCGTGCTTCGCGCCGGGATGAAAGTCAGCGTTGACGAACTCCGCGACAGCGATAGTGCTGAACTGCGTGGGTCAAAGACTCCCGACACATTCGTGTTCCGCGAGTCGCTTCCTCACACCGAAACCGGCAAAATGCTGCGGCGAGTTGTGCTGCAGGAACTGTCACAACCTGAACTGTCATAGTCCGAACTGTCATAGTCCGAATAGGAGCCACAATGTCGATGACCCTCAAGCCCGGTGCCCGTTTGTTCAGCGCCGTATGCGTCACAGAGATGATCGCCGTCAAGGTGCCAGCCGGCGAGATCGCGATCACGATCGGCGGTTCGGCCCCGGTACTGAGCGCCGCCGACCGGGACGGTTCCGGCGCGGTCGCCGATGGTCACGGTGGCGGTGCCTCGATGGGTAAGCGTTACGTTGATGAAGGCAACACACTTGAGCTGCTCTGCACGAAGGCAGGCGACGGTCTCCCTGCCCTCGACGGCGTCGTCTTAGAACTTAAGGACGCCAAACCACTCCCCGCCAGCGACTGACATCACGGTTCGATTGCGTCGATCAGGTGCCACTTGAGCGCCGTTGCTGCGTTGATTGGTTCTCCGGTGAGGGCGAGATAGGCGGTTGGTTGGCGACCAATTCTTCTGGTGAGACTGACGGTTCCTCCGGCTCCCGGGATCAGACCCAGGCTGACTTCCGGCAGGGCGATCGTGGTGTCTGGGTGGGCGACAACCTGGCCGCCGAAGGCGGCCATTTCGATGCCTCCGCCGAGCGTCGAACCGTGAATATGCACCGTGACTCGGTCGTTGAGTCGATGGATCATTCGGGCGGGACTGCGGGCAAGGCGGATCGTGTGGGCAGTCGCGGGATCCGACCTCGCACCAAATTCCCCAAGGTCGCCACCGCTGCAGAACGACGAGCCGTTGCCCCGTAGTTCGACCGATGTGATCGTGTCGTCGACGATCGCGATGGCAAGCGCAGCGCAGAGTTGGTCACGGAGTCTGGCGTTGATCGCGTTGTGTCGGTTCGGTCGATTGAGCGTGATTGTCAAGCGGTCGTCAACTCGTCCGATGATCACCGTCGGATCGGTGTCGTCATGTGCTTGATGTGTTGCCGTCGATCGCCACGCGGCGAACTCTGGCCCAGCTTGCAGCGTCGAGTAGACCGCTGACTCCATCGCCAGCCCAGCTTCAACCTTGGCATGTTCGATCGAGCGCAACAGGACGGCCAACGAGGTGGCGGCGATCGGGGCGTGCGCTACCGATGAGATCAATCCGTCGAGTTGGTCGTCGTTGACTACGAGGTCGGCGACGTCGAGCGCCATGAGTGACGCCACCACAACGGGCAGCGAACCTGGGCTCGGTAGATCGTTGGCGACACCACGAACCACGACGAGTCGGATCGCTTCATCGCCGACCAACTCGTCGTCAATGAACGGTGATCGAACGAAGTCGGCGTACTCAGCAGGTGTCAACTCGATGTGGCGGATCACGTCAGCGTACGACGGTCGAGCATGATGGAGCGATGCGATCGGCACCGCTCGACCTCAGCTGGAGCCCAGCCGACGTCGATGTGGCTGACCTGTGGGCACGGAGCGGTGGCCAGTGGCTCACCGCTCCCGGTTCGGCCGTTCCGGAGGGGCTTGTGCGCGGTGTCGCCGGGTTGGTGCGCTACCTCGATGCACACGGAGCCGGTGTGTCCGGTTTGTTCGTCGCCGACGGTCTCGGGGTGATCGCCGACCGAGCTGCGGCGCTTCACTTGCCGCCCGCCGGATTGATCTCGGCGGGCACCGGGACGCACCTACTTCGGGCGTCGGACGGTTGGATCGCGGTATCACTTCCACGAGCCGATGATGTCGAATTGATCCCGGCATGGTTCGAGACCGAATCGTCGTCGTTCGACTCGTGGCAAACGGTCACCAGCGCCGTCGCTGACCGTCGGGTGATCGAGATCGTTGAGCGCGGTCGGCTGTTGGGGCTGGCGTGTTCAGTCGTTGGCGAGGCGGCCGAGCGAACCGATCCGATACTTGTCACGCGGCATGGCGAGGGGGTAGCAAGGACGCTCTCAGGAACCACGGTCGTGAACCTCGCCTCGCTCTGGGCCGGCCCGTTGTGCGCTGATGTACTGCGACGAATGGGTGCGCGGGTAATCAAGGTCGAAAGTGTGACCAGGCCGGATGGCGCTCGCCTTCGCCCCGAATTCTTCGAGGCGCTCCACGTCGGTCAGGAGAGTGTTGCGCTGGACTTTGGCGAGCCACGGGACTTGGAACGACTCAAGCAACTGCTCGCCTGCGCCGACGTCGTGATCGAAGGTTCACGGCCGCGGGCGCTGGCCCAACTGGGGATCGACGTGAGCGAGCTGATCTGGCACGGACCTCAGGTCTGGATTTCGATCACCGCTCACGGACGCGCTCAACCGTTCGCCAACTGGATCGGGTTCGGTGACGACGCCGCCGTCGCCGGAGGGCTGGTTACCGAGCGCCCGTCGATGATCGCCGATGCCGTCGCCGATCCGATCACCGGGTTGACAGCGGCAGCGGCTGTCGTCCAACTGATCGGTCAAGGTGGCAGATGGCTTGCCGACGTTGCGCTTTCCCGGGTTGCAGCCTCGATGAACGACCGTGAAGGCGGTGCCCGGCCGTTGGCAGATCCCGTTCCACCAACGGTACGACGGTCACCCGGTGCGCCGCTGCCACTCGGTCGCGACACGGCGGCCGTGTTGGCTGAGCTGGGAATCTGACCCTCTCGTCGGGTCGCTTAGACTGTCATTGTGCAACAGCTCAGTGTGATCGATACGACCTTCCTGGCATCAGAAACACCTCGAACACCCAATCACCTCTGCATGACCGGGATCTACGACCCGTCGACTTCGCCACAGGGCCCGCCAACGTTCGATCAGATTCTTGAGAAGTTGCGATCGTGCCTGCCGGGCACGACCTCGTTACGACGCAAGCTCGTCAGGGTCCCGCTCGACCTTGACAGGCCGTATTGGGTGGAGGACCCTGATTTCGATCTCGAGTTCCACGTGCGCCATATCGCCCTTCCGAAACCAGGCGACTGGATTCAGTTCACCACGCAGGTGGCCCGGCTCCATGCGCGGCCGCTTGACCTCACGCGCCCGCCTTGGGAGATGACTGTGATCGACGGCGTCGACGGGATCGAGGGGTTTCCCGACGGCTCGTTTGCGACCGTGCTCAAGGTCCACCACGCGGCCATCGACGGTGTTTCCGGGGTCGAGCTCCTCAACCTGCTGCATGACTTCACGCCCGATGCCGAACAGGTCGAGGTGCCTGACACGTGGGACGCCGAGCCGCTGCCGTCGGGGCGTGAGCTGCTGCGCCGGGCTGGCTTCAATGCTGTGTCGAACCCGGTGAATGCGGTGCGGATGTTGACCGCCAACGCCTCGCCGCTCGTGAAGGAAATGGCCGGTTCGGTGCGCCGAGCCGGTCGACCAACTCGCCTCCCGCGCACACGATTTAACGGCCGGATTTCGGCTCACCGGGTGTGGGATGAGGCGCGATGCTCACTCACCGACCTGAAGCGGGTCAAGAATCTTGTGCCCGGTGCGAGCATCAACGACGCCTGTCTCAGCATTGTCGGCGGTGCGATGCGGTCGTTCCTGCTCGAGTTCGATGAACTTCCCGACGAAGCGTTGGTGGCGATGGTGCCCGTCTCGACTCGCACTCCGGATCAGGTAACTGCCGGGGGGAATCAGGTCAGCATGATGCGGGTGTCGTTGCACACCGGGCTCGCCGACCCGATCGAACGTCTCACCGCGATTCGTGAGGAGACATTCACCAAGAAGGCGGCGCAGGACGGGCTGGCAATGCCGGTGTTGTTGGAGATCGCCCGGTTGGTGCCGGGGGCGCTGATCGGTGCTGCCGTACGAGGGATGACGTCGTTCGGTGACCGCACGCCCGTGATGGCCAACACCGTCGTGACCAACGTGCCGGGTTCACCGGTTCCGCTCTACCTGCTCGGTTGTCGGCTGGCGTTGAGCACCGGGTGCGTGCCGTTGATGGACGGGATCGGCCTGTTCCACTGTGTGACGAGTTTCTGTGGTGATTTCTCGTTCATGTTTACCGCCGACCGCGACATGCTTCCAGACGCAACCGACTACCTGCGCCACCTCGAATGCTCGATCGCCGATCACATCGCCCGCTGTTCTACAGTGACCTGAGGCTAGCTCGGCCAGTAGCGCTGACGGAGTTCGCGCTTGAGCAGCTTGCCGGTTGGTAGGCGCGGCAGTTCGTCAACGAAATCGACTGAGACCGGGCACTTGTAGTTGGCAAGCTTGGATCGGCAGAACGCAATCAGTTCGGCACCCAAGGCTGGACCGGCGGCCGACGGGTCGGCCGCAATAACGACTGCTTTGACTTCTTCGCCGAGGTCGGCGTTCGGTACCCCGATCACGGCGACATCGCTGACCGCCGGGTGCATCGTCAGCTCGTTCTCGACCTCTTGCGGATAGATGTTGACTCCGCCTGAAATGATCATGTGCGAGGCGCGATCGGTGAGGTAGAGATAGCCGTCGTGGTCGAGATAGCCGATGTCGCCGAGCGAACTCCAGCCCTTCTCGTTGTAGGCGTTGGCGGTCTTCTCCGGGTCGTTGTGATACTCGAACTTGAGATCCGACTCGAACCACACCTGACCGGCCTCACCAGTTGGCAGTTCGACGCCATTGTCGTCAACGATATGGAGTTTGCCGAGCATCGGAACACCGACCGAACCTGGGTGGGCGAGCCACTGTTCGGTGCCGATTGCACAAAACCCGTTGCCCTCGCTGCCTGCGTAGTACTCGTTGATGATCGGCCCGAACCAATCGATCATCTGACGCTTGACATCGACCGGGCACGGAGCCGCGGCGTGAACCACCATCTTGAGACTCGACACATCGTGCGCCGACCGTTCCTCGTCGGACAGCTTGAGCATTCGGACGAAATGGGTCGGCACGAACTGGGCGTGGGTCACGCGGTACTGCTCGATCAGTTCGAGGGCACGTTTGGGATCGAACTTCTCCATCACGATCACGGTCGCTCCGAGTCGCTGTGCGGTGGTCGACCAGCCGAGCGGTGCGGCGTGGTAGAGCGGTGCCGGGCAGAGGTAGACCGTCTCTGGCGAGAACCCGTACATGTGCTGGATCAGCATGATCAGCGCACCGCCTCCGGCCCCGAACGGCTGCGGTTGGATGGCGGGCTTGATCCCCTTCGGACGCCCGGTCGTGCCCGACGAGTAGAACATGAACGAGCCCTCGACCTCGTTCTCGAGCGGCTCGGCGGGGAATGCCGCGATGCGATCTTCGTAGCTGTCGTAACCGTCGATTGTGCCGTCCATCATCAACCGCACCGAGACGTTTGCAAGGTGCGGTTCCAAGTCGGATGCGATCGATGCAAGCGCCGACGATGTGACCACGGCGGTCGCTCCGCAGTCAGCAATGATGTAACCCGCCTCGTCGGCCTTGAGGTGCCAGTTGATCGGGGTCGTGTACAGGCCGGCGCGCTGTGCACCCCAGAAGACTTCGAGGTAACGGGGGTGATTCTCGAGCATCACGGCGATGTGGTCGCCGGGTTGCAGGCCGGCAGCGCGGAGTAGCTGTGCGAACCGCTTCGACCGTTCGTCCAACTGGCGGTAGGTGACAATTTCGCCGCTGTCGGCCATGATCACCGCCGGGGCGTCGCCGCGCATCTCGACGTGTGCGCCTGGCTGGAAATCGGTCATTGTTGGTCCTCCGGACATGGCGAATTGCCGTTTCTGACACTGGTGTCGGTTAGGTTAGCAGCGTGGGAAACGGCACGAGCTTGTCAGATCTGATCACCGAATTCGAACCGACCAAGTCGACGAATCACGCCCGCTACGGAACGATCACTCGATACAACGTGGCGACTACTGACGGCATCGAGCGCGAAGTCATCCATGGCCAGACACTCGCCAAGCATCGGTCGCCGAGTCAGTCGGCACACCTCACGATTGGTACCGCACCACCACTCAGCCTTGGCCCGGAGGGGATCGTGATGCACTTCCTGCTGAAGTCGATGGAAGCAGGCATCGATGGCCTCGTGTTCGGCCCCGAGCGCAGTCGGCGGGGCGTCAATGACGAGTCGGAGATCAGAGCGATCGCCAAGCACATCACGTTCCAATCGAGCGCGCTCGCCAACCACCTCGTGTGTGACCGGCTCGCCAACCGGGCCTCGACGGACCTCAGCACGATGATGTGGACCGGCACTTCGCTTGGTGCGATGAAGGGCATCACGTTTGCCGCTGCGGCCCCCGAACGCGGCCGCACGATGGTGTACTCGCAATTCGTCGTGCCAGCCTGCCCGAACCCGCAGGCGCTGCCGACCGAGGCTGAACTGCGGAAGTTTCAGCGTGACGAACTCGGAGCGATGGCGAGGCTGTCGGCCGAACTGCTCGCCCACGACATGCGTGACCGGATGTTCCAACTCAATCGGAGCGTGGCCCGCTCGATGCGACCGGGTTTGCTGGTTCGTTACGCCCGCTCAATCCCGCGTGACAGCGTTTCTCGCATCTTCACAGAGGCATGGCGAGCGGCGGTTGTTTCCGGAGACGGGGGGGGCGCCGCAACTCGGCTACCCAGCAATCGGCTTGCCACGTTCGAGTTGTTCGACCACGACGATGCCGGCCCGGTCGAGGCGTGGCGCGAGAAGCTCGCAGATGTGCTCGGCGAATCAGTTCGGATAGTCGTCAAGCGCGGTCACCACACTGATTCGCTTCGACTGTCGCATCAGCGCGACCGTGCAGTTCACATCGGTCGCCTGATTCGGGCTGTACGAACCGGCACTCCGGTCGACGAACTCGCTCATCCCTACGCCTGATACGTTGCGGCGTATGCGCGCCTGGCTGCTTCGCAAGTACGGCGAGCCACAGGATGTGCTTGAACTCGCGGAAGTACCGATTCCTGAACCGCTCCCGCACCAGACTCTGGTTCGTGTTGAAGGCGTCGGAATCGGGTTCCCCGATCTGCTCCGGATCCGTGGTTTGTATCAGGTCCCGCAGGCGCTGGACACGCCGCCCGGATCGGAACTGGTCGGGACGGTTGCTGCCACCGGTTCCGAAGGCGGCCTGCCCGTCGGCACGCGAGTGATCGGTAACTCCCAAATCGGCGACGGAGCGCTCGGCGAGTACGCCCTGATCTCGACCTGGGAGTCGTGCGAGGTACCGGAGGACCTGCCGATGGCAACAGCGGCAACGTTGTCGGCAAACTACCCAACGGCGATGTTGGCGCTGCACACTCGGGCCAAGGTGCAACCCGGTGAGGTCGTCGTCGTGACGGGAGGTGCCGGAGGCGTCGGGTCGGCGGCAACGCAACTGGCGATCGCCGCCGGCGCACGCGTGATAGCGATCGATTTGGGAGTCGATCGTGCAGCACGTTGCATCGAGTTCGGCGCTCACGCCTCGATTGATTCGGCGACCCAGGACATCGTGTCGGAGATCAAGGCGTTCACCGGCGGGGTCGGTGCGAACGTGTTCATCGATACGGTCGGCGGCGATGTGTTCGACGTGTTTCGACGGTGTGTCGCCTCCGAAGGTCGGGTCGTGATCGTCGGGTTTACCGGCGGCCGAATTCCTGAGCTGAAGTTGAACCATCTGATCCTGCGCAACTTCACTGTGATGGGTGTGAATGCACTGATGTACGGCAAACAGTGGTCTGGCCTGATGGAGCGTGTTGTCGATCTGTCGATGGCCGGCCAGATCAACCCACCGATCGAGGCTGTGTATCCGTTCGATGATGTGCCCGCGGTGTTCGCTCGGCTGGCGTCGGGGCTAGTCGTCGGGCGCGCAGTGATTAGCGTGCCATGACATGCCATTGACTATTGAACAGCTGCTGGCCCGCGAGGGCATTTGTGACCTGGTCGCGCGCTACAACTCCTACAGCGACACCGGCAGATTCGAGCTGCTGTTCGAGTTGTTCGCCGAACACGCCGTGATGGACACCACCGGGGCTGACGGCGTCAAGACGACGTGGGACGGTCGTGAGAACGTCAAGTTGATCTTCACCGGGGCCCACGCGCGGATCGAAACACGACCCGACGCTGCTGCGCCGGCATACATCCGACATTTCACGGCGACTCATCAGATCGATCTGATTGAGGGCGACCCCGATCACGCCTCAGGTCGCTGCTACTTCGCCGTGATCATGGCCAACGGTCTGGATCACTGGGGCCGGTACGTCGACCGTTACATCCGGATCGGCGGCGATTGGAAGTTTGAGCGTCGCTCGGTCACCATCGACGGTCGCTCAGAAACCAGCTGGTTCGCGCCGTAATGCTGATCCACGACGCTCACTGGTGACGTGCGTGGACTCGGCTGATGATCGATGTTCCATCGACTCCTGGTACAGCGACCGATTCGTCGTCACCAGAGAGGTCTTCGTCTATACGTGGCAGTTGTGATGCAACGATGGCGGCACCGAACGCAACGATCGCCGACAGAATGAAAATCAGTTGGAACGCACCGAGGGTGGCGATCGCCTTGCCATCGACCGGCGTCGTCTTCGACGTCAGGATCGCAGCAACGGCGGCGCTGCTAATCGACGCTCCTCCCGCTCGGGCGAGTGTGCCGATCGCGTTGGCCGATCCGGTCTCGCTATCAGGAACGTGGGCCATCGTCGCCGAAGGCATCGCCCCGTAACCGATCCCGACGCCGGCATTGACGAAGGCGACGCTGATTCCGATGGCGAGCAGGGATCCGAGCATCCAAGGTCGAGTGGCGTACCCAATCCCGATCACCGAGGCTCCGACCCACAGCGATGTGCGCGCTCCGAAACGGTCGGTAATCCACGCCGAGAGCGGTGAGGTCAGCATCATCGCCAGCGCCCCGGGAAACATCACGAGGCCGGCCGTCACCACCGTGGTGCCGAATCCGTGCGGCACGCTGTCGGGCGTTTGCAGCAACGCCAGCGATGCGTACATATTGCTGAACATCGCGAACCCGAGCAGCAGGCCCGCACCGTTGACGAGCAGCAGCGGCCGCTCGCTCATCAGCACCACGTCGACGAGTGGACGCGACGGTCGATGTTCGTAACGGTACCAACCGACAATACCGACGAAACCAGCCGCATACAGACCGAGCGGTAAGGGTTGCAGCCAGCCCCAGCTCGCCGATTTTGAGAGAGGTAGGAGGATCGCGATCAGGCACACGGAGAGCCATATGGCACCGACCACATCAAAACGCGACTGCTCGCGTTTGTCGACATCGGGTAGGACGATCACGGCAAGTACGAGGCCAACGAGCGTCAGCACCGACGTCATCCAGAAAACGCTCTGCCACCCGTACCAACTCAGCATCCATCCAGCCATTGGCAGGCCGAGCCCACCGCCAATTCCGAGCGTGGCGCTGACCAGGGCGACTCCCTGGTTGGTTTTGTCATGCGGCAGCGTGTCTTTGGCGATGCTCATGCCGAGCGGAATCACCGCAATCCCGCAACCCTGAAGCGCTCGACCGATGATGAGTACCAGCACGTTCGGTGCGATTGCCGACACGACGCATCCGATCAACAGCGTTAACAGGCTGACCAGTACCATTCGTCGCTTGCCGTACATGTCGCCGAGTCGGCCGAGAACAGGGTTGGCGACCGCTCCGGTGAGGAACGCCGCGGTGGCGACCCACGACACGTTGCTGACCGATGTGTGCAGCTCATCAGGGAGAACTGGCAGGAGCGGCAACGAGACAGTCTGTGTGATCGAAACCAGCGCGCCGCAGTATCCGAGCACAGCGATGATCGCTGTATTACTCGCAGTCGCTCGGTTCGTCATCGCCTAGAACCTACGGCGCTCGCCGTCAACTTGACGAGTTCGTCAGGTTGGGGCAACGATGCTCCGCATGGAGTTCACGTTTTCGGCTGAGGATGAGGCGTTTCGCGACGAAGTCAAGACGTGGATGGCTGAGCATCTGGTCGGCGAATTCAAGGCGCTCGGCACCGGAAGCGACATGGGCGAGGGTACCGAACTCGATGTTCGCAAGGCCTGGGAGCGAGAGTTGGCTTCGGGTGGCTGGGTCGGGATGGGTTGGCCGAAGGAATACGGCGGCCGCGATTTGCCGCTCCTGCAACAGCTGATCTTCAACGAGGAATACGCCCGCAGTGGAGGGCCGACGCGGGCTGGCTTCTTTGGCGAGCAGTTGCTGGGGCCGACGATCATGGCGTTTGGTACCGACGAGCAGAAGCGGCGGTTCCTGCCGCCGATTCTGCGTGCCGAGGAATATTGGTGCCAAGGTTTTAGCGAGCCAGATGCCGGCTCTGATCTGGCCAACGTCAAGACCTCCGCCGTTCGTGACGGCGACGAGTGGGTGATCAACGGCCAGAAGATCTGGACCAGTCTCGGTCACATCGCCGACTGGATCTTCGTGGTGTGTCGCACCGATTCGAACGTGGCCAAAAAGCACGAGGGAATCAGCTTCATCCTGTGCCCGATTGACCAACCCGGCGTCGAGCTTCGCCCGATCAAGCAGATCACAGGTACCGCCGAGTTCAACGAGGTGTTCTTCACCGACGCCCGCACCTCGGCCGACATGGTGGTCGGCCCGGTCGGTCAGGGTTGGAAGGTGGTGATGGGCACGCTCGGTTTCGAGCGCGGCACCGCCTTTCTGGCGCAGCAGTTGCGATTCGCCGCCGAGTATCGAACCGTCGTCGAGTTCGCCCGCGGTCGTGGGTTGACCGACGATCCAATCATCCGTCAACGGCTCGCCGATGCTTACACCGGTCTCGAGATCATGCGACTGACGGGGTTGCGCACGGTGACCCGCATCCTCACGAGCGGTATGCCGGGACCGGAGTCATCGATCGGGAAGTTGCACTGGTCAAAGTGGCATCAGCGGCTCGGCGAACTTGAGATGGACATGATGGGGGCCGACGGCCAAATTCTGACCGATGGTCAGATGGGCGACTATCAGTACACGTTTCAGTTTTCGCGATCGCACACGATTTATGCCGGGTCGTCGGAGATCCAACGCAACATCGTCGGCGAGCGGGTGCTCGGCTTGCCGCGGGAACCGGGCTGAACCTGACGCGGTACTAGTCAGCGGTTGATCGATCGCGGGATTTTCAACTCTTCGGCGTATCCACCAAACGTGGCCTGTCGCTTTTCCTGGTAGCTCATCACGCCCTCGGAGAAGTCGCCGTGAGCACCCATCTCAGACATCAGTACGAGTGACTGCAATCGGGATTCTTCGGCGCTGCGTTCCCAGTCGCGCGATACCTGCTGCTTGATCAATGCCATCGAGGTCGGTGAGCAGTTGTCGGCGAGGTCGCGTGCATAGGCGAGCGCTGCGGGCAGCAATTCGTCCGCTGGGTACACCCGGTTGACGAGTCCGAGTTGAAGTGCCTCGTCTGCGAGTACAACTCTGGCTGAGAGCAGCAGGTCGAGCGCATTCCCCGTGCCGATCAGTCTTGGCAACATCCATGACAACGAATTCTCGGCAGGTAGGCCCCGACGCGCGAACGCAGTGGTGAACTTGGCCGTCGAAGCGGCGAACCGCAGGTCGCAGCACGTCATTTGAACGAATCCGATCCCTGCGCACGCTCCGTTGACGGCGGCGATCATCGGTTTTGGAATCCAGCGCGCTGTGGTCATCGGCCACCGCCGAGATGTTGCAGTGGAGTGCGTGCCACTCTTGGCTGATTGTTCCAGGATCTGCATGTCCATGCCTGGGCAGAACGATCGTCCAGCGCCAGTCACCACGATCACTCGGACAGCCGAGTCGCTACTGGCCTCGATCAGGGCGCCGAAGTACGCCTCCTCAAGTTCGAGGCACCAACCGTTGTTCCGGTCAGGCCGATTGAACGTGAGAAGGAGCACACCGTGCTCATCGAGTTGGCGGAGTAGTACGGGCTCGGACGGTTCAGTTGACGGCATCGTCAACTATGGTGCCACAGCAATGCGTGCTGTTGTTTGTCGTGAGTATGGTCCCCCGGAAATGCTGCGGGTCGAGGACGTGCCGAGGTCGGAACCGCGGGCTCAGGAAGTCGTCGTTAAAGTCGCCGCCGCAGCCGTGAACTTCCCTGACGTGTTGATCATCAACAACCTGTATCAGGTGTCGATCCCGCTTCCGTTCACGCCAGGTAGTGAGTTCTCCGGCATCGTCAGCGCGGTTGGTTCCGACGTGACGAAGGTGGCGGTCGGCGACCGCGTGTTTGGCAGTTCGATGACTGGAGCATTCGCCGAGTACGCCGTGTCGGTCGAGTCGGGGATTCGAGCGGTGCCTGCCGGCGTTGATCTCCAGTCGACGGCTGGATTCTGGGTCGCTCACATGACCGCCTACCACGCGCTGCGATCGGTCGCTGAGGTCAAAGCTGGTGACAAAGTCGTTGTGCTCGGCGCCGCAGGTGGCGTAGGTTTGGCGGCAGTCGAGTTGGCAGCCGTGCTCGGTGCAGAGGTGATCGCTGCAGGTTCAAGTGACGAGAAGTTGGCGATCTGTCGTCAGCGTGGTGCCACCCACGCGATCAACTACGACACGTCGGATCTTCGAGACGCGATCCGCGAGTTTGCCCCGGACGGGGCAGATGTGGTGATCGACCCAGTCGGCGGGCCATACGCCGAGCGAGCACTTCGGGCGACGCGATGGGGCGGGCGTTTTGTCACCGTCGGGTTTGCCGCTGGCGAGATCCCAAGAATTCCGCTCAACCTGGTCTTGCTCAAGGGCGTGATCATCAAGGGATTCGAGATCCGGACATTTGGTCACTACGCGCCTGAACTGGCGGCGCGCGACGAACGCGAGTTGTTGGAACTGCTCGCATCCGGTCGCGTGATCCCGCACGTCTCATCGGTGCATTCACTCGACAACGCCGCTGCGGCGCTGCGCGAGGTCGCTGACCGACGGGCGATCGGCAAGGTCCTCATCGCCCCGTGAGTTCGGTCCTGTTTCTCTGCACCGGCAACGCCGCCCGATCGGTGATGGCTGGTGTCGCGCTCCGTGATCTGCGTCCCGATCTGATCGTTGAGACGGCGGGCACGCTGTCCGTCGACGGAATGCCGATCAGTTGGCGCACGCGTGCGGCGCTCGACTCGGTCGGACTGCCATGGCCGAAGCACCAGAGTTCTCAGGCAGGTCGCGGCGAGCTCGAGATCGCTGACCTAATCGTCGGGCTTGCACCTGAACACATCCAGTGGGTTCGCCGCGAGTACCCGGAGATGGCGGCAAAGTCTGGCACGTTGATCCGGCTGACGAAGCAACTCGCTGGACCCAGCGATTCGTTGTCGGCCCGGATCGGCGCGTTGCAGCTGGCGACTGTCGAGCTCGAATCTTGGGAGGAAGTCGTCGATCCTGGTGGAGGCGAGGTCGAGACGTTTGTCGCCTGCGCCCACGAGGTCGTCGGGCTGGTCCGTCAGCTGGCGGAGTTGTTGTGAGTCAGCCTCGCAGAACCGAGGTCTGCGCCGGGTCGAGGTATTCGTCGGTGCGGGCGACCTTGCCATCGGCATCGAGCGTCACGACCACACACGAATGCGCCCGCAATGCACCACCAGGGGCCGTGCCCGTGAGGATCGTCTGCGAGACCCAGCCATCACTCGTGGCTTTCAGTGCCACGTCGACCCAGGCGAGGTCGGGGACGGCGCGGTGCAGCCACGCAACAGTTCGAACTGTTTGGTCGGTCGTTACCTCGACCTCGTCGAAGTTGTGCCAGGTCAGCGCACCTTCGGCGCACAAGGCGCGGAGCGCGTCGGCATCGTTCGTGCGACTGGCTGTTGCGTACTTCGCCGCCAAGGCGAGTTTGTCGGCGTCGGTCATTTCGGAAAGTCGTAGGTTCATACAGTGAAGTTTGGCGTACAGCACGGGGTGGGGGACCCTCGATGGGTTCCGGAGATACTTTCGCCACGTGAGACGAAGCGGTTCGCGATCACCGCCGAACGGGTTGGTTACGACGCGATCGCGTTTACTGATCACCCGGCTCCGTCTGGTCGCTGGGTTGACTCCGGGGGCGAGGGAGTAGCCGACCTGTTCACGTCGCTCGGGTTCTGCGCTGCCGTCACCTCGACGGTTCGGCTGCTCAGCTGGGTGTTGCTCCCGACGTATCGAAATCCGTTCGTCACCGCTCACCAGGTGGCAACACTCGATCACCTCAGCGAAGGCCGCGTCACGCTTGGGATGGGGACCGGTTACCTGAAGTCCGAGTTCTACGCTCTCGGTGTCGATCCGAACAATCGCCGTCAACGATTCGAGGAGGCGATCGAAATTGCTCAGCAAGTGTGGGCCGGTGAGGACGTGACCCGTGAAGGGTTCGGATTTTCGGCACGCCGCGTTCGCTCGGTGCCATCGTCGATTCAGCGCCCGCACCCGCCACTCTGGCTGCATGGCAACACCGATTGGGGTCTCGACTGGGCGGTCCGTGAGGGTGATGGCTGGATTGGCATGATTATCAACGAACAACGCATCCGCACGTTGCGGACGCGTGCGATCCCGACGATGGATGACTTTGCCCTGCGTGTCGATGACGTCAGGGTCGCCTGCGAACGGGCTGGTCGAGATCCGGCGACGTTGGAGATCATCTGTACCGGTGTGTGGGGAATGCTCGATGTCCGTAAAGGATTGAGCGCTGAGAAGATGCGCGACGAAGTCGGAAGACTCGAACAAATCGGTGCCGGCTGGATCGTGTTCAACCTGTGCGGCGACGATCCCGACGCCTCGATCGACACACTCGAATGGGTCGCCTCCGAAATGATCGAACGACAGTGATCGCATGAGCCAGTTGCTTGACGGGCTGCGAGTGCTCGATCTGTCCCTGTGGCAACCGGGCCACTACGCCACGCAGTTGTTGGCGGATTTGGGTGCCGAGGTGATCAAGGTCGAGCCACCGGGTGGCGATCGGATGCGGCCGTTCGTCGATCGCTTCGTCAACTTCAACGGTCGCAAACGCAGCCTTGTGCTCGATCTCAAGAACAACGAGCACCGCGCTCAGCTACTTGAGTTGGTCGTCGGCGCCGAGGTGGTTGTCGAGAACTACCGGCCAGGTGTCGCCGATCGTCTCGGTGTCGGCTTCGATGCGCTGCGCGCAGTCAACCCGGCGATCGTGGTGTGCTCGATTTCAGGGTTCGGCCAGACCGGCCCACTCGCGGGCGGGACCGGGCACGACATGAACTTTCAGGCCTACGCCGGAGCGATGACGGTGGTCGACGGTCAACCGCCGATGCGCGCCGGGCTGCTCGTCGGCGATCATGGGTCGGGTCTGGCGGCCGCATTCGCGATCCTCGCCGCCGTCCTGTGTGCTCGCAAAACCGGGGAGGGCGAGCACATCGACGTATCGATCACCGACCTGCTCGCCACGTGGGTGGCACCGATGGGGTCGGTCGACACCAGGCGCCAGGCGGAACTGCCGAGCCATGACAGGCTGCCCGGGATGGGTCCATTCGTGACCGCCGATGGTCGCTATGTCGAGTTGGGGATCTTCAGCGAGGACCATTTCTGGGATGCGCTGTGCCTTGCCCTCGGCCTCAACGATCACAGCGGGCTAACGATGGCCGAGCGCGCTGCCGATGGCCCAGCCCTGAGAGCGGCGGTCGCCGTGGCAGTCATGCAATGGCGGCGAGACGAGTTGGTGGCGATGCTGGCGGCGGAGTCGGTACCTGTCGCTCCGATCCTGACCCGCGATGAGATGCTTGACCACGAGCATTTCCGGGAACGCGGTGTCGTCACGACCGGGCCCGACGGTTACCGCTCCGTCGCCCACCCAATCCAATACACTGTGCACCCAGCCCTGCCACCCGGGCACCCTCCCGAACTCGGCGAGTACAACGACCTGGATGGCCCTCGGCCTATGGTCGAGTCATGACGTTGCCGCTTGCTGGTGTAAAGGTTGTCGATTTCTCCGAACACGGGTTTGTGCCGGCGGCTGCGGCTGCCTTGGCCGATTGGGGTGCCGACGTGGTCAAGATCGAACGTGTCGAAGGCGATGCCATGCGCGGCATCATCGCCAGTGGCATGGTGGCAACAGTCGACGGTTACGACTACCTGTTCGAACTGGTCAACCGGAACAAGCGCGGGATCGCCCTCGACGTTGAGCAGCCGGCTGGAAGAGCGGTGTTCGAACGGCTCGTCACTTGGGCCGATGTCTATATCACGAACCAGCTGCCTCGTGTGCGTCGCAAGCTGCGAACTGAACCGGCTGACCTGTTTGCGATCAACCCAACGTTGGTGTTCGCCAAAGGGTCAGGGCAAGGTCAGCGCGGCGCTGACGCCGAGGCTGGCGGGTTTGACGGCGTGTCGTTCTGGGCGAGGGGCGGCGTCTCACACGTCCTGACAGCGACCGATGCCACCACGCCGACGCCGCAACGCCCGGCGCTCGGCGACATCCCGACCGGTGCCTTCTTCGCCGGTGGAATTTGCGCAGCATTGGTTGGCGCGACCCGCACCGGCAAAGGCATTGTCGTCGACACGTCCTTGTTGAACGGTGCCGTGTGGTCACTCGGACCCGACATGGCGTATGCGTCAATGGCCGACGAGCAGTTGCCGATGCCCGCCGGTGCCGTGCGGAGCCCGGTTACCCAGACCTACCGCACGGCAGACGCCCGCTTCGTGTCACTGATGATGATCGACGAGGCGCGCTACTGGGCGCAGGCGTGTCGCGCCCTCGGAGTAGACGACCTGATCGAGTCGCTGCCCGACCCGGCCGGCCGGCGAGCCAAGTGGGCCGAACTGACCGACCGCTTCCGCGGCGTGATCGGCGGCTTGACGCGTGACCAGCTGGAGGCTCGGCTGCGCGGCGAGGGATGCATCTACTCGTTCTTCAACACACCGCCAGAGGTGCTGCGCGATCAGGCGGTCATCGACAACGGTTACGTGATGGCCCATCCGGTGCATCCCAACCTCAAGCTGTCGGCTGCACCCGCCCAGTTCGACGACGAGATGCCGACGATCCGTCGCCCGGCACCGACGATCGGACAACATTCACGAGAGGTGTTGACCGAACTCGGTCACACCGACGACGAGATAGATCAACTCGCACACGACGGAGTGATCCGGACGTGAAAGTGCTTGCACCGCGCGTCGTCATCGGACTTGGATAGGAACGATCTGGATGGCGTTACCTCCGTAGCCGAGACGGTTCCACTCGGGACGCTCGGGTTGGGTGCGGCCGTCGAGATCGGTGGCGCGGGAGCGCACCGTGGTTGTTCCTGGTTCAACCAGTTCGGTGAGCAACTCCCACCACTGCCAGCTGTGGCGGCGGCGCTCGCCGATCAGCTGCGCCGGCTGCCATGGACCTTCACCGATGCTCACGTCGACACCGGCGATCGGCGCCGCACCGGACCACGCCACCCCGCGGATCGTCACATCGCCGACGTCGATCTCGTCCCCGCCGCTGGGGGAGGTGATCACCGAACGGACCCGTTGCAGGCGAACCGGCTCCCTCACGGTTGCACCGTCCCGCTGCCACTCGTAGAAGTAGCGTTCGGTCTGGAAGAACGCCTCGAACAGGGAGTCGACGAGTTCGATCTCGGTCAACCACTTCACGGAAGCCACCGCGTACCATCCTGGAACGACCAGCCGCAGCGGGTATCCGTGTTGGACGGGAAGTGGATCACCGTTCATCGCATATGCAAGCAGAGCATCGGAGCTGCGGGCGTCGTCCATCGACAAGCTGCGCTCGAATGGCACGGGCGGACGTGATTGCTCGACGACACCGCGGTCGGCACCCCGGAAGACAACCTCGCCGGCACCCGGCTCCGCTCGCACGCGGTCGAGCACCTCGACCAGAGGCACGCCAGTCCACTCCGCCGTGCTCACCGCGCCGAGGTGCCACTGCTCGCCCTCGATGGGCGGATCGAACATCGAACGCCCGTTGCCGGCGCATTCGAGCGTCGCCACCAGCGTCTGTGATCGCATGTTCTGTATATCGCGCAGGCTCAACCGCAATGGACGCTCGACGAGACCACCGATTGCCAGCCGCCAGTCGCTCGCCGCGAGCGATGGCGTCTCGAAGTGGTTGCGGACATAGAAGCGGGCATTCGGCATCACCACACCGCCGATCAGCGCGGGAATCGCCGTCTCACAGTTCAGGGGGTTTTCGCGGTGGACGACGAGCCCATCGTCGGCTGCCGTGACGGTCGGCAGACCCGCCGCCGCCCAGGCGCACATCCCACCGGCCAAGTTGACGGCGTCGAAACCCCACATGCGCAGTGAGTCGGTCACGGCCGCCGAGCGACCGCCCGAGCGGCACACCACCACGATCCGTCGGTCTCGGGGTAACTCGAACTGGCGTTGTCGAACCTGCCCCATCGGCAGTGGCACTGCGCCCGGCGCACGCACCGCTCCCCACTCATCGGGCTCGCGCACGTCGAGCAGCAGCGCGCCGTCGTCGACAAGGGCCCGCCCGACCCGGGGACTGACCGCCAGCGTCGTGCCGATGTCAGCCGGGTGGGCGCCGGTGGAGGTGGGTAATCCGGCGCTGTCCCATGCCTGGTAGCCGCCGAGCAGATCGGAGACATCAGCGAAGCCGCCCTCAAGCAAGACACTGGCTGCGATCTGGGAGCGATAACCGCTGGCGCAGTACACGACGACCGGATGTGCCTTGTCCAGCGCAGCGAACGAGTCGGTTAGCACGGCGAGCGGGATCTCGCGGGCACCCGGCAACGTGCCACCCGCAGTCTCTCCCGGGCCGCGCACGTCGACCAGCTGCAGGTCAGGCTCAAGAGCGCTCAGCTCGGCGAGCTGCTCGATCGTCAGCCGCGAACTCGTCTCGATCAGCTCCGGTCGACTGGCGAAGACCGGAGCCGGGTCGGTGAGCTGCCCCACGACTCGGTCGTAGCCGACACGGGCAAGCCGTACCTTGGCTTCGAATCCGAGCGAGGGATCCCCGACCAGAACGACATCGCGGTCGGGCACCAATACGCCGCCGCCCCATTCCGCGAACCGGCCCTGGAGCCCGACGTTGACGGCTCCACGCAGATGTCCCGCCGCGAACTCGGTTGGCTCGCGGGCATCGAGGAGGACAGCTCCAGCGTCCCGAAGCCGGAGGACGTCGTCTATTTCGAGCGGCGGCGGGGCGTGGCTGTCGAGCAGCGGGTGCACCTCGCGGTTGCGTTGAACGTCGAAGGCGAAGTACTGGGGGCGGGTCGGTTGGCCCTCGGTGACCGCCGCCACGAAGGCGTCTTCGCTCATCGATTGGAGCGCGTAGTTGGTGCGTCGCTGCTCGCCGAGTGTGGAGCTGGTCTCAGTCGAGAGCTGCTTGCCGCACGAAGAGCCCGCGCCGTGGGCGGGAAAGATACGGGTCGAGTCGGGAAGCCGCAGCAGCTTGTCCCGCAGCGATCGGTATAGGTGCCGAGCCAAGACATCGGCCGAGAGATCTGCTCCGGTGGAGGCCAGCAGATCGGGGCGTCCGACATCGCCGACGAAGAGAGTGTCGCCGGTCAGCACTCCAAACGGCACGATGTCGGTGGCATGCTCGTACACCACGATGCAGATCGACTCCGGCGTGTGACCGGGCGTGGTGAGGATCTCAAGAGTGACATCGCCGAGCTGAAGCCGCTGACCGTCGTGTAACGGCTCGATCGGGAACTCGATGTCTGCACCCTCACCGTAGGAGATGACGGCACCTGTCTCGGCGGCGAGTTCGAGGTGACCGCTCAGGAAGTCGGCGTGGACGTGGGTTTCGATCACTCGCTCGATCGCCAGCCCCTTGGCGGCGGCCTCCTCAAGGTACACGCCAACGTCGCGCCGTGGATCGATGACGACGGCACGACCCGTCGTCTCGTCACCCACCAAGTACGAAGCGTGGGAGAGACAGGCCAAGTAGTGCTGAGTAAAGATCACCGCCGGCTCTTAGGTCGGCTGGGGCACGACGCGGATATACGGCTTCGGCGACTTCCAGCCGTCAGGCCAGATCGTCTTCGCCTCCTCGTCGGAAACTGACCCGGCGATGATGACGTCGTCGCCTTGCCGCCAGTTCACTGGCGTGGCCACACGATGCTTGGCCGTCAGCTGCAGCGAATCGATGACGCGCAGCACCTCGTCGAAGTTGCGACCTGTGGTCATCGGATAGACGAGGATCAGCTTGATCTTCTTATCCGGGCCGACGACAAAGACGTTGCGGACCGTCTGGTTGTCGGCGGGCTTGCGTGCCTTGGCGTCTCCCGAGGTGCTGGCTGGCAGCATTTCGTACAGCTTCGCAACATTGAAGTCGGAGTCGCCGATGATCGGATAGTTGGGCGCATGGCCTTGGGTCTCTTCGATGTCACGCGCCCACTGCTCGTGGTCACCGGTGGAGTCCACGGATAGTCCGATGATCTTGACACCGCGTTGGTCGAAGTCCGGCTTGATCTTCGCCATGTAACCGAGTTCGGTTGTGCACACGGGGGTGAAGTCCTTCGGGTGCGAGAACAGCACCGCCCACGAATCGCCGAGCCACTCGTGAAAGCGAATCGGCCCCTCCGTTGTCTGCGCCTCGAAATCGGGCGCTGTGTCACCAATTGCGAGCGTCATTCCGTCCTCCTTCGCTCCTGTCGGCTGAGATGATCATGCTCGCCGAGCGAGCCTCTGTCAAGTTCGACGATCAGTAGCCGGACAGCGCCAACAGGTTGTCGCGGAGTGCTTTACGCATGTCGGTTTCGCCGAGGTCGACGAAATCACCGATCCACTTGCGCGGACTGGCGAGGCCCTCCGGGTGCGGCCAATCGGAACCGAGCAGGACTCGGTCGGCCCCATGGATGTCGCGCAGCTTGGTGATCGTGTCCTCGTAGAACGGGGCGACCCAAACGTGCTCACGGAACGATTCGACCGGGTCACTGCCGAACAGCTGCGGCGACTTGCCGTAGGCGACACGGAGCCGACGGTGCAGTTCGGGAACCCACGCGGCACCAAGTTCGAGCGTGGCGACCTTGAGCTTCGGGTGTCGATCGAACAGACCGTGACAGATCATCGCCGCCATCATGTCGAAGATCGGGCGTTCGATGCCGACCGACAGGACCTCGGTCAACGGGGTGCTTTTGAGGCCCGTGTAGCGCCCGCTCTCGCCCCAGTCGACGAGGTACTTCGTGTATCCGGCATCGCCGGCGTGGATCGAGACGATCGTGCCCGATTCGGCCAGTTTGGCCCAGAACCGGTCGTATCGAGGGTCGGCCGGTGACGGTGGGCGATTGTGCGGGCTGGCGACCGGGCCGGCGCGCAGGATGATCATCCGCGTACCTATCGCCAGCACGCGGTCGAGTTCTGCCTCAGCAGTGACCGGGTCGATCAGCGAAATCATCGGACCGGTCATGATCCGACCATCACGGTCGTAGCCCCAGTCGTCTTCGAGCCATTTGTTGTAAGCGGTGAAGATTGCCGCAGCCGAGACCGGGTCTTCGGCGAGCATTTCCTCGATCCCGAGTCCGAGGCTTGGGATCAGCCAGGCGAGTTGAACGCCTTGCTGGTCCAGCCGAGCGATCCGCGCCGCTCGATCCCGATACTCGGCTTGGATCGGCTGCATCGTGACGATGTCTCGCAGTTCACGGGCGTCGTGGTTCTCAGCACGGAAGTAGACCTCAAGTGAACCGGGCGCACCGACCGGGTTATAGGTCGGGTTGGGCACAACCGTCAGTTGCTTACCGTGGATCAAGACCGACTTTCGGCCTGCGATATCCATCCACTTGACGACGCTCTGGTACTTCTTCTCGAGGTGACGCGTGAGCGCGTCGTGTGGCTCGTAATAATGCTGGTCGGCGTCGCACAGGGCGTAGTCGACGTTCGGTTCGATCGTCAGGGCTTCTGCTTCTAAAGTCGTCATGTCCGTCCTCCTGGTGCGCTCCGCAACCGCACTTGACACTATCGTCAGTTTGATGTGCTGTCGAGGCGTGCCGGGCTCCTGATGAAGTACTGGTTGAACGTCGGATTCCTCGAGATCGAACAACTCGTACCCGTCGCCCAGGCGGCCGAGCTGCTCGGATTCGAGGGCGTGTCGCTGCCCGATCACCTGTTCTTTCCGGAACAGATCAGTTCCCAGTACCCGTACTCGAGCAGTGGTGAAGTGGGATGGTCGCTCGATGCGGCCTGGCCGGACTGCTGGGTCTCGATTGCGGCGATGGGACAGGCGACCTCACATCTTCGTTTTTCGACGTCGGTGTATATCGCCCCGTTGCGTGATGTGTTCACGCTGGCCAAGGCGGCAGGCACTGCGGCTGGATTCGTTAGCGGGCGAATGTCGTGCGGTTTCGGCGCCGGTTGGATGCGCGAGGAGTTCGATACCGTTGGGGAGGACTTTGAATCGCGTGGTCCACGCTTCGACGAGATGCTGCAGGTGCTGCGATTGCTCTGGTCAGGCGAGATGGTCGAGTTCCACGGTGATCACATCGAGTTCGACCGACTGTGTACGCGTCCGGCGACGCCAGGTATTCCGATCCTCGTTGGGGGCAATACCAAGCCGGCGTTGCGGCGGGCGGCGGGCAACGACGGCTGGATTGGCACGTACACCGACCTCGATGACGTGACTCGAATGATCGGTGAGTTGAAGGATCTTCGTGCTCGGGTGAATCGTTCGGGTGAACCGTTTGAGTTGTTGGTAGCAGCGACACCGGGTGCGTCTCGCGATGCAGAGACGCTCGATCGACTGGGAGTCCATGGCGTGATCATCCCGGCGGTGGCGCTGGCATCTACCAGCACAACCGGCGACGTGATCGCCGGACTTGAACGTTTCGCGGAAAGGCGGATGTCATGAGTTCACCCGTTGTGCTGATCACTGGTTGTTCGAGCGGAATTGGTCTTGTATCGGCGGTTCACTTCGCACAGCAGGGCTGCACGGTGGTCGCCACGATGCGCAATCTGGATCGTTCAGACGCCTTGCGCGGCGCGCTCGCTGCCGCTCGAGTTGATGCCGACATTCGGGTGCTCGACGTCAACTCTGATAGCTCGGTCGTCGAGGCAGTCGTCGGTGTGGTCGCCGATCACGGGCCAGTCGACATTGTGATCAGTAACGCCGGAATCGGTGTTGCCGGCACGACCGAGGAGTTGTCGCTCGACGATTTCAAAGCCTCGATCGATACGAACCTGTTCGGCGCGATCCGTTTGCTCCACGCCGTGCTGCCCACGATGCGTGAACGTGGTTCGGGCCGTTTCATTGCTGTCAGCAGCATCTCTGGCGCACTCGGTCTGCCCTTCAACGATGCCTACTGCGCCTCGAAGAACGCCCTGGAAGGACTACTCGAATCGCTGTACCCGGTCGCTGAAAAGTTCGGTGTCTACGTGTCGGTCGTCGAGCCGGGCCCGGTGACTGGTGAGTTCGTGACCAAGTCGTTTGGCCCCACGGGTGTTGTCGCAGGTGACCCGTACGCAGCGATGAAAGCCAAGTTCAAGGCGATCCAAGATGGTGGCTACGAAACCGCCCAAACCAACGAGGAAATCGCCGAAGTGATCTGGCAGGTGGCGCAAGCGGAAGCCCCAGTGCTCCGCTATCAAACCTCTGAATCAGTCGCCAAACTCCTCGGCGTCAAGCTCAAAGACCTCACCGGAGAACGAATCACCGGCCTCACCGCCCGCTGGATCTGAAGCTGATCTTTATTTCGCGATACGATACGCTTTCGTGGATATCCACCCATCCGCTCGCGTGACGATCAACCGTCAAGACGGGAGCGAACTGGTTATCCACGCGATGCGAATGCGTCGAATCTATGAGTCGCTGCTCCGCGAGCAAGGAGAATCTTCATGACAAAACCAAAGACCTTTGGACGAACCAAGAGTGGGCTCGAGCTCACCGACGAGCTCATCGAAGCAATGGCGAACGAGGCCGAGCAGGGACTCGATGTGACCAAGCTTCGCCGCCGCCCTGGGCGACCAGCGATGGGATCCGGGCCTGCCGGAACTCTTCCAGTGCGCCTCGATCCCGAGTTGCGCAGAGCCGTCGATGATCGGGCGGCGATTGACCATGTCACAGCGTCAGACGTCGTGCGCGAAGCAATCCGCACCTACCTCAAGGTCGGCTGACTGATATGGCGGTGCTCGGAAACGCCTCGTCCGTGAACTCTGAGACTGAGCACATCGATGGATAGCCCTCTGGTGATAATCACTGGTGCTGGAGCGTCGGTCAACCTTGGGCGGGAGGGTAAGAAGTTGCCTCAGATGGGAGGTTGGGCAGCTCATCTCTGCAAGTCGCTTGACGCCTACAAAGATGTGTTAGGTCTGCGGGTCGACATGACCGGCGAGGAATTCGAATCCAAAGTTGGTGCATTCCTGCGTTGCTCTCGGTCGCTCGCGGACTGTAAGTCGTACGTGCAACTCGGTGTTCCCAATCCGAGTAGCGATTCCGTACACCAATATGAGCAGTGGTTTCAGCAGGCCGAACTGGCGTGCGGGTGGATCGAGGGCGCCTTGTTTGAGTCGTTGCACGAATTGTTCGGACTGGATCAGATCGACGCCTTTGCAGCCAAGACAGCGTATGAACGGCTCCTGGGCATTCTTCAGCCGGTTGAATCGTAAGCCGCACGTCGTCCCGATGGACTTTGGTCCCGAACTTGCGTTGGACCGAAGTCGCCTCGACGCGATTATAGCTGGAACCACTCCAGATCATTCCGTTTCAGAGACGAGGCTAGAAAAGGTAGCAAAGCCCTAATTCATTGATACCCGAGACGCCAGCTATTCGGGCACTTGGCGGTCGACGAACCCGGTCGGACGATCGAGGAAAGGTGTCTGCGATCAGTCGAGCGGGCGTCCGTGGCGGTGGCGTGTCCAGCTGACCGACTGCTCGCGGACCCATCGCCTGAGTTCCACCATCGCATCGGCGACCGGCTGGACACGATCGACTTCGATGCCGGCGGCGTGGCATTCTGCGAACTGCTCGTCGGTGAGCGAGCCGACGACTCGCACCCGATCGACTGTTGCCGCTGCCGGAGTCTCCAGTCGGACGAGCGGAACTCCGGCCACTCTGGCTGCCATCTCGGCGATAGCTACGTTGTCGGGAGAAGCATCCGGCGACACGTACAAACCGACCGATGGGAGTGGCCGATATCGCAGTCGGTTCCATTCGCAGGCAAGACCGGACGGGTCATGTTGCTTGGTGAAATGCTCCTGCCAAACGGCGCGAAACAGCGTCTCGTCGTCGCTGCCGCCCGTCCAGGTCCCGAATGCCTCGACGTACGCCGGACCGCCCGCCTTCGGGCCGCAGCCCACTGACGAACGCTTCCAGCCGCCAAACGGCTGGCGACGCACGATCGCCCCGGTGATGTGCCGGTTGACGTAAGCGTTCCCGACCTCGACCCGGTCGAGCCACCGTTCGATCTCACGCTCGTCGAGCGAGTGGATTCCTCCTGTAAGACCGTATGCGACAGCATTCTGCATCTCGATCGCATGATCCAGGCTCTCGGCCCTCAACAGACCGACCACAGGACCGAAGCACTCGGTCCTGTGGAACCATGAACCCGCTTTGACCGCTGTCCGAACGCCCGGCGACCAGAGATTTAGCTCTGGCTCGAGGCAGCGTGGTTCCACCAGCCAGTGCTCTCCGGGCTCGAGATGTGTGAGGGCTCGCAGCAGCTTCGGTGACGGCTCACCGATCAGTGGCCCCATCATCGTGGCGACTTCGTCCGCCGGTCCGACGCGGATGCTGCGCACGGCGTCGGCCAACCGTCGCTGAAAGGTTGGGTCGTCGTACAGCGATGCATCGACGATCGCCAGGCTTGCCGCCGAACACTTCTGGCCGGCGTGTCCGAACGCGGAACGGACCAGATCTTTGATTGCGGCGTCGACGTCGGCTGCGGCCGTTATCACCAGCGCGTTCTTGCCGCTCGTCTCCCCCATCAAACGGATCGAGGGCTTCCAGGAACGGAACAGTTGGGCGGTCTCGAGAGCGCCGGTGAGCACGACGAGGTCGACGCCGGCGTGGGTGACGAGTTGCCGCCCGACCTCGTCGTCGGGGCAGGCGACGAACTGGAGAACATCGCTGGGCACGCCCGCCCGCCAGAGTTGGTTCGCCAGTTCGTGTGCAACCTCGCGTACCTCGGGTGCCGGTTTCAGCAGCACTGCGCTTCCCGCCGCCAGCGCCGCCAACACGCCGCTCGCCGGGATCGCGTAGGGAAAGTTCCATGGAGATGCGACCAGCACGACGCCGATCGGCGCAAACGACAGACCTGCCTTCTGGCGATCCTCGATGGCGTGGGTGCACCAGCCGTAGTAGCGGGCGAAGTCGACCGCTTCCGACACCTCGGGATCGCCTTCGTTGATCGATTTGCAGGCGGTTCGCGCCATCAACGCCAACGTGTTCCCGCGGCGAGCCTCCATCTTGGCGGCAACCTGGGCGAGTACTGCCCGCCGCTCGGCGAAGCTGGTGGTCGCCCACCTCGTGGCCGCAGTGCGGGCGATAGCGACAACCCTGTCGATCTGGGCGATTGCGTTGGTTACCGGAAAGTCCGGGTTGCCTGGCTGGTCGAGATGGTCACCGATCCAGGCCCGATTGACCTCTCTTGTCCAGTCCGTGTCGGCGCAGTTCTCGAACACGTCGAGCAGTTGCGCGTCGACTGCGATGGAGCGGTCCTGTTGACGGCGACTGGTGGTCGAGACGGACTGGCGTTGTTCGATCGCAGTTTCGAAGCGCTCCCGTTGAGTATCCCAGTCCGAAGAGCCTGGCGTCAGTGCGAACACCGATCGGAGGAAGTTCTCGGGAGCGGTGTTCTCGTCGAGGCGTCTGGCGAGGTATGCGATGCTCGCCGCAAGGTCGTCGCGTCGCACGACCGGGGTGTACAACAGCACGCGTCCTGCTTCGTCTCTCACCGCACGCGCCAGGGCAGGCGCGATCCCCTCGAGCATCTCGAACTCGATCCGATCGCGTTCTGGCAGGCCGAGTCCCCATGCCACGTCGAACAGGTTGTGGCTGGCGAAACCGACCGTAACAGCACTCGACCATCGCCGGTCGAGCGCCCGCTCGACGAGCAGTTTG
>JANOTN010000018.1:0-6448 GCA_031416375.1 Ilumatobacteraceae bacterium
CGATCCCGGATCGGGCACGTCCATCGTGCTGGTCGGCGAGACGAACAAGATCACGAGGGTGCTCCCGATCTTCATCGGTCCGGCGGAAGCCCAGGCGATCGCGATCGGCATTCAAG
The DNA here is from genome assembly GCA_031416375.1 of Ilumatobacteraceae bacterium. Taxonomy (GTDB): domain Bacteria; phylum Actinomycetota; class Acidimicrobiia; order Acidimicrobiales; family Ilumatobacteraceae; genus Ilumatobacter. The sequence continues at coordinate 117 of JANOTN010000018.1, forward strand.
GTCTGAGGCCACCTCGACCCGGCACTCATGACCTGATGATCAACGTGATCGACCTGATGGGTGCCCGGCTGGTGCGGGTGACCGTGACCGGTCTTCAGGACGGCGCCTTCTTGGCTGTGCTCGAACTCGACACGCCTTCGGGTCCCCAGATGGTCGATTCCCGGCCCAGCGACGCAATCGCCCTCGCCGTTCGTGTCGGAGCAGACATCTGCATCGATCAGTCGGTCTTGGACGTCGCCGGTGTCGAGGTCCAGCACGAACTCACTCAACCGTTCTCGGAGCATCAGATCGAAGAGATTCTCGCCGAGTTCCAGGAGTTCCTCTCCACCGCGAAACCGAGCGACTTCGAGCAACCGGCGACCGAACCCGACGTCGCCACCGGCGCCACCGAGGAGGATTTGGGTGGGCCCGGCACGGTCGGTGATCGGTGATCCGATCGACGACAGCTTCGTCCGCCACGGGTGGCACCGATCGCGATGTGGGCTGGCGGCGCTGGGTCCCGATGCTGCGGGTGGTTCGCACCTACGAACGGTCGTGGCTGGTCAAGGATCTGACAGCCGGTACGGTGCTCGTGGCCCTGCTCGCTCCGGCGGGCATGGCATACGCCCAAGCATCGGGGTTACCGCCGATCACCGGCCTGTACGCAACGGTCATACCGCTGCTCGTCTACGCGTTGGTCGGGCCCTCGCGGATCCTGGTGATGGGACCCGATTCGTCACTCGCCCCGTTGATTGCCGCTGCTGTGATCCCGCTGAGCGACGGCGATCCTGGTCAGGCGATCGTCGTCGCCAGCCTCCTGTCGGTGTTCGTCGGCGTGGTCGGCGTGATCGCCGGCCTTGCCAGGTTCGGCTTTCTCGCCGAACTCCTGTCCGCACCGGTTCGGTACGGATACCTCAACGGAATCGCGGTCACGATCCTCGTCAGTCAACTCCCCAAGGCGCTGGGATTCTCGGTCGATTCCGGATCTCTGCTCGACACGCTAGGCCGCCTTGCGAACGGCATCGCCGACGGTGAGACGAACCGCTGGGCGCTCGGCCTTGCCGGAGCGGCACTGGCGGTGATCGTCGGTCTCCGTCGGTTGGTGCCGCGAGTTCCGGGCACGCTCGTGGCGGTCATCGGCGGCACGATCGCAACCGTGGTTTTCGGGCTGGCCGAGCACGGCGTGAACCTCGTCGGTGATCTTCCTTCGGGGTTCCCGAGCCCGCGACTGCCCGAGGTGAGTTGGCAGACCATTGGCACGCTCGGCGGTGGTGCATTCGGCATCGCATTCGTCGCTTTCGCCGACACGAGCGTGTTGGCGCGGGTGTACGCCGACAAGCGTGGCGAGCGCGTGGACGCCAACCAGGAACTCGTCGCGCTCGGTTTGGTCAACGTTGCGGCTGGCCTGTTCCAGGGCATGCCGGTGAGTGGTAGCCAGTCCCGCACCCCGGTCGCCGAGGCGGCTGGGGCGCGTACGCAATTGACCGGTGTCGTTGCCGCGGCGGTGCTGCTTGGACTCATCGTTGGTGCACCGGAGACGTTCCGCAACCTGCCCCAGCCGGTGCTGGCGGCGATCGTGGTCGCTGCCGCGCTCCGCATCTTCGCCATCGGCCCGCTCGTGCGACTCGCCTCGATCCGGCGCAGCGAGTTCGTGCTCGGCGTGGCCGCATTGCTCGCCGTGGCGATTCTCGGCGCGATCGTCGGGGTGGTCGTGGCGATCGCGTTGTCGTTGCTGAACTTCATGCGCAAGGCCTGGAAGCCGCACACCGCCGAGCTCGTGCGGGTAGACGGGCTGAAGGGCTACCACGACGTCGAACGCCACCCGGACGGTCGGCAGGTCGATGGCCTCCTGATCTATCGCTTCGACGCGCCGCTGTTCTTCGCAAACGCCCGGTTCTTCGTGGAGGACGTCCTCGCCCGGATCGACAGGTCGCCGACCCCGATTCGCGTCGTGCTCGTAACGGCGGAACCGATCACCGACGTCGACGCGACGGCGGCCGAGGCGATCGCCGAGCTAGTGCGCGATCTTGCGCTGCAAGGTGCGGTTCTCCGATTTGCCGAGTTGAAGGGTCACGTCCGCGAACGGTTGCAGGCCTACGGGCTTGTGGACTTGATCGGTTCCGACCACTTCGCCCGGACGACCGGGGAGGGCGTTCGGGCCTACGTCACCGACGCAGGTGTCGATTGGACCGACTGGGAGGACCGCACCCCCTGAGTGGCCCGCGATTGTTGACCAGAGGTGTTCCATCGCGCCACGTGAATTGCGGCGCACGAGCCGCTGTTGCGGCAGGCTGTGAGGATGAAGGTGCGGATCGCTATCTCACCGGGTGGGTCGCCAGCAAATCGCACCTCGTTGGCCGCCGTGATCGACGGTCTGGAGACACGCGGCTTCGACACGATCTGGCTGTCGGATGTGCCGATGGGGCCGCTCGTCGACCCACTGCTCGGGCTCGCCTTTGCGGCGGCTCGGACCACACGCCTGAAGTTGGGAGCCAACGTCGTTCCGTTCGGTCGATCACCGTTCGTCTTGGCCAAGGAGTTGGCGCAACTCGATCAGCTCTCTTCGGGCCGGCTCCTGCTCAGTCTGGTCCCCGGCCTCGATCAGCACGGCGAGCGCGAGGCGTTGACGATCGGGCGCCGCCATCGGGGTCACTACCTCGACGAGATCATCCCGTTGCTGCGCCGTTGGTGGGCGGGCGAGGCCGTCGATCATCAATCGGAAGCATTCCAATGTGTCGGTCTGAGCCTGCCGGCCCGGCCGGTACAGCAGCCGCTGGAGATCTGGCTCGGCGGAGTCGGGCCGGCGGCGATCGAGCGCGCCGGTCGGTTGTCTGACGGTTGGTTGGGTGCGAACCTGACCCCGGCGGAGGCAGCGATCGCCGTGCGTCGCATCGCAGAGATCGCCGCCGAGGCCGAGCGCGAGATCGATCCGGAGCACTTCGGGCTCAGCATCCCGTACTTGCGCGAGGCACCAAACGAGGGAGTCCTGGATGCGTTGCGGGCCCGGCGATCTGACGGCGACCTGACCGATATCGCCCCTGTCGGAGCCGATGACCTGCGGCGGGTGCTGACCATGTTGATCGACGCCGATCTCTCGAAGTTCGTGCTCCGCCCGGTCACAACCGTCGATGACTGGGACGCCGAGCTGTCATGGCTGGCGGCGACCGTGCTCGACCTACAAACCTGAGCCGACCTGGTCGGTGCGTTCGGACCGGTGCAACTGATCCCTGTGGTGCGGCGGCGGGTCAGCGTTGCGGGCAGATCAGGAACTTCTGGCCGGTCGCTTGTCGGGCGTACGTCTTGATCGCGTCGAGGTCGAGTGCTCCCGACAATGACACCTCGTTCGTGTAGTGGCTGGCGAAGGTCGTCGTGAGCTCGTCGATCACGCGCTGGCGGAGTCGGATCATGCCCTCGCCGCCGAGCTTGCCGAGGAACGGCGTGAGCAACCACCCGCCGATTCCCCATGCCATCCCGAACCGGCGGTCGAGTTCGGTCGGACTGCGGTCGAGACCGCCATAGATGTAGACCTGCTTGTGCACGTCACTGCCGTAGCGGCTGTAGGCGGGCGCCGTGGCGGTGGCCGCAGCCTCCATGCACGTGAGGATCTGACCGACCAGGGTGCCGCCGCCGATCGCATCGAAGGCAAGAGTGGCACCGGTGGCAACGAGGGCGGCCGTCAGATCGCGTTCGAATGTGGGCTCGCCCGAGTCGCAGACGTGGAGGGCACCCTGTTCGCGCAGAATCGCTGCCTGTTCGGGGCGGCGGACGATGCAGACCAACGGCACGTCGTCGGCAAGGCAGATCCGGTTCAGCATCTGGCCGAGGTTCGAGGCAGCGGCAGTATGGACGAGCGCGGTATGACCCTCTATCCGCATCGTCTCGACCATCCCGAGCGCAGTCAGCGGGTTGACGAAACACGACGCTCCCTCAGCGGCGGAGGTTCCCTCGCGTAGCGCCATGCACATCATCGCTGGAACGGCGCGGTACTGGCTGTAGGTCGCACCACCGGCGAAGCCCACTATGCGGCCGAGGAGAACCTGCGCCTCAGGCGACTCGCCAGCCGCGACCACCACGCCGGCGCCCTCGTTGCCGACCGACATCGACTCCCCGACGCGTCCGCCGAGCGCCGTCATCACCGCCGGAGAAATCGGAGCGGTCACCAGGGGAGCGTCGACTGATCCGCTGCTGGACGCCTTCGAGACATCGGCCATGGCGAGCAGGAGACCGAGATCGGATGGGTTGATTGGAGCCGCCTCGATCCGCACCAGCACCTCGTGCGCTGCCGGCGTCGGAGTGTCGACGGTGGCGATCGAGAGCTGCACCTCGCCTGCTGCGGTGACGAGCGAACGGATCTGTCGCATCGACGGAGGGACTTCGGTGGTCATGGTGGGGCTCCTCGCAGTCATGTCGGCGACCGCACCCTACGCCCGGTGCGCTCCCTCGAGCGCAACTTCAGTCGAGTGTCGCTGGTGCGACGGACAAGCCGACAGCGACGACGCCGGCGTGAAGCCGCCGGTCCCACACGGCAACGATGAGATCGGCCTGGACCAGCGCAACCGCGCTCGCAAGATGGACAGCGTCAGCGCCCCGTAGCCGATGCACTGATGCCAGGTCACCTGATTGCTGCTCGACCTCGGCGGTCAGTTCCACTGGACGTATCGACGCCCAGAACAGATCCCATTCGGTCGCCGCCTCCAACGCCTCCGACTCGGTGAGGACATGACTGCGACCAGCTGCTGCGAGCGCGGCACGCACCTCGGGATACGCGAGTCGACTCGACAGCGCCGCGTCGCACCCATTCCAGAGTTCCGCTGCCAGGTCGGATCCGGGCTCATCGAGCACCAACTTCACGAGCGCGCTGGAGTCGAAGTACACGATTGACATTGTCAGCGTCGCTGTTCGCTGACGATGTCAGCCACGGGCCGCTTTGGAGTTGGTCGACGACGCTCACCGGCAACTGGCCGGACGGGCTGAGCGGGGCGACTGATGATTCCTTGTGCTGTCAACCGGTCGAGAACCGGTGTTGAGTTCAGCCCGACGATCCGTGCAACAGGAGTTCCCCGATCGGTGATGACGACCTCGTTTCCATTGCGAACAAGGTCGATCCAATCGCTGAGGTGGGCTCTGAGTTCTGTCACAGCAACGTCCATCCAACAAGCGTACATTCTGATGGCACCAAAAACGTACGTCACCCACCCACGGACCTCTAGCGCGGAACGGGATGGATTGCGATCTGGCATCCTGTTCGGGCACGTTATGCCTGGTAGATGGCTATGCGAGGCTCGGCTACGGGCTAGCGGGAGTTACCGCGGGACTAACCGGGTTGGCCGAACGTGAGGCGAGAGGGATACGCGTCCATGGGGTTCCCGGCCCCCCGTCTACGCGGTGCTAACAGCATCACTGCGCCGGTTGCGATTGGCTCCGCGATGACACCGCCAACAACCCTGAATCTCAAAAACCCCGTGTCTAAGAAACCGGGTCAACATCAAGGTCAACGTCAAGTTTCATCTCTTGACCATCTCTCGCCGACGATGGCTCGGTCGCGAAGCGGCTGGCTCAACGCAAGGACGAAGCGTGTGACTGGGTTGGAAGGGCACTCGACATCTCCGGTCAATCGTCCCACTCGAACGTCGACGAGAATTTCGCGTTCGCCGTACGTCACTTCGGCGACGATTCTACCCTCGGCTGATTTCCCTCAGGCGCATTCCAACTCATGCACCTCTAGCTCGACCTCTCGAGTGTCGTATTCACCCAGGCACTGCGGTCGGCTCTATTTCTTGAACCGTTACTCCCGCGCTAAGCGATCACTCCTGGTCACACCGTCGTCGAACAGCCCGTATGCAGGTGGTTCAGAATCTGAGCGTCCGCCAGAATGCCGCCATCACCGCGGGTCAGAGGCACAATTTCCATCAGCGGAACGGGAGGGATTCCGACAGATCGGCGAATACTGTCGCGTCGTACCTGGTAGATCACTATGCGATGCTCGGTCGTGGGCACCGTGGGAGTAACCGCGGGAGTAACCGACCGCTGTCGACGTGCGTGGACATCGACGAACGTGGCGACTGCGACTGGCGGTGGTGAACCCGGATAACTGGCGGCTCGACGTGCGTGATCGTGGGGACGATTGCCCGGTTTTGCGAGGGCGTCATGCGTTGAACCTCCCTCCCTTTGTCAGGTCGCGATGTCGATGCCCTCCCATGAACGTGAACAAGGAGGGGCCTTTGTGACCATCAACGACGAAGACGCCACGCTCGCCAGCGACGGGTCGCCCGTTGAGGCTCGTGTTTGCAACCGGTCTCGCGAGTCGTCTCAGCCGGATGCGATGATTGAGGTCGTCATGGCCATCTCACTCG
>JANOTN010000019.1:0-2765 GCA_031416375.1 Ilumatobacteraceae bacterium
AAACGCCGTCGCCGATTGACGCAGGCAAACGAGTTGGCTTGGCACCGATGCAACCCGACTCGTAGATCAGCACGGCATTGGGTGCGTGCATCCGGCGAGCGATGTTCGTTGCAGTGCTCGGAAGACCAATCCCGACGAAGCAGACGACGCCGTCGGCAAGTGCTCGTGCGGCTGCGATCGTCATCATCTCGTCGGTCGTGTAGCCAACGGTGTAGTCAGCGGTGTACTCGCTCACGGCGTCGACCCTTTCAGTTCAGCGAGCCAGCCGGTGAACGCCCCACGGTCGCGCCCGATCGCGTCCCAAGCGGTGTAGAAGGCGTTGTCGCGGTCACTGTAACCGTGGGCATACGAGGGGTGAGCACCGCCGGGCGCGACCACGACGGCGTCGATCACCCACGACGGCAGTACGACGCCGTTGACCTTGGGCTCGAACGAATCAACCACCTCCTCGACTGTGACGATCGCCCGTTTCGACGCAAGCACGCATTCCTTCTGGACGCCGGAGATACCCCACAGCATCACGTTGCCGTGCCGGTCGGCCTGCTGAGCGTGAATGATTCCGACGTCAGGATTGTGCGCCGGTACCGCCGTCAACACCTCACCGGTAAAGGGACAAGTGATCGGTTGAATTGTCGAGGTGTGTTCAGCGAGGCTCGTGCCGACATATCCGCGTAGCACGCCGAACGGCAGACCCGAAGCGCCCGCTCGCCAGCGCTCGGCCATTCCGGCGTGGCTGTGTTCCTCGATCTCCAACGGCCTCGGCCACTGATCCTGAATTGCGTCTCGCATCCGATGCAGCGAGCCGACGCCAGGGTTGCCGCCCCACGAGAAGATCAGCTTGCCGGCGCACCCGGCACCGATCATCTGGTCGTAGATCAGATCCGGGGTCAACCGAATCAGGGTCAGGTTCGTGAGGCCCTGCCGAATAATTTCGTGGCCCGCGGCGAACGGGATCAGATGTGTGAAACCTTCGAGGGCGACGATGTCGCCGTCATGTACATGGCGCGAAATGGCGTCGGAGAGTTCGACGAACTCGCTCATCGGGGTTATCGACGAAGGTTCAGAAATCGACGGCTCGAACGCCGACCTCGCCGCGGGCGATCATCTCGGGGATCCGGTTCGAGGCATTCTCCCAGACGAGCAGCATCGAGCGCTTCGGCGAGTAGCCCTGATGACGGATATCGGCTGGCATCGCCGCCACGTCGCCGGCCTTGCAGATCACGCGGGCACGCTTGGCACCGGTGTCGCGATCCTCGACGTCCCACTGGATCTCGTCAGAGAGCTGTACGAACCATTCGACGCGGTCGTTGCCGTGAATCACCGGGAGGATGAACTCCTCGGACGTCGGGCAGTACAGCGACTCCTTGCATGCCGACACGACCGACGGATTCCACGTGACGTCGGAACGCGAGATGTAGGCGTACATGTTGTAGGCGCATACCTGATTCTCGTAGCCGGGCTCGGCTGTGACAATCGGTTCGTTCTGAGGCACATCAGCAAACCCACGATTGACCGTGTACCCCGACTCGTCAGTACGAATCTGTTCGTCGCCGGGGACGCTGACCATCCGTTCGGCGACGACTCGGCGACGGGTGACTGCCTCGTCGTTGTTGCCGTTACTGGGACCATATGCGCTGCCGGTCTCCATCGGAGCTGCAAACGGGTCGTAGCCGACGTTGGTCCAATCGGAGAGCACCGATTTGAAAGCCGCCATGAGGTCGTCGTGGGTGAAGTTCTCGTTGTAGTCGACCTCGGCCTTGCGGTATGCCTCGTTGAACCGCCCGGCGAACATATCGACGTTGCCGTAATGGTTCACGGTGCCGAACACCGAGTCGAAGTTGACAGTTCCGTAGAAGAATCCCCACGCCACGTCGCGCTGGATCGCCCGCAGGAACACATCGATTGCCAGTTGGTGGGTTCCGGTCGGCCACGAGATCGTGGCGAAGTACTCGTCACGACTGAAGGCGAACGCACCGATCTTGAAGTTTTTGTAGCCGGATGCGTTTGGAGCGGTTTCTGTCATCGTCATGATTGTCCCCTGTCGTCTGTGTCGGTGTCTGTGTCGTTCGGTCGTTCGGGTCGTTCGGGTCGTTCGTGTGGTGGTTGAGTGGTCGTCTAATCGGTTTGGCAGATTTCGGCCCATCGATAGATCGTGTCGGGCCCTTGGATCGTCTGTAGCAGGATCACGCCGACCCCGTCGGAGTGAAAGCGGTATGCCTTGCCGGCCGGGAGCAGCGTCATGTGGCCCTGGGTCGCGGTGACAGCGCCCATCCGTTTGCCGACCGGTTCTCCAACAAGACCGATCGAACCCTGTGCAGACGGGTCGACCAGTTGATCGGCGGGGTCGAACAGTTCGATTCGGACGGTGCCGTCCATCACCAGCGCGAACTCGTCGTGCGGCGTCGCCCGCCATTCGCTCGTGCCCTCGCAACGGATCGCCTCGAGCACGTATTCGAGGTTCTTACCGACAGCCACCTTCTCGTACGGCTTCGACATATTGGCAACCTCGAAGACATTCGAGAACACGTAGGCCTTTGGGTCATCGTTGATCACGACAACCTGGCCTTTCTCGTAGTTGTCCAACGACCCGAACACGGTCGTGTACTGACTCATCGCGCCCCTTCCTGTGCCCTTGTCGACTTGCTCTTGGTCAGTCTAGACATCAAGGCGTGGTGGAATCCAACGGTGACTCGATTACGGATCGAACGGTGCGTCTCGGCCGCTCGCTCCAGGTCGCCGGCGTCGGGATATCACTGTCGGAAATC
>JANOTN010000020.1:0-18095 GCA_031416375.1 Ilumatobacteraceae bacterium
CACTGCTGGGATCGAAGTCACGACCGGCCCGCTCGGCCAGGGTTTCGCCAACTCGGTCGGGATGGCACTCGCCGAACGAATCCTGTCTGGCAAGTTTGGATCTGCTGCAATCGATCACCACACGTTCGTGATCACCGGAGACGGTTGTTTCATGGAGGGCGTCTCCCACGAGGCCGCTTCGCTGGCCGGCCACCTCGGGCTCGGCAAATTGATCTGTATCTACGACGACAACCACATCACGATCGACGGCGACACCGAGCTCGCCTACAGCGACGATGTGCCGGGCAGGTTCCGGAGCTATGGGTGGGATGTCGTCGAGTTGGGCGAAATGGCCAACGATCTTGACGCCCTCGAAGCAGCCCTCAACGCCGCCAAGGACGTAACCGACAAGCCGAGCCTGCTGATTCTGCGGTCGCACATTGGTTTCCCATCTCCAGATCACACCGACGACCATGAGGCCCACGGGCTGGCTTTCGACGCTGACGACATCGCACGAACCAAGGCGGTCATGGGGATTCCGAACGAACCATTTTGGGCGCCCGTCGAAGTCGTCGATGCCTACCGGGCTCACGCTGCCAGTCGTGGCACCTTTGCGCATGACGTGTGGTCCGCAGCTAACTCGGTTGTGACCGCGTCCGCCGAATGGCAGGCGTGTTGGAACGCCACCGGCCTCGATGGTTGGACCGACGACCTCCCTACCTATGCCCAAGGCGAAAGTGTTGCCACCCGCAAGGCAATCGAGGCGGCGATCAACGCCACGCTCGCCAAGCTCCCCGGTGTCGTCGCTGGGTCAGCCGATCTGACCGGCAATACAGGCATGAAACTGAACGGCGAGGCCGCCCAATCGGCCGACAACGCCGGCGGCCGCCAGGTGTACTACGGCGTCCGTGAACACGCAATGGGCTCCGCGCTTGTTGGGATGGCGAGGCACGGTGGAATCATCCCGGTCGCCGGCTCATTCTTCGTCTTTCTCGACTACATGCGCCCGCCCGTTCGGTTGGCGGCGCTCTCCCAGGCCAAGGCCTGCTTCGTGTTCACACACGACTCGGTCGGAGTGGGCGAGGACGGCCCCACCCATCAGCCGGTCGAGCATCTCGCCACGCTGCGTGCGATCCCCCATCTCCACGTGATCCGACCGGCCGATGCCAACGAGACTGTCGCCGCGTGGCGCGACGTTGTCGAACACGACGGCCCGACCGCGTTGGTCCTCAGCCGCCAGAACATCACCGTCGTCACGGATGGTTCAGCTGTTGCCCATGGCGCCGGGATTGTCCGCGATACCGCGGGGCGCCCCGATGTGATTCTGGTCGGCACCGGTAGCGAGGTATCGCTGTGTGTGACAGCCGGCGAGACGCTCGCCGCCAACGGCATAGCAGCACGAGTTGTCAGCATGCCGAGCTGGGATCGTTTCGACCAACAGCCACAGGGATACAAACAGGGAGTGTTCCTGCATGGTGTTCCTGTCCTATCGGTCGAGGCCGGTGTCACGATGGGTTGGCACAAGTACGCCGACGATGCGATCGGCATCGACCGCTTCGGTGCCAGCGCCCCGGGATCCGTCGCCCTCGACAGGCTCGGTATCAACGTCAATCACGTAGTCGAGCGAGCAACCGCCCTACTCGCCACCTAATCACGAAGCAGTTCATGAACGAGAAGGAGTCCTGCATGAATCGTCTCACTCGACTTGCCGAGGAGTTCGGCCAGAGCCCATGGCTCGACAATCTCAAGCGGAGCTATCTCACATCCGGCCAACTTGCGGCGATCCGTGATCGGGGTGTGCGCGGGCTGACGTCGAATCCCACCATCTTCCAAAAGGCGATCCAGGGCTCAGCCGACTACGACGAGCAGTTCACCGCCCTCGCCGCCGATCAGCACCCAATCATTGACCATTATTGGGCGCTGGTGCTGGCCGACATTCACGGTGCCTGCGATGTCTTTTCGAGGGTCTACGACCAGTCCAACGGTCTCGACGGCTACGTCTCGGTCGAAGTCGACCCAGGCCTCGCCCACGATGAGCCCGGCACCGAGGCGGCCGCCCGCGAACTGCATCAGCGCCTCAACCGCCGCAACCTGATGGTCAAGATTCCCGCCACCGCCGAGGGACTGGTACCGATCCGAAATATGATCGCCGAAGGACGCAGCATCAACGTAACTCTGATCTTCAGCCTCGCGCGATACCGGGAAGTAATCGATGCCTACATCGATGGCCTTGAGACGTTCGCCGTGGATCCTTCCGCTGACCTATCGCGGGTCGCCAGCGTCGCCAGCTTCTTCATCAGCCGGGTCGATGTCGAAGTGGATCGCCGACTCGATGCAATCGGGACAGCCGAAGCGCTGGCTCTCAGGGGGAAGGCCGCTGTCACCCAGGGTCAACTCGCTTACCGGCAGTTCGAAGAATCGTTCAGTGGTCCGCGCTGGGAGGCTCTCGCCGTCCGTGGTGCACGCGTGCAGCGCCCGTTGTGGGCCAGCACCGGCACCAAGAATCCCGAGTACTCCGACGTGATGTACGTCGACACGTTGATCGGCCCGCACACGGTCAACACGCTCCCCGAGTCAACCCTCGAAGCCTTCGCCGACCATGGTGTGCTGGCCCGCACCGTCGACGCCGACTACGAAGCCGCGGACGAAATCTGGCAAGGGCTGGAAGACGTCGGCATCGACATGCACGAAGTCGCCGACAAGCTCGAACGCGAAGGAGTCAACACGTTCATGAAATCCTTCGATGAACTGATCGACGTCCTAGAAGCCAAAGCCACGGAACTCCGGTCCAGCTGAGATCGTTAGGGTGCTTCGCCGACTTCGAAGTTGACTTTGTGGTAGCCCTGGGCTCCGTCGGGGGCGACACCCTTGGGCTCACTCGGCTGGGGTTCGCCGTCTCTGTCGTAGGCCCTGACCTTGACCTCGTGACCACCGGCAGTCGCGTCGATCCAGCGATAACGCCATTGGACCCACGTGTCGTCTGAAGGGACTCCCGCCAACTCGCATTCGAGCCAGTCACCGTCATCGATCTGCACCTCGACTTTCGATATCCCTCGGTGTACAGCCCAAGCCAAGCCGGCGATATCGACAGGTTCACCGACCGTTGATCTGGTCCCGCCGGCCTTCTTCGGGCGGTCGATCCTGGCCATCGTCTTGACCGGGCCTTCTTTGCTCCAACCACGCGGAATCCAGTACCCGTCGAAGTCTTCCCAACGGGTGAGCTCGATTTCGGTCACCCATTTCGTGGCCGAGACGTAGCCGTACAGGCCAGGCACGACCAGTCGCACCGGATACCCGTGTTCGGCTGGAAGCGGCTCGCCGTTGATCGCCACGGCGAGCATCGCATCGCGTCCATCCATGATCGCTGAGGTGGGCGAACCGCAGTTCCAGCCATCGATTGATCGACTGACCACCTGGGTTGCGCCCGGCTGGATTCCGGCCTCCTCGAGCAGATCCTTCAGCAGCACCCCCTGCCACTTGGCGTTGCCGACGAGATCGCCTCCGATCTCGTTCGACACGCACGAGAGCGTCACATAGCGTTCCACCATCGGTCGCGCAAGCAAGTCCGCAAACGTGAGTTCCAACTCTTGATCGACCATGCCGAAGATCCGCAGCTTCCACGAATCTTTCGGCACCTGCGGAACCACCAACGCAGTGTCGATTCGATAGAAGTCCTGCGCAGGTGTCAGCCACGGGTCGAGGCCATCCAAGTTGAAATCCATCGGCACAGGTTCACCGGCAGTCATCGTGTCACCGGTGCCATCGACAGGATCGGTTGTTGCTACCTCAACGGGCTTTGGCAACTCAAGCTGTGCGATCTCGTCGTCGACCTCGAAACGCTTCTTGAGCACGCGACCGGCACCCCCGACCAGTAACGACGCCGTTCCAACGGTCGCCGCACCCTGAACGAATCCGCGACGACCGAGGCCCGCCCTGGCCGGAGCATGTGTGACCGGGGAATCCATCAGGTCGCCGGTGACTGATTCGATCTCACCTCGCGGCGCCAGCCACCAGATCACCGCAATCGATGCGAGCGTGCCAACGATCGGCGGCAGCATCTTGCCGAAGTCAGGTGCAGGCCGAATCCAAACAGCGAACACGCCGATCACGCCGACCACGGCTGTCACGGTGTACGCATTGATGCGCTGACCCTTGACAGCCAGCAACCCAACGATCGAACCAATCACGGCTAACGACAGCAGCGTCCCGACGATGAGTACGGCCTTGTCGGCGGTGCCGAACCACTCGATTGCCAGATCCTTGACCTGCTTCGGAACCCTATCAATTACCTCTTGTCCGACAGGCACGACAGGCGACGCAGTTCCACGGATGAGACCGACAATCAATTCGGCCGCCGCCAGGCCGCCGAACGTCGAGAATAAGCCAATCACAACCCCGTGCCAGCGGGAGCCGTACAGTGGGTGTTGCATGGATCCAGGTCTAGCGAATCTCGGCGACGAACGCGTTGCATCACTGCTCCGCGAGCTTGGAGTTTCGAAAGATTTTCGAATCTCGGAAGAATTCGTTTCCGAAGTGCTCGGGTTGATCACCGATCAGCCCAACACGCTCGACCTCAAGATCGCCAGCGCCGCCGTGACCGAGATGCGCGATGCGTTCAGAATGTTCGCCCCATACAAGGCGGTCCGCAAGGTCTCGATCTTCGGTTCCGCACGTACCAAGCCGGACGATCCGCTCTACGAACAGACCCGCCGCGTTGCAGCCAAGCTGGCCGACGCAGGATGGATGGTCGTAACTGGAGCGGGTCCTGGAATCATGCAAGCAGGCATGGAGGGCGCCGGCCGCGAACGCAGCATCGGCGTGTCTATCCGGCTTCCATTCGAGTCAGGTGCCAACTCGATCATCGCCGGCGATGAGAAGCACGTCAGCATGAAGTACTTCTTCACTCGTAAGCTGATGCTCGTCAAGGAGAGTTCGGCGTTCATCTGCCTCCCTGGCGGTTTCGGCACGATCGACGAGACGTTTGAATTGCTCACGCTCACACAGACCGGCAAAGGAATTCCCGTCCCAATCGTGTTCCTCGACACGCCAGACGATCCGTACTGGGAAGCCGTCGATCAATTCGTGGCGGATCACTTGGTTTCGCGTGGGCTGGTATCTGCAACCGATCGGAACCTATACAGAATCACCGATTCATGCGATGTCGCAGCCGGCGAGATTACCCGCTTCTTCGCCAACTATCACAGCATCCGCAACGTCGGCGACGACCTGATCATCCGGATGCGCCAAGCACCGACCGACGAACAGCTTGCATCCTTGAATGTTCAGTTCAAGCACCTCGTCAAAGAAGGACAAATCCGCAGAAGCGAGCCCTATTCGGTCGAGAAGCGCCAAGATGACCATCTCGATCTGGCGAGGATCGCGATGAGCTTCGATAGCCATGGCTACGCCGAGTTACGAACCCTGATCGACGTCATCAACGCCTACCTCTGAACCACCCGACCATCGAGGGATCGCAGGATGTGGGCGGCTTTTTCCACGGCGCGGCGGGCTTTGGTGAGTTCTTTGTCTTCCGGCGGGCGTTGGGTTGCCCCGTTGGCGGAGGCCTCGCGTAGGCGATCGAACGCCAGCTCGTCGAGTTCTTCCACGATTGATTCGAGACGATCGGCGAGCGAGGCGAAGTTGCTCACGGCAACGCCTCGGCGAGCAGATCCATCGGATGTTTCACCGACACTCCGCGCTCGCTCAGCAAACCCTGGAGATGCATGCTGCAACCCGGGTTTGCGCTGGCCAGCATCGTTGCACCCGATCGTTGCAACGCCCGATCGATCGCTTCCAGCTTGCGGTCGCGGATCTGACCAGCTAACACAGGCTCGAGCGCCGAGTAGGCACCGCCTGCGCCGCAACAGACTCCATCGTCGTCCAACTCGACCACGTCGGCAAAGCGGGCGATCAGCGTACGAACCGGCAGATGCGCCTTCTGCACGTGGCGCAAGTGGCATGGGTCTTGCACAATCACCGCACCATCACGCCGCTGCAATGACGGCAGGTGATCAATCCGACCCGCGATCCATTCATGGATATCGAACACTCTGGCAGTAAACACGCGTGCCTCGACGGTGTCGAGCAGCCTCCCGTAGTCCTTCAAAGCAGCACCGCATCCGGCGGAGTTGACCAGAATCGGCGCCGAGCCTGGCATCGACCCCATCACCTTCCTCGCCAGACCCGACGACTCGTCGTGCAGACCGGCGTGTACGTGAAGGGCGCCACAACAACCGCCTCCCGAACCAGGAGTCGCGAACGAAAACCCCATCGCGGTCAAGACGTTTGCCGTAGACCGGTGCGTGTCACGCAACCAAGCATCCATCACGCAACCCGTGAACAGCCACACGTCGGAACCAGTAGCGGCAACAGCCGGTCCACGACGAACTGGCAACCGAGCGAGTCCAAGTCGCTTGGGAACCAGTCGCGCCCGTTGCGCTACGGCAAGTGCGGTCGACCCGATCAACAAGAGACGGTGACGAGCCAACATCGAGAATCCGAACCGCTGCCACCGTGGCGTGATCTTGCGCTCGGCGGCCAGGTGCTCCCGTGTTGCTTCAATCAAGCGTCCGAACGGCACCCCGCTCGGGCATGCCGGCTCACATCCACGGCACTGCACGCAGGTCGACATGAACCGGACAAAGTCGTCGTCGATCGGGGCACCTCGCAACTGCACGGCCCGCATTGCGTCGATCCGCCCCCGAGGGGACAACGCCTCTTCGCCCGTTGCCCGAAACGTCGGACAATGCGGCAGGCACAACCCGCAGGCCACGCAGGTGTTCAGATCTTCGGCGTCTAGGTGCAGTGTCATCGCATCCGTCATCGTAGGGTTCCACCACCATGCCCGAAGGCCACACGATCCACCGAATCGCAAGAGACCACTCGAAGTTGCTCGGCGGCAACACCGTCAGAGTCTCCAGCCCTCAGGGACGCTTTGAGGCCGACGCCGCTCGCATCGACGGGGCCGTTCTCGAATCGATCGAACCGTACGGCAAGCACCTGTTTTACCGGTGGTCGACAGGTGACGTGGGCCATATTCACCTTGGTCTATTCGGCAAGTACAAGATCCATCGCGGCGATCCACCGATCCCGACTGAGGCAACCCGGATGCGGCTCCGGCAGGGCGACATCACGATCGATCTCGCCGGCCCGACCATCTGCAATCTCGGTACATCGGATGACCGGGACGCGGTCGTGAAGCGACTTGGGCCTGATCCGCTCCGCCGCGACGCCGACCCTCTGCGGGCGTTCGACAAGATCGCCAAGAGTTCGAAGCCGATCGGTGCACTCCTGCTCGACCAAGCGGTTGTGGCCGGGATCGGCAACGTCTATCGCTCCGAAATATTGTTTCAGCACGGCATCCATCCCGAACGTCCGGGCAAATCATGTTCTCCCGAAGAAATTCACGGTCTGTGGAACACGGCGACGACGATGCTCAACGCGGGTGTCAAAGCCAACCGAATCGTGACCGTCACCCGCGACGACATTGGTTGGCCGCGCAACAAGCTGATCCCCCGTAGCGAGGCGACCTACGTCTACAAGCGCCAGATCTGCGTGCGTTGCGGCGATCACATCCGCGCCATCGAAGTCGGTAACCGCACGTGTTACTACTGCCCAACAAACCAGCCCCGGTAAGACGACACGAGGGTTGCGTCGTAGCCTGGGAGCATGACAGCGCTTGACGCCATTCCTGATGCGGTCGACCGCGTGCGTGGCGGGTTCCGCGACGGAGTCGTGCGAACGCTCGCCGCACGCCGCACACAACTCCAGCAGCTACGCCGCTTGCTCGTCGAGCAGGAGCCGGCGATCTCGCACGCTCTCCACACGGATCTCGGCAAGTCGGCGATCGAGGCCTACACCACCGAGATCGGGTTCACCATCAAAGAGATCGACCACACGCTCGATCATCTCGACGCTTGGACCAAGTCGACGAGGGTCTGGATTCCGATGTATCTCCGCCCGGGCTCGGCCAGGATCGTGCAGGAACCGCTTGGCACGGTGCTGATCATCGCTCCCTGGAACTATCCACTTCAACTGTTGCTGGCACCGCTCGTACCCGCCCTCGCAGCCGGGAACACGGCCATGTTGAAGCCGTCAGAGGTGGCCCCGGCTACTGCTGCGATGGTTGCGGAACTACTCCCCCGCTACCTCGATGAACGCGCTGTGCAGGTCGTGACCGGAGGAGTCCCTGAGACAACTGCATTGCTCGAACAGCGTTTCGATCATGTATTTTACACCGGCAACGGAACGGTTGGAAAGATCGTGATGCGGGCGGCCGCCGAGCATCTCACGCCAGTCACGCTCGAGCTTGGCGGTAAGAGCCCGGCGATCGTTACCGCTTCGGCCGACATCGAGGTCAGCGCCCGTCGGATCGCCTGGGGCAAGTTCGTCAACGCCGGGCAGACGTGCGTGGCCCCCGACTATGTGTTGGTCGACGAGCGTGTCGCCGACCAACTGGTCGCTGGGCTTCGTAGCGCGATTCATGAGTTCTATGGCGATGACCCCTCTACCTCGCCGGACTACGGCAGGATCGTCAACCAACGTCATCACGCCCGCCTGATGGCACTGGTCGAGGCCGGCGGATACGACGACATCGCGATCGGTGGTAACGGAGAACCCGACACCCGTTACCTCGCCCCCACCGTGCTGACTGGTGTCAAACCGGATGCCAAGGTGATGGATGACGAGATCTTCGGGCCGATCCTTCCGATCCTCACCTACCAGGGCATTGACGAAGCGATCGGCTTCGTCAACGAGCGGCCAAAGCCGCTGGCGTTGTACGTGTTCTCCGGCCGCGACGCAACGGCAGACAAGGTGATCGACCGCACGTCAGCCGGCGGCGTGACCGTGAACCACACCTTGCTGCACCTCGCTGTTGCTGACCTTCCGTTCGGCGGAGTCGGTGCCAGCGGAATGGGTGCCTACCACGGCGAAGCCGGTTTCCGAATCTTTTCCCACGCCAAACCGGTTCTGAAACGAATCAGCAAACCTGACCCCAAGATCGCCTATCCCCCGTACACCAGCTTCAAACAAAAGCTGATGCGCAAACTGCTGTGATCCTGACGGGATCGACTCGTCACCAGCCGACGCGCGACGATAGGCGATGGTTCAGTTTCAACCGGCTCACGATCCGCTCCGATTCGGCATCTTCATGCCGCCGATGCACAAGACGGGAATCAACCCGACGCTGGCGCTGCAGCGGGACCTCGAACTGATCGAACACCTCGATCGGCTCGGTTTCGCCGAAGCATGGATCGGAGAGCACCACTCGGCCGGCAGTGAACTGATAGCGAGCCCCGAGGTCTTTATCGCCGCTGCCGCAGAACGGACGAAACACATCAAGCTCGGAACCGGCGTCAACTCGCTGCCGTATCACCATCCATTCATCCTCGCCGATCGAATCGTGATGCTCGACCACCTCACACGCGGTCGAATGATGTTCGGCGCCGGCCCCGGTCAACTCACCAGTGACGCCGCCATGCTTGGCATCGGCCCTTTACTGCAGCGCCCCAGGATGGAGCAGGCGTTCGACGTGATGATGCGCCTCTTCCGGGGCGAGACGGTGACCGAGAAGACCGACTGGTTCACGTGCGACAACGCCGTTCTGCAAATCCGTCCCTATTCCAACTTCGACGTGGCGGTCGCCAGCAGCATCTCGCCGTCAGGATCGAAGCTGGCCGGACGATACGGCACCGGGCTGATCTCCGTCGCGGCCACCGAACCTGCCGGGTTCGGCGTGCTCGACTACAACTACAAGGTCTGGCAGGAGGAGGCCGCGCTCAACGGCCATGATGCTCCCCGCTCTGCCTGGCGTCTGATGGGACCGATCCACATCGCCGAGACCGTCGAGCAGGCCAAGGCCAATTGCCGCTATGGCCTGCAGTGGATCTTCAACTATCTGAGCCACATCATCCCGCTCGGCGACCCCAACGATCCGCCGCCGCCGTCCGACTACGACGAGTTCGTCGACTTTGCCAACGCGACCGGCCGAATGGTGATCGGTACACCAGAGATGGCGATCGAACAGATCGAACGACTCAAGGAGAAGACCGGTGGGTTTGGTTGTTTCTTAGCGTTCGGAGCCGACATCGCCGACTTCCCGGCCACACTTCGCAGCTACGAACTGATCGCCGAACAGGTCATGCCGCATTTCACCGGCCAACTGTCGGCCGCTCAAACCAGTTACGACATGGTGATCGGCGCCGGCACCAAATGGGTCGACGCCACCCTCGGCGCCCAACTCACAGCAATAGCCGACTACGAACAAGAACGAGCCGCTCGCTGAGTGACAGCGATCTACTGAGCGTGCCACGCCGGCGCGTCGGGTTCGCCGCGCCAGAACTTGAGGCGACGATCAGCTTCCTTTCGCGCCAACTGATCCGACCGACCGGCTCGTACTCGCATCAAGGTGGCGGCCACGTTGCGCAGTTCGGCAAACCGGCGAGTCGTCGGATCGGCCGCCAGCGATTCCCCGTACCCATCGGTGAAGCTTGGATACACCGCCGGGTCGCCGCCCCAGCGTTCGGCCAGTGTCAACAACATGGCGTGATCCCAACCGGCGGGAGCTCGGCACATCAGATCCCAGTCGAGCAGCAACGGACCATCGTCGGACATCAACACGTTGCCGGGGTGCACGTCACCGTGACAGACGACGACATCCTTGAACTCGCCCCACCCACGATTGCGTTCGACCGCTTCGGCGAGCCCAGCCTGCGCTTGTCGATCAAGCAGATCATCGGTTTCCTCCAGCAACCGATCGAAGTCCCACCATGGGAACGTCGTTGGCGACGGAACCGGGTACTCCGTCGGAAGTTCGGTCGGGTCGAGGTCGTGAATCCGTCGAACGATGCGACCCACCGTTACCCAGTCGACCGGTCGATCCACCGGCTCGACGAAACGCCACGCAGTCACCGCCAGGTCATCGATCACGTACGCCGATGGACGTGCCGGTTCCACGACAGGAATGCCCAGCTCGATCAATCGGTTCGCCAACGTCACCCCGGCGACCGGGTCGACGGTTGGTCGCCCAACCCGAAGCACGACATCGCCGCACCGGTACATCGCATTCATCCCGACCCGCAGCAACTCGGGTGCCGAAAATCCGAACACATCTGCAGCCACGACCGCAGCACGACGTGCGGAGACCTCATCACCGATCGGCGTGTCGACATACGGGCGATCGAAATGTGTCGCCATCGCTCGTGCTCAGTTGAGGGTGAGCACGTCGACACCCGGATTCAGACGCCCCTCTGGGTCATATTCGTGCTTGAGGCGGCGGTGCAACTCGACCACGGCTGCGTCCACGGGTCGGGGCGACTGCGGATGTTCGTGGTGAACGATCCCGACACCGATCTCGGCCACGAACCGGCCAGTACGCGCCAGCGAAGGCAACGTCGACGGTGGGACCGACCAACGGCCACCACTCGGCAGGTCGGGTGGCCCGTCACCCGCCTCTAAACCAGCTCCCAGCGCCTGGTCTTCGACATCACGGCGATCACCCTCCAACAACACCCACACCTGCTGGCCGTCCCACAACACCGACGTCGGTCGATACAGCCGGAGTACCAGCGACCACGGATCCTGAGTCGTCGTAAACCACTGCTCGAACCGCGAGCGCGGGCGCGTCCGCAGGATCACCTCGCCGAGGAATCCCAACGTGCCGTGCGAGCCAACCAACAGTCGGCAGAGGTCAAACCCGCTGACGTTCTTGACGGTTGGGCCGCCGGCCTTCACGATCTCGCCCCGAGCACTTACGTACCGCGCCTGTAACACCGTGTCACGAAGCGGTCCGTAGCCAAGCCGACGGATTCCGGAATGGCCAACCGCTAACGCCCCGCCGATCGTGCCAAACGGGGGAATCGCCACGACCTGCCCGTGCGCCGCGAGTGCCGCGTCTACGACTTCCACCGGAGTTCCAGCACCGCATTGGACTGTCATTTCTTCCGGCTGCACCCAGTCGATCCCGACTGGTGCCATCACGGTCGGTACGTCGTTGACCGGGCCGCCGCGTGTCGCCAGACCCGCAATCGTGATCGGACCCGATGAACCAATCTCCTCAGCAAACTCGGTCAGATCCACGCGCCCTCCGGCACAGAATGCACATCGCCACACGTCGCCGGGCTCGGGAGCACCTTGTTGGGATTGGACCGCATCAGCGGGTCGAACGCTCGGCGCAACGCCTGCTGTGCATCAAGATCGACTGGGGAGAACATCAAATGCATGTAGTCGCGCTTCTCCAAACCGATCCCATGCTCACCACTCAGTACGCCACCCGCCTCTACGGAGGCTCGCACGATCTCCTCCCCGGCGTGGTGGACTCGATCGAGCACCCCTGGTTCGCGCGCGTCAAACACCAACAGCGGGTGGAGGTTGCCGTCCCCGGCATGAAACACGTTGAGAACCTGCAGATCGTGACGTTCGGCGATCTCGTAGACCTGTCGCAGAACGTCCGGGAGCTTCGCTCGCGGTACGACCGTGTCGTGTAGGTAGTAGTTGGGCTTGATCCGAGCGATCGCCCCGAACGCCGACTTGCGGCCCTTCCACAGCAGCGCCCGTTCCTCATCATCGTTGGCGACCCGGATGTTGCGTACGTGGTGTTCACGCCCGATCGCCACGATTCGATCAACATCAGCTTCGAGGCCATGCGTCAGACCGACGACCTCGACCAACAGCGCCGCCGCTGCGTCGACCGGGAGGTCGGCGTGAATGTACGCCTCAACCGCTTGCAGGCAAAGCTGATCCATCATCTCGACGGCAGCCGGAACGATTCCGGCGGCAATGATCCCGCTCACCGTCTCGGCACCGTCGGCAACGGTGTCGAAATCCATCAGCAGGGTCTTTACGCCTGGCGGGTTCTGAGTGAGCTTGACGCAGATGTCGGTGGCGATTCCCAGCATGCCTTCGCTCCCCACGAAAACCCCGCGCAAGTCGTAGCCAACAGGCTCAGGCTCCTCGCCGCCTAACAGTGTCAAAGTCCCATCCGGCAGCACCACTTGCACTGCCAGGACGTGTGAGGCAGTCACACCCTCGGCAAGGCAATGCGGACCACCCGAGTTGTTGGCGACGTTTCCGCCGATCGAACAGGTCTGCTGGCTGCTCGGGTCCGGGGCGAAGTGAACGCCGAGGTGTTCGACGCGCCGCGACAGGTCCAAATTGAGTACGCCTGGCTGCACCCATGCTTGTCGATTGACCTCGTCAATGCTCAGGATTCGATCCATCTTTGATGTGACAATGACGACCGCGCCGTCGAGCGGTACTGCTCCCCCTGCGAGTCCCGTGCCCGACCCGCGAGCAACAAACGGGACACCGTGCTCGTTGGCAACTCGAACGCAGGCCTGGACCTGCTCGGTCGTTTCGGGTAGGCAGACGACCGAGGTCGAACCCTCCATGTTGGAGGCATCACGCCGGTACAACGATAATTCCGTTGGTCCGGTGCGGACCAGGGAGTCTCCGATCGCAGCCCGCAGATCTTCAGCCAGCGTCACCGCCGCTACCGCTTCTGCTTGAGCACGATCACTCGGCCAGCATCGACCGGGCGACCGTCGACCATCAACTGCTCGCCAGGCTCGAGCCGCGAATCGAGCGGCTCCACTCGGGCGTCACGACGAACCTTCAACTCGTCCTCCCGGGCGTTCATTGCCGCCCGACCCTCGCGTACAGCATCGACAACGGTACGACCTTGGTTGCGAACTTTGTTGACGGTTCGTTTCGCAATGTTCGATGGGGCGAGTGCCAAAGCAGTCGCCTTGACCTTCCTCTTGGCATAGCCAGCACCAGCCACACCAGCCGCAACACCACCGACGAACCACGTGACACGCCTGATCATGCCCGCCGCCGCTTTCGCTCGGTGATGGCATGTACGAGTGCGCCTTCGGTGTTGCCGCGGCGCAGGCGCCGCACCGCTCGACTGGTTCCGGTCGCTAAGCCGGCCGCCTTAATCACCGGCGCCGAGAACGCTGTACGGGCAACCCGGCCAGAACCTTCCATCGCTTCGCTGATTGCTTCGGCGGACCCGAGCACACGGTCAAACCGCTGCAGATCGGATCGGGCTGTATCCATCGCCGAGCGAGCTTCGGCGGTGGTCTCGCGAAGTTCAGCCAGCAACGGTCGCGTTTCCGACCGAAGTGACTCGACCTCCGAACGCAGGGTGCGCAACGAATCAAGTACGCGCACCAGGACAACAATCAATGCCGCGAACCCGATCGTGCACAGCACGGCCGCCAACGTGACAGCAAGATCACCGGCGCTCATCGCTTCCTCGATTCACGTTGCTTGCTTGTCGCTTCCTCATCCTTGCTTCGATCTCCAGTTCGTATCCGTAGCCGCTCGGCTCATACCAATGCCGGTCGGTCATCCCATCCGGTTGATACTGCTGATCAACCCAGCCACCGTCGTGGTCATGAGGGTACTCGTAACCGGCCCCGTGACCCAGCACGGACGCACCTTGGTAGTGAGCGTCGCGCAGGTGTGCGGGCACCTCACCGACCAGCCCGTCTTTGATTGCTGCCCGAGCGTTCCAGATCGCCAAGGCAGCCCGATTGCTTTTCACCGCCGTGGCGAGATGAATCGCTGCCTGCGACAGGTTGAGTTGCGCTTCCGGAAGTCCAACATGTTCAACGGCATGCGCAGCGGCGACCGCCGTCAGGAGCGCAGTGGGATCAGCCAGCCCCACGTCTTCGCTGGCGAAGATCACCATTCGGCGGGCGATGAACCGAGCATCTTCACCGGCTTCGAGCATGCGCGCCAGCCAGTACACAGAAGCATCCGGATCAGACCCGCGCATCGACTTGATAAAGGCGCTGATCACGTCATAGTGATCGTCGCGACCATACCGCAAGGCGCTGGTCCCAAGCGCCGACTCAACGTGTTCGAGCTCGACCGATCCGGGATGAGCCAACGCGCACGCAACTTCAAGCGACGTCAGGATCTGGCGGCCATCGCCAGCCGCCCGATCAACCAGCAAGTCGACCGCATCGGCAGCCGCGGTCGTGGCTTCCGCCTCGAGTCCGCGACCAACCAAAATTCGCATCGCATCCGGACCAAGCGGTTCCAATCGGAACAAAGTCGACCGACTTCGCAGCGGCGGATTGACCTCGAAGAACGGATTCTCGGTCGTCGCCCCAATCAACGTCAGCGTGCCGTCTTCAACTGCAGGCAACAACGCATCCTGTTGGGCCTTGCTGAACCGATGAATCTCATCCAGAAACAGGATCGTCCCCTGTCCGCGTTCCCCCAGTCGGTGGCGGGCCCGTTCGATCACCTCTCGAACGTCCTTGACACCGGCTGTGACCGCCGAGAGCTGTTCAAATGCACGCGCCGTCGTGCCGGCAACAGCAAGAGCAAGCGTCGTCTTCCCAGTCCCCGGAGGGCCCCAGAAGATCGCCGACGACAATCGGTCCTGTTCAACGAGTCGGCGCAACGCCCTTCCACGACCGACCAGATGCTCCTGACCGACGACATCGTCCAGCGATCGCGGCCGAAGCCGGGCGGCGAGTGGCGCCGTGGCACGTAGTCGTTCCTCAGCAGCTGCGCTGAACAAATCAGCCATCCCGTTCGACACCGAGCGCTTGTCGGTAGCCGGCCTTTCGGAATTCGACCACGGTGTCGATCAGCTCGCTCGGCTTGATCCATGTCCAGCCGCGAAACTCGGTTCCGTCAGGCTTCGGTACGACCGAGTCGTCAATCACATCAAAGAAGAACCATCGATGCACCTGTCCGATTCGGTGTGCGACACGCATCGATGGCGGCCATTCGTACACGGTCCAGCCGTCGTATTCATCAACCAACGTGACATGCCGCTTGCCGAGCCCCGTCTCCTCTTTCAGTTCTCGCCATGCGGCTTGCACTGCTGATTCGCCACCCTCGATGCCACCTTGCGGAAGTTGCCACGCGCCGACGACGTCGCTGCGTTCGAAGGCCATCACCATTCCATCAGGTCGCCGAACCACGGCGACAACACCAGCACGAAAATGAGGCTTCGGCATCGATCGTGAGCGTATCGAGTGATGGGCTCAGCGGCCGATCGAACGCAACCGTTCGCGAACGTCGACGAAGTTGGCGTCGTGGGCCGAGATCTCACGAAACCAGCGCGCCGCTGTCACCGTGTCGCCGGCCCGGTCGTACAGATCAGCCAACACGTACCACTGACGCAAATTGTGGTCACGGACTTTCTTCGGCGACTTCTGAGCGCCGTGCATCAGTGTGATTGCCTGCTTCAACTCGCCGCGGTCTGCCAGCGCTCCTGCCATCACAATTCGGCCCTCGGCCATCACTTCGTGTGACGGTGACGCGTCGCGCAGATGCTTCCACGCCCGGTCCACCTCCGGCCACCGCTTGAGCGCCCGGTAACAGTCGGCGAGTACCGGGAGCATGGCGGGGTCAGGGCGCAAGGCGCGAGCGATCTCAAGCGACGCCGCGGCCTGCTTCCAACGACCCATTCGATAGTTCGCCAGACCCGAGATCTCATGCACTGCTGCAACCGTGGGGAGTTCGCGAACGAGTGGGGTCACCATCCGACGGGCATCGTCAAATCGTTCGCGATCAAGCGCCCCGGCAGCCGCGGCCAGCCGCTCTGAAAGACGCGTGGCGCGCTTGGTGTCGACCACGCCGTGAATCTCGGCGACCACTTCTGGATCAATTTCTTGCGGCTGGCGCGGGGCCGCCGTCTGGCTGCCCCGAGCGACTGCTCGCTCAGCCGCGTCGCGAATTGACCCTTCGTCAATCCACTCCTCGGTCTCACGAGACTCAATCTTCTCGCGAATCGTGTCCTCAGTGACCTCCGTACGGCGAGGGCCGCGAGTCGAGCGCACCTCGGCGGCACGGCGTTCAGCATCCGTAGTCGGCTCGGGGCGGACCCAGCGCTCCCCGCCCTCGGAACGACCCCCACCTGCCCGCGGCACACTGGCGTTTGAGCGCCCGATTCCCGATCGCGGAGGACCGGATCGACCGCCACCAGCCAGAGGCGGACGGCCGCTTGCCGAGCCGCCTCCGTCGGACCGTCCGTAACGCTGTTCACCAGTCGGACGGCCACCGTCGCGCTGCGGGCGACTTGCCGACCCACCGGACGGTTTTCCATAGCGGGGCTTGCCGTCAGCAGATGAACGTTCACCAGGTTTGCCAGAACGTCCAGCATCACCGCTCCGCGCTGTCCGATTGTCTGATCGGCCGCCACCGGATCCAGTCGTCGAGCCATAACGTGGCTTGTCACCGCCGGCGCGGCTATCGCCGCCGCGGACCGGCCGACTATCAGACCCAGAATTGGGACGTCCGTAGCGCCCACCTCCAGACCCGGCACCCTGCCCCGCACCCTCACCACGACCACGACCACGAGACGAAGGGCCACTCGGGGGTGGGCGTCGGGACTGGTCGTCGGACATGTCGAACAATGCTACGACCGACTAGCTACCGATCCGCCGAATCACCGGGGGCGCAGGCGTCACGACGCAAGGATTCGACGCCGAAAACGACAAAGAACGCCGACCCCGAAGGGTGGCGCTCTCTGTTCGATTAGATTCCGGCGACGTCCTACTCTCCCAGGGCATCTCTACCCAAGTACCATCGGCGCTGACAGGCTTAACTTCCGTGTTCGGGATGGGAACGGGTGTGACCCTGTCGCTATGGTCACCGGAAATCAGTTGTCAAAGGGTTTGCACCCAAGGACTCCAGAGCAAGCACGAGCGATTGTAAAATTCAAGCCCTCGGCCGATTAGTACCGGTCGGCTGAACGTGTTGCCACGCTTACACCTCCGGCCTATCAACGTGGTGATCTCGCCACGGGCCTTACTGCGTTAACCGCATGGGAACATTCATCTTCGAACGGGTTTCCCACTTAGATGCTTTCAGCGGTTATCCCTTCCGGAGGTGGCTAATCTGCCGTGCCCTTGGCAGGACAACAGACACACCAGAGCTCCGTCCATCCCGGTCCTCTCGTACTAGGGATAGCCTTCGTCAATGTTCCTTCGGCTGCGGAGGATAGAGACCGAACTGTCTCACGACGTTCTGAACCCAGCTCGCGTACCGCTTTAATGGGCGAACAGCCCAACCCTTGGGACCTGCTTCAGCCCCAGGATGCGATGAGCCGACATCGAGGTGCCAAACCTTCCCGTCGATATGGACTC
>JANOTN010000021.1:0-4811 GCA_031416375.1 Ilumatobacteraceae bacterium
GTGCTACACCGAGGTTGAGCAGAAGGTGTCGCCTTGGGCGAAGCTCGATTCGGTGATGATGTCGCCGATGTCGGCGTCGTACAGGGCACTCAGCATGCCGCGGACCATGCCGCGGTCGACGGCACAGATCACCGGGTGTTCGGTCGCCACCTCACCAAACGGACAGTGGTTGTTGATGATCCGAAGTTGGTTGTTCCGACTCTCGGCATGGGCCGCGAATCCGTGAGCCGTGAGCGCGTCGGCAACGGCCTGGATCGCGGAGCGCAGCGAGCGGTGCCCTGAATCGAGGGCGTCACCAGTGAGACCGGCCGCCATCGCCCGGCCGTACTCGCCACCGACCTCTTCCGCCATCTGTTCGGCATCAGCTGGTGACAGTTTTGCGAGCGCCCGACCGAGCAATGACAAGACGAGATCATCGCTGCGAACCGGGAATTCCTCCAATGCAGATGGCACCGCGGTGTAGCGCTTCGATGGCCGACCAGCCCGACCGCCAGCCAACTTGCCGCTGTGGACTTCGAGGTAACCACCGGCAGCCAGCTTGTCGAGATGGTGGCGGGCGACGTTCGGATGGACTCCCACCTCGGCGGCAACCATCGATGTCGTGGCACCGCCACTGGCATCCCCGTCAACTCCCCCGGCCACTCCCCCGTCAACTCCCCCGGCCACGCCACGGTCACGAACGAACAGATAGATCTTGCGGCGGGTCGGGTCACCAAACGCGTCAGTAATCGCCGACACCGTGGCATTGAACCCGACACTCGTCCCCATGTCTGGATTCTACGTGGGGTTTCTCCTATCGGCGTAGTGCAAACCAGCACAATCCCGACAGAATGGGCCTATGCCAGTGACCCACGACCAGCTCGTTGAGGCCCTCCGGCCGGTACAGGATCCTGAACTCCACCGATCGATTGTCGACCTCGGGATGCTCCGCAAGGCAGAGGTTGATGGTGGTGGCACCGCTCAGATTATGGTGGCACTCACCGTCGCTGGGTGTCCGCTTCGCAACGAAATCACGAAGCGGGTTACCGATGCTGTCGTTGCTCTCGATGGTGTGCGTGACGTCAACCTGGAGTTCACCGTGATGACGGATCAAGAGCGCCAGGACCTCCGCAAGACGCTCCACGGCGACGCTGGGGCGTCTGCCGGTTCACATCAGAGCCACGGCCACGCCGAGGGTCGCAAGGTTCCGTTCTCCGAACCAGGCTCGAAGACGCGGCCGCTGCTGATCTCATCCGGCAAAGGCGGTGTCGGTAAGTCGACCGTCACAACCAACCTCGCCGTCGCACTCGCCCAGCAGGGCTACTCGGTCGGCGTTGTTGACGCCGACATCTACGGTCACTCGATCCCCGGCATGCTCGGCACAGACCGGCCGCCGACTGTGATCGACGAGATGCTGCTGCCACCCGAGCAATGGGGTGTGCGCTGCATCTCGATCGGCTACTTCGTGCCAGAAGGCGAAGCCGTCATCTGGCGAGGCCCGATGCTGCACAAGGCACTCGAACAGTTTCTCACCGACGTGTTCTGGGACGAACCTGACTTCCTCTTGATCGACATGCCGCCGGGCACCGGCGATATCGCCCTCAGCCTGAGCCAATACCTGCCGCGCGGCGAGGTCTACGTCGTAACGACGCCGCAGCCGGCGGCCCAAACGGTGGCTCGTCTTTCGGCGGCGATGGCAGAAAAGGTCAATTTGCCGGTTAAGGGAATCATCGAGAACATGTCGTGGTTTACCGGCGACGACGGCAAGCGCTACGAGATCTTCGGCTCCGGCGGCGGCCAGTCGCTGGCTGACGATCTCGGGGTGCCGCTGCTCGGACAACTCCCGCTTCTTCCAGCGCTGCGTGACGGCGGCGACAACGGTCGTCCGATCACGGCTGTCTCGCCCGACAGCGAAGCAGCCCAAATGTTCAACGCCATCGCTGCCCGGATCGCCACCGAGCTGAAGCCAAGGAAGATCTTCAGCCCGCTGCTGAAAGTGATCTGAGCCCGTGGGAGGCTGCGAGTCGATTCTGGTCACCAAACGGCCGGGCCAACTTAGCCAAACGGTGAACGGAACGCCGCGTCCGACCCGCGGTTCTGGTCACCATACAGCCGGGCCAACCCAGCCAAATGGTGAACGGAACGCCTTGTCCGATCGGGATTGACTGTGGACGTGGTCGCTCGGTACAAGTTTGAGTTGTTGGTCGCTGAGGCGATCGACGAGTTGCCTGACGAACTGCTGCCGGTGCTCGACAACGTCGTCATCCAAGTTCACGACCGAAACCCGGACGACCCGGATCTACTCGGCCTGTACGAAGGCACACCACACACCGAACGGTGGGGCGACGAAACACCAGACGTGATTTCGATCTACCGGGTTCCGCTGTGCGAGATGTGTGCAGACCTCGATCAACTCGCCGACGAGGTGTACGTCACCGTGATCCACGAGGTCGCCCACGCTGCGGGCATCGAAGACGACCGCCTCCACGAACTCGGCTGGGCATAAGACGTCGACGCCGCCTCGATCGCGCCTCCCGCCCAAAGCCGATCGTTTTGCAAGTACCGTGCGGGTTCGTGAGCGACTTCTCTTCTCCGCCACCATCGCCGCCGCCACCATCGCCACCTCCACCGCCCCCACCTCCACCGCCGCCGAGCCTGACGCCTCCACCCGGCTATGCGGGTTACGCAGCGAGTCCGACGGGTTCCGTCAAACTGCACCGAATCGGTACGTTGGCCAAGGCCGCCATCATCCTGTGTGCAACGGCGGCGCTTGCGGGTCTCGCTAGTGCGCTCACAACCCGCTCGTTGGTCGGTGACGCCGAGGCCTACCTGGCCGGAACCACCGACGACCAAGCCTTCATCGAGAGCATCTTGCCGTACTTCTTGGTGACAATGATCCAAATGGTGTTGCTGATTGCGGCGACCGTAGTCGTGATGATCTGGATGTTCCGGATCGCCGCCAATCATCGGACGCTGCACCGCGGTGGAACATGGGGTCCCGGCTGGGCAATCGGCGGCTGGTTCCTACCACCAATGCTGTTCGTGATTCCGTTTCTGATGTTCCGCCAACTCTGGAAATCATCGGATCCCGCCACTCCGATCGGGTCCGAATGGCGTTCGAATCGTGTCTCGCCGATCGTGCCGGTATGGTTCGTGTTGTACAGCCTGTTCCCGCTGGCGATTCTGATCAACCAGGGAACCAGCACACTCAGCGGACTCGGAAATCAAGAGCAGGCGATGGCAGAGACGATCATCGATGGCGGCACGATCACACTGGTCTCCGCGCTCGTGAGCATCGCCGGGGCAATCGCGTTCGGAACCATGGCGAGGGGTTTGACGTCCCGACATCAGCAACTCACCGGCGAACTGCGCCGCTGATTCAGATCGTCATGGCTCACCTGTACCTTGTCCGCCATGCCAAAGCCGGGGAGCGGCGCGTGTGGGAAGGCGACGACAGCGAACGGCCGCTCAGTCCGGCCGGCTGGAAACAATCCGAACACCTCGGCAAACGGCTCGCCAAGGTCCCGGCTTCGTTGCTCTACTCCAGCCCGTACGTGCGATGCATTCAAACGTTGGAGCCGCTTGGCAAGCGGCTCCACACGGCGATCACGGTCGAACGCCTATTGTGTGAGGGCGAGCCATTTGAACCGGTACTCGAGCTGCTCGCCGGGGTGCCGGCGTCGAGCGTGTTGTGTAGTCACGGCGACATCATCCCCGCAACGATCGCCGCACTGCAACGCCGGGGCACCGAGATCCGCACGCCACTAGACTGGCGCAAAGCGTCAGTGTGGGTGTTGAAGCGCAACAAGAAGGGCGAGATCGTGCAGGCCACGGTCTGGCCGCCGCCTGCTGTGTAGTCCAGTGCCGACCAGTCAGTTGCCGAACTGGTTCTCACCCAACTGATAGTTCAGGTCGCCGAAGGCGACGATAAGAACCACCAGCACGATCGACGCTGCACCAAGAGCTATTCCGGCGATTGCCATGCGGCGGCCTTTCTGGCTTTGATCGTTCTTGATCTGATTGATTCCGACGAACCCGAAAATGAGCGCCAGGACAGCCGGTACGAAAAACGTGCAACACGGAATCGACAGAATCCCGAGCACCAACGAGGCGATGCTCATCCCGTTGGTCTTGCTGGCCGGTGCTCCCATCGGCGGATAACCAGGCGCGTATCCGGGAGGAAATCCAGGCGGACCACCCGCAGGCGGAAAGTTCGGCGGCGGCGGCGGAGTGCTGCCCCCACCGAAGGGTGGTGGCGGTGGATCCCCAAAACTCGACATCACCGGAGCCTATTCGCCGGCGGCGGTCGATTCGGCGGACCCTTGCTCGGCGAGTGAAACGGTGATGTCAGCGTTGATGCTTTCGACGAGGCCGCGTACGTCGGCTGGTGGGTTCGAGGCGAGACAGCCGGCAATTAGGGGTTGGGCGGCTTTGGCATCGCCGACGAAGCGGAACTGGACGATGCCGAGGAAGCAGAACGGGTCCGGGTAGGTCGGGTCGGTTTCGATCGCCAGCAGCAGGGACTGCACCGATTCTCCAACCATTGACACCGCCGATGCTTGATCCGGGGCTGTGCGTGAGGCCAGTGCCAAGGTCCAGCCGCGGTATGTCAGCGCCTCGACGTCGAGCGGATCGAGTTCCAACACCTTGGCGTACAACTCGGCGGCGACGGCTGGACGCTCAAACTGCAAACCACGGGCCTGCACAATCAGTGTCTGACGTTCGCTGCGCGGATCGAGGCCGGTGATCTCCTGACCAGGGAGCCGTTCCGCTGACGATGCCGCCAGCGCCCACCAGACGACGCCGATCGCACCGAGCACCGCCGTTCCCGC
>JANOTN010000022.1:0-14316 GCA_031416375.1 Ilumatobacteraceae bacterium
GGCTCCTCGGCTGCTCAGCGGTTACCGGACGTTGAGATCACAGCTCTGGACGGTGGCGAGCGTGGCCGACTCTCCGAGATCGATGGGCCGGCAGTGATCAATCTATGGGCCACGTGGTGCGGCCCGTGCCGTCGCGAGATCCCCGACTTCGAAGTAATCCACCAGGCTCGCGACCGCGAGATCACCTTCGTCGGAATCAACATTGGCGACGACCGCGATGACGCCATCGCCTTTCTCGAAGACGTCGGCGCGACCTACGACCAGTACCTCGACCCGGAAGGTTTCGTCAGCACTGAACTCAAGGTGAGTTCGATGCCGACCACGTTGGTGATCAACGCTGACGGTGTCGTCATCACCCGTCATCTCGGCCCGATGGATCAGTACGACTTGAACGAAGCCATCGACGAAGCTCTGGCGAGTGACACGGTGGGATGAACCAGCAAGCGCACTGAACCAACAGGAGCAAGGCCAATCGTAGCCAACCTGTCACCGCCCTCCTTGCTCGAGGAGTTGTTCGAGATCTCCTGCGAGGTCGTCCGCCGTGACTCCGAACGGCCAGGTCAGCACGAGCAGGCCGGCGTCATCGATCGCATACAACTGTGTGGTGTGAGCAGCCTCGATCTCACCATCTTCGTTGGTTGTTACGTGCGAGGAGACACCAAATGGGGCGGCGACTTTGGCGAGCAGCGACGGGTCGTCCGTCGCCAACGCATGACCGTCGTCGAAGAAACTGCCGATGTAGTCGGCCAGTACGGGGATGTCGCGATCGGGGTCGACGCTGACCATCGCAACGGAGACTCGTTCGGGATCATCGAGCCGACGGCGTGCAATTCGAAGATCCGACATCGTGGTCGGGCAGAAGTCGGGACAGTTGGTGTAGCCGAAGTACACCACGAGCAGCCCGCCCGGTTCGCCCCTCAACGCCAACGGTTGGCCGTCGTTGCTGAGGTCTGGCAGCGAGAGCCCGCCAACATTGGGAGCAGGATCGCGGTGGTAGCCGGCCAACTCGCGATCGCCACCTCCGCACGCTGCGCCCAACAACGCCAGCAGCAACGTTGCCGCCTTGATCGACGCCTTCATGTCGTTCCCGTTGGGAGTTGGGCAGTCCACCAGTCGACCAGTGCGTCGTCGTCGATCCCGTACGCCGCAACCACGCATCGACCGCACTCAGCCACGTCCCCAGCTTGCAGTGCTGCGACAGCCCGCGACAAATTGTCCCGTGGCCAGGGGATTGCTGCCAACACCGCGGGGCCGATCCGCACGGAGGTCGTTGACATGCCCGTTCCGCCCGCAAGCTGCCACGCAAAGGCGGACGCGATTGGCGACGTCAGTACGGCGGCCAGTTCCCAGACATCGGCCGCTGCGATCGGCGTGACCGTGTTGACTGGAACCCCTGGCAGCCAGGCACCGTCGGGGTCGGCGACCGCTTCAATGATTCGTGTTTGGTTGGCGACCAACACCTTCGGCACCAGTTTTCGCTTGGCCCAGGCAGGAAACCGCCCGGTCAGCTTGCCCAGATCGACACGCGGGTGCTCGAATGGGCGCTTGGCGAAGCGAACGGGTTTGGTTCCCCACAGGCACACCCCCGGGTCAATCAGACCACTCGTGACCAGTCGCGGACCGTCGCAGTCGTCGCTTACGGCGGGCACGAGGGCGTAGTACTCGTCTCGGAAGTTGGCGTTCAGTTCGGCTCGTTCTCCCAGCGTGCCGTCGGTCGCCAACGAGGCCAGGTCGAGGACAGGGATCCCGAGATGGTCGGTGACCACTCGTGTCCACGTTGACTCGGTCACGACTCCCGTCGAAGGTCGCTGAAACACCAGTGCACAGACATTGACTGCGGCATCGAAATGCTGCTGTTTGGGATGCCACCACGACCACGTCAGGTCGGCCTGCTTGGCGACTGCCGTGCGCACGGGCCCGGCGTCACGAGCGGCGAGAATCGACTGCGGGAGCACAAGTCCGACTCGCCCGTCGTGTGGGTCGGCAAGCCGAACCGCGAGGGCCAGGAACTCGGTCGCCGCATCGGCATAGGGACCGCCGCCGTGGTTGCTCGATCCACCCCGTGTCGTGTTTGCAGCCATCTGTGAAAGGAACGGCGGATTGCCGATCACGATCTCGAACGGCGTATCACCCCACGGGTGGGCGAGCGCGTCGGCGTGAAGCCGTGTGATCGTGAGGTCGCTGATCTGATCAAGGGCGGCAGCGTCGATGTCGCACCCGGTGAGCTCAACCGGCACGCCGAGATCGCGTAGTCGTGACCCAATCGCGACCAGAAACCGACCGTCGCCACACGCTGGATCGAGCACCCGTACGACTCGGCGTCGAACGGTAGGCAGGTCAACAAGGATCGCCGTGACGACCATCTCGACCAACTCTGGTGGCGTGTACCAGGCTCCCAGAAGCTTGCGTGCCGCTTGGGTCGAAGCCATCACGCCAGCGTAGGTTGCAGATGTGCCCGACCGGTATCTGACGTTTGAACGCGACGACTGGGCGGCACTGCGGGCCGCCACCCCGCTGACGTTGAGTCAGGCAGATCTCGACTCGTTGCAGGGCATCAACGAGCGAATCGACCTCGACGAAGTGACGGCGATCTATCTCCCGCTCAGCCGCCTGCTCAACCTGTACGTCAGCGCCGTGCAGGACCTACAACGGGTCTCGTCGACGTTCCTCGGCTCGATGGCCCCAAAAGTGCCGTACATCGTCGGTGTCGCCGGCTCGGTTGCCGTCGGCAAATCGACGTTCGCACGAATCTTGCAAGCCTTGCTGTCGCGCTGGCCGAATCACCCGCAGGTCGACCTCGTGACGACGGACGGGTTCTTGTACCCGAACGCGGTTTTGAACGAGCGCGGGATCATGGATCGCAAAGGTTTCCCCGAGAGCTACGACACGCGGGCGTTGCTCGGTTTCCTACGAGCGGTCAAGAGCGGTGAACCCGAGGTCTCTGCTCCCGTTTACGACCATCTTGCGTACGACGTACTTGAGGGTGAGTCGGTGGTCGTTCGTCAGCCCGACATCGTGATCGTCGAAGGTCTCAACGTGTTGCAGGTCGACCGCGAGGGCGCAGAGTTCGTCAGCGACTACTTCGACTTCTCGATCTACATTGATGCCGACGTGCACGACATCGAGCACTGGTATGTGCAGCGGTTCTTCGCCCTGCGCGAGTCGGTGTTCCGGAACCCCGACAGCTTCTTCCGCCACTTCGCCACCCTGACCGACGAACAAGCCGACATGACCGCCCGCCAGATCTGGGCAACGATCAACGGTCGCAACCTCCGTGAAAACATCGCCCCCACCAGGGAACGCGCCAGCCTGATCCTGCGTAAAACCAACGACCACCGAGTCAGCGAAGTCCTCCTCCGAAAACTCTGACGAATCGTCAGCCGTGCAGCCAGGCGGGAAGATCGCTGATCGTCGGTAACTCGGTGAAGACGCCGTTGTGTTCGTGCACGATTTCGTGGGACCAGGTGACGTGGTAGGGGACGTGGGCTCCGTGACCGCCGAGTTCGAGGATCGGCAGGATGTCGGACTTGACAGAGTTGCCGACCATCAAGAAGCGGGTCGGATCGATCGAGCGGTCGCGCAGCACCCGGCTATACGATTCGACGTCCTTTTCGAGCACCACCTCGATGTGCTCGAAATGATGCTCGAGACCCGACGTGCGGACCTTGCGGTACTGGTGCACCAGGTCGCCCTTCGTGATCAAAATCAGCCGACACGACTGACCAACCGCAGCGAGTGTTTCGGGAACGCCTTCGAGTAACTCGACGGGGCGAATCAGAATCTCGTGTGCATGGTCGACCAACTCGCCGATCACGGACGACGGCACTTTGCCGCCGGTTGACGTGACTGCCGCTTGGACCATCGACAGCGCGTACGCCTTGACGCCGTAGCCGGATATCGCAATGTTGGCCGACTCGATGGCGTGCAGCGAATCGAGTACGTCGACTCCAGTTGGCGCGTACGGGCCGACCATCTCCGCGAACAACCGCTCGGCTTCCGTGAAGTAGTCCTCACTTCGCCAGAGGGTGTCGTCGGCGTCAAAGCCGATCACATCGAACTGATCGCCACGAGCCATGGGTCGACGGTACCTGTCAGCGATGGATGGCGTTCAAGTAGTTGTAGATCGTGATCCGGCTGACGCCCATCGCATCGGCAACGTCTTCGACGGCGCGCCGCAGGATGAATGCACCTCGCTCGTCGAGCATGCGTACCGCACGCTGCTTGCCCTCACGCGAAAGCGACGGAAGCGTCTTCCCGAGTTCGGCCTCGACAGTGTCGATCAGACGATCGAGTGCGCCATGCAACGGCGGCATTCGCACGGCACCAACGACTTGGCCCTCCCACACGAGCGGTACGTCGGACGGCTCACGATTGTCGGCGGCGACGATCGAGGCACCAACTGCATCAACGACCGGTTTTACGGCTCGGAGTAACGGATGGTCGAGGCTCACCGTGAACTCCGACTGGCGTCGCCTTCTACGGCACTCACATCAAGGTTGACGTGCGTCGCCCCGTTGCCAAATGCCGCTCGCATGATCGCTGCCACAACATCAGGAATCTGCTCGGTGTTGGTGTCGCATCCGGAACCGAACGGTCCGACCTCAACCTCGACTCCCAGGTCGCGCACCGCATCAATCGGTGCGGTCACATGGATGCCGGGCTGACCCTCGACAAACGGCTCGATCGTGAATTCAACTCGATACACAGACGCCCATCGTATTGGATCGAGTGACGGCTCGGTACCGAGCTGGGGACGCACGATCGCCAGCGAGTCGGGAACGACCTCAATCGTCCGCCCAGCGTCATCGATCCAGTCAACACGTTCGTCTCCCGCTGATGCGGATGGCACGCTCACGGCAACGGCATACCATGCCGACATGACTCTTGACACGCTCCACGACGAAGCCCTGGACATTCAGCGTGAGACGGTGGCGATGCGACGCCGGTTGCATGAGCGCCCTGAGATGGGAAATCACCTGCCGATCACTCGCGATGTCGTGCTGGAATCGCTCGAAGGCCTCGGCCTAGACATCACTCTGCACGAGACCACGTCCGGGATTGCCGCATTGCTCACCGGCGGCAAGCCGGGTCCGACTGTGCTGCTTCGCGGCGACATGGACGCGTTACCTTTGAACGAGGACACCGGGCTCGACTTCGCTTCCCGGACCGACGGCTGCATGCACGCCTGCGGCCACGACACCCACACGGCGATGCTGTCGTCGGCCGCCAAGTTGTTGTCCGCTCGTCGCGATGAAATTCCCGGCCGCGTGCTGTTCATGTTTCAGCCTGGCGAAGAAGGCGACCACGGTGCCCAGTTCATGCTCGATGAAGGACTGCTCGAAGTTCCGGCACTGCCCGACGGCACACCTTCGCCGGTCACCGGCGCGTTTGCACTTCACATCACCTCCACGATTCCGACGGGCATGGTCGCCACCAAGGGCGGCCCGTGCATGGCGGCCGCTGACACGTTCGTGATCGTGGTGCATGGGGCTGGTGGGCATGCCAGCGAGCCGTTCCGTGCAATCGATCCGATCCCGATCGCCTGCGAAATCGTGCAGGCTCTGCAATTGATGGTGACTCGTACGGTCGACATTTTTGATCCGGCTGTCGTCACAGTCGGCCAGATCACGGCAGGCACCACGAACAACATCATCCCTCACACGGCTGAGATCGTCGGCACGATCCGCACGGTCTCCGAACGGACCCGCAAGCTCGTTCACGACAACATTCGGCGGGTCGCCGAACGGGTCGCCGAAGCACATGGTGCCACGGCGACACCCGAAGTGACTCTGGGCTATCCCGTCACTTCGAACAACGATCGCTTCACTGATTTCACGCTCGACGTCGCGCGTGATGTGTTGGGTGCCGACAAGGCGCTGCGACTCCCCAACCCGATCATGGGTGCCGAAGACTTCTCGTACGTGTTGCAACGCGTGCCAGGAACGATGATGTTCCTAGGTGGCACAGAGCCCGCACGTGACGCCCGCACGGCTGCGGCCAACCACTCCAACCTTGTCAAGTTCGATGAAGATGCGATGCCCCACGGAGTCGAGCTCTACGCCCAAATGGCCCTCCGCCACCTCGGCGTCGAATAGTCGTCGCTATCTGGTGAGGCGGAGGGTCATCAACTCGAAGGGGCGGAAGGTGAGGGCGCAGATGCCGTCGCCGACTTCCAGCCCTGCGTGCGGTTCTTCGAGTAGGTCGCATTGCGTAGCGGCGATGATTCGGCGATCACAACGCAACGTGACCCGGGTTCGGTTGCCAACCGCTTCGTGTAAACGCACGATCAGATCGCGAGAGTCATCGTCGGCCAACTTGATCGCATCAATCTCGACGCCTGATCCGATCAGCTCGACAATCGGAGCTGGCCGCTCGGTCGCCTCGCCCGTAACGATCCGAAGCGGCATGTTGAAACGTTGGGCCTCGATGACCACATCGGTGAGGCCGGCGCCGTGCGGAAACACAGCGAGGTTGACGGCGTGCTTACCCCGGTCGGCGTTCGGGTCGGGGTAGCAGGCAGCCCGTGCCAGACTGACCCTGACACCGCCGTCGAACAGCCCGTGGCCGTATCGAGCGTCGTTT
This sequence comes from Ilumatobacteraceae bacterium, assembly GCA_031416375.1. Lineage (GTDB taxonomy): Bacteria > Actinomycetota > Acidimicrobiia > Acidimicrobiales > Ilumatobacteraceae > Ilumatobacter. The sequence continues at coordinate 6,583 of JANOTN010000022.1, forward strand.
AGAATCGCCACCCCGAAATCTGGTTCCGACAGATCGACGTAGCGGTGAGCGCACACCTCGAACTTGGCGGCATCCCACGAGTTCGACGGATGCGTCGGCCGGTGGACGTGACCGAATTGAATGTCGCACGCCGCAGAGTCGGCACGAACGTCGAGCGGGAATGACATTGACAGCAGGTGCTCGTCGTGTTGCCAGTCGAGGTCGACACCGATGTCGAGTCGGGCGCTTCCGGCGCGCATCGTGTAGGTCACGGTTGCGGTCGATGGTCCAAAGGTTCGGATCACACGTATCCGCCCGATCGGGTCCTCGCCGACGATCTCAACCGAGTCGGCGGTTAGCGGGTGCCTTGCCAGTCCAGGCGTCCACGACTCGAGATCCCATGCGTCGTAGCGAACCGGGTGATCAGGAGCGATTTCGAGCACAGCCGCGCGAGACCCGTCAGGAAGCAGTTCGCGAGCGTGGGCGAGGTCGATGATCGAGGTCAGGTTGCCGTCGCTGTCCCACCGAATCGCTAGGTGATGATTCGTCATCGAGCGGTCAGTGACGACGACCCAATCGTCAGAGTCGAATGCGGTGAGCGGCGCGATTCCGTTGGCTGGTACGGAGACTCGGATCGCCGCCCCGTCGACCTCGATCACTTCGTCACGGTCGACAGCGGCGGCGTTGATCACATGAGATCCATGAGGCACGAGTTCTACGAACAGCTCGGCGAGCCGCGCCTCCAGCAGCGCAGCGATGCGGGTGTGAGCTGCCTCGGCGTCGGCATGGACCCACGCGATCGACGAGCCTGGGATGATGTCGTGAAACTGTTGGGTCAGCACCTCGCGCCACAGATCGTCAACCTCAGCTGGTTTGCCGAGCGTTGCCGACCACAACTCGACCTCACGTAGCAGCCGTTCGCACCGACGATTCCCGGCCTTCGTTCGGAGCTGACTAGTCAGTGTCCCTCGATGCGTTTCGACGTACAACTCGCCCCGCCAGACAGGCACGGGCGCACCCTCGAACGCCTCGCGTTCGACGTGTTGAAAGAACTCGCTCGGGGTTCCGATCGAGACCTGCGGCGAACCGTCAATGGCGGACAGCCGTCGCCCCCGTTCCAACATCTCGCGGGTCGGCCCACCGCCTCCGTCCCCATGTCCGAATGGCATCAGTGACCAATCCGACCATCCAGCATCAAGGAACCGTTCTGCCGATCGCACGGTCTCAGCCGGCGTCAGTTCAGCGTTGTACGTGTCAACCGGCGGGAAATGGGTCAGCACTCGAGTGCCGTCGAGACCCTCCCACCAAAACGTGTGATGCGGGAACCGGTTGGTCGTGTTCCACGAGAGCTTTTGGGTCACGAACCGGTGCATCCCGCCGGCCGCGAAGATCTGCGGCAGGCTGGCCGGGTAGCCGAACACGTCCGGAAGCCAGACCTCGTCGCAGCGGGCTCCGAAATGACTTTCGAAGTAACGCTGACCGTGCACGATTTGCCGCACGAGGCTCTCGCCCGACGGCAGGTTCATGTCGGCCTCGACCCACATTCCTCCGACGGGTACCCATTGCCCGCCGCGCACCTTGACGGTGATCCGTTCGAATAGATCCGGATGGCGTTGCTCGATCCAGGCGTACTGCTGGGCCTGCGAGCAGGAGAATCGGTACTCCGGGTAGTCATCCATCAGGCGCACCGCTGACGCGAACGTGCGCGTGCACTTGCGGATCGATTCACTAATCGGCCAGAGCCAGGCAGTGTCGATGTGGGCGTGGCCAGTTGCGATTATCCGGTGCGCAGGCGTGATTGTTGGGGTAGCGAGGTAGGGACGAAGCGTCGACCGTGCTGCACCGACATCTGGGCAGACGTTGAGCGCCCTGGCGATGGCCTGGAGCAGCCGATGACGCCTCGGATCGTGGTCGGCTAGTGAACGCATCAGCCCGTTGAGCACATCGATGTCGTGTGCGAGGGCTTCGGCCTCACTGTCGATCAGCACGAGCTCGGCACGCTGAAAGTGATACAGCGGCCGATCGCCAGCGGTATCGAGCGAACCCAACGGCGAGGGCCGGAACTGTTGGAAGGTTGGGTTCGAAGCAGCTTCGAGCCGCAGCGTGAGCGGCCCAGGTGTTGGGTCGACTCGGAAATTGGTTCGGCGCGGATGAATTCCCTGGACAGGTCGCCCAGCATCATCGACGATCAATCCTTCACATTGGAACCCGGCCGCATCGGGGTCAAATCCGAGGTCAATCACCGCCTCGATCCGTTGCCCCGCCCATGACTCCGGAATCACGGTCGTGAACGTGAACCAGGTCGTTCCCCACGGTGAACCCCATGCCGAACCGACCGCCAACGGCGACTGATCGGCGATCGCCGGCCCGGCGGAGACATCGAACGAACGGCGATCGCGCTCAACCAATGCGAGCACACGCTCGTGCAACTCACGCCTGATTCGTTCCTCGATCAGCCCCCGATCCACATGCACAACGCGACCGTATCGCTCGTCACGACGGCCAGGTGAGGGCGGCGGTTGCGAGCGTCTCTACCAGGGTTTGCGAGTGCGCTGCGTGACTGCGAATTCGAGGAGGTAGTTCGATCTGGATACCTGTTGATCTCGGGAAATTGACTGGGTTCCTGGCATGAACGCCGCGCAAGTCGAGCGGGATCTGATCGAGATCGTCTACGACGGAGTAGTCCGGCAGGGCTTGGCGAAGATGGCCGGCGACGTGGGTTGCCAGTCTTCGATTGGTTCCGCCTAAGAGCAGTGATGACGGCAGCGGCCGACGACCGAACCCGTGCACGGTGACGACGATTTCGACGTGATCGAGAAACGTTGCCAACATCGCAGACTGATCCGGCGACACGCCGATCGACGACACGTGAACCTGTATCGATTCCGGCTGAACCACGCCGTAGTACGACGCTCCGCACATCGCCGCTGCGTTGCGGGCGATCACGTCGGTGGCTTCCTCCAGCGCGCCTCCGTGGTACGCCATGAATCCAAACGTGCTGCGGAGTTCGCATTCCTCGATGACACCTGGCATCGCCAGCATTTCGGCAAACGTCGGTCGGGTCATGCCTTCCATCGTCGCACGTCCCGTAGCATCGCCAGAATGCTGGTGTGGATGGACCTTGAAATGACCGGCCTCGATCACACGTCAGACGTGATCGTGGAGATTGCCACGCTCGTCACCGACGATGACCTCAACATCATCGCCGAGGGGCCGGATCTGGTGATTCATCATGATGACGACGTGCTCGCCCGGATGGATCAGTTCGTGGTCGACATGCATACCCGGTCTGGGCTCCTCGACCAGATTCGGGCCTCAACGATGACCCTCGACGAGGCAGGTGCCGAGACGCTGGCGTTCATTCGGCAGCACGTGCCAGTCCACCGGACCGTGCCGTTGTGTGGTAACTCGATCGGCACTGACCGGCGGTTTCTTGCCGCCTATTTGCCAGGGATCGAGGAGTACCTGCACTACCGCTCGGTTGACGTGTCGAGCATCAAGGAACTCGTGCGGCGCTGGTATCCGGACGTGCTCAACAAGCGCGGCTGGAAGCAGGGCTCCCATCGCGCCCTTGACGACATTCGTGAGAGCGTGTCGGAACTGAGGCTGTACCGCGAGATTGTGTTCCGCGACGCTGCCTCGGTCGCCGAGTTGTTGACGGCTCACGAAGCGGCGGCGCAAGCGGTCGCTGAACCCGCCGAGTAATCTCATCCCGACGACATTCTCCTTCCGCCGTATCGGCCCACCTGTTCCCAGTGGGGAGAATACGGAGCATGACGCACGAGCCGATTGTTGACTGACTCGCCTCGCAACTTCCCACGTTCTGTGATTTCCGGATCGCACGTATCAGACCACGTTGTTCTTGCCTCTATGGCTCTGTTCGGCCTGACGACCCGTACGGCCCCGGATGTCACTTTGGAAGGAACACGATCATGACGCTGCTCGACTTCCGCAGCCCTGAATATGACCTCGACGCCGAACTGGCGCTCGACGACGAGCCGATCGGGACACGATTCGCTCGCTGTGCCGATGGCTATGGGACGATGACCCACCTGTTCTTCTCCGATGATGAGTTTGACATCGCCCGGGCCAAGGCAATTTGCAGCAAGTGTGGGCTGGTGCCGACGTGTTTGAGCAATGCGCTCGAACGGGTCGAGCCGTACGGCGTGTGGGGTGGAGAACTGCTGGTAGAAGGTGTGATCGTGGCAATCAAACGAGGCCGCGGTCGACCACCGAAGAATCCTCGTCTGCGGATTACTGTCGACGAAGTCCCGATTCCGCCGCACCTGGTTGCGTGATCGTTGCCTAACACCAAACGCGAAACCTCCTTGACTTCGACATGCGCGGCGTGGTCCACTAGGGTCCGCAGCGCACGCTTGGCGTCTGCATCACGCACTTCTGACACGCACGTCTGACACGAACCAACGAGCACTGGACGGACCAATGATCACCATGACGACGCAGCACAACCGGGGCATCGACCTCGGACGCGCCGGCCGCGCCGGTGACATCTGTGTCTCCGCCGACTCGCGTGACCATGGTCGCAATTACGTCCGGAGCAATTGGCGCACCGCAGCCGATGTGTTTACCGCACATCTCGGCAACGGCACCGCCGCTCCGGCAGGCGCAACGGGATACATGTCCATCAAGCGCACCGCCCGGCACCTCGGACCGAAGACGACTTAACCAGTCAAGTCTTCACACCGAGGCCGCCGGGTTCCGACCCGGCGGCCTTTCTCGTTTTCCGAACCAAACCCAAACCATCACCAAACCCAAATTTCAAAGGACATCAACCGTGAACACTGTCCAGCTCTCCCCGATCAACGAGTTCTCGATCTCCACCGTCCCGGTAGCGCGCTGCGCCGACGGCAACGGAACGCTCACTCCACTGTTCTTCTCCGACCATGTCCTCGATATCGCCCGTGCCAAAGCGATCTGTGGCCGTTGCGCGCTGCGTGCCGGTTGTCTTGACGAGGCTCTTGAACGCGAGGAACCGTGGGGTGTGTGGGGCGGCGAACTCTTATCCGGTGGCCGAATCGTTGCCGTCAAGAGACCGGGTGGCCGACCTCCCAAGAGGCCGAGACCGCCTGTGTTCGTCGACGAACTCGGCGTCGTTGAATCGAGAACAGTCGAACAGGTCGCCGTGTAACCAGCGGCAGCCGTCGCGGCCCCGGAGCCATTCCCCCCTGGCTCCGGGGCCGGATGTGCGTAGCCTGTCGATATGGGATTTCGCCCACGACCGATTTTGATTGCGGCCGTCAGTGGATTGGCGGCGGCCGCAATCGCCATTCTGGTCGTTGCCGCGTTGGCGAACGACGAGCCGACATACGACGGCGAGTTCGTACTCGACCAACCCGGAGTGTTTCAAGAGCCGCTCTCGGAGGTTAACGACGACCTGTCCGGACTGACGCTCCCAGACATCGATCTGACCGATATCAACGGCGATCCTCAGAGCCTTCGCGAATATGCTGGCAAACCGTTGATCATCAACGTCTGGTTTTCGAACTGTGCTCCTTGCAGACGCGAACTTCGTGACTTCGCTGTAGTGCACGCCGAGCTGGGCGCCGAGATTCAGTTCGTCGGGATCGACCCCTTCGACACGGTCGAAGCGATGCAACGCTTCGCCAGCGAGCGTGGCGTCACCTACGACTTGTTGCGTGACACCGAGCGCGAGTTCTCGAACGCGATCGGGATCGTCGCCTACCCGGTCACGTTGTTCGTCAGCGCCGACGGGGAGATTCTGCGTCAGACTGGCGAAATCGATGCTGACGCGCTCCGAGCGGCGATTCTGGAGTTGTTCTGATGGGGCTGTCGTTCCTACGCGGGCTGGTCGCTGCGGTCAACCCGTGCGCCTTCGTGCTGCTGCCGACGTACCTGATGTACTTCCTCGGCTTGGAGGGCCACAGGCCCGGAAGTCAGCGGGCGACCGTCAGACGGGCACTCGTGGTATCGGCTGCGGTGTCTGTCGGGTTCATGTCTGTGTTTGTCGTCGTCGGTGTCGTCACCGAGTACTTCACGAGTTGGATCGAGGAAAACGCCAAATACGCCACGTTGGGGATCGGTGTCGCGTTTGTGATCCTCGGTGTCGCCATGTTGTGTGGGTACAAGCTGCCGTTCGCCACACCGCGATTTGATACCGGCAGGCGTGATCGGACCGTGGTCTCGATGTTCGTGTATGGCGTCGCCTATGCCGTTGCATCGATCGGATGCACGATCGGACTCTTCATCACAACGCTGTTCAGCGGTGTCGAGAATGACGGGTTGGCGAGTGGCGTGCTGAACGTGGCTGCGTATGGCGCAGGCATGGCTCTGATCGTCACAGCCCTGACGATCACCTTGGCGGTTGCCAACACGAGCCTGCTGAACGTGCTCAGAACTGGCTCGCGGTATGTCGATCGGATCGCCGCGGTGATGGTGAGTCTGTCTGGCCTGTACTTGCTGTACTACTTCTGGGTGGTCGATATCAACGAGGATCGATCCCTAATCACGCAACGCGTCGAGTTACTGCAACGCCGCATCCAGAATCAACTCAACGGCCACTGGCAGGTGGTCGGCGTGGTGCTCGCCGCTGTCGTCGTCGGTGCGATCGTGTTCGTGACGTCGCGTCGCGACAACGAGCGAGGAAACGCCGCTCAGATGTAACGCGACGCCTGCGCCGAGGCGGTCAGTTCGACGCGATGCTCGGGGTGAGCGATGGCGATCAGTGCGAGTGCGCGTTCTCGAATTGAGCGCCCGCGCATTTCCGCAACGCCGAACTCGGTGACGACCTTGTCGACAGTGTTCTTGGGGGTCGTCACGGCGTCGCCCGCGGCGAGTTGCGGCACGATCCGCGAGGCGCCGGAACGGGTGGTCGAGTGCAATACGACGAAGCCTTGGCCGCCTTCCGAGTTCATTGCACCGCGGGCAAAATCGTTCTGACCACCTGACGACGAGAAGTACTTCCCGTCGATCGTCTCCGAGGCGCACTGACCGAGGAAATCAACCGACAGGGTGGCATTGATCGAGACGAAGCCGCGTTCGTTCCCGATGATCTGTGGGCTGTTGACATAGCGGACGGGCCAAAGCTCGACCGCTGTGTTCTCGTGCAGGAACCTATGCAGCCGGTCGGTCCCGAGCGCAAACGAGCCGACCGTCTTGGTTCGGTTGAGGTCCTTGCGGACACCATTGACCACGCCGGCTTCGATCAGGTCAACAACGCCGTCAGACAGCAACTCGGTGTGAATACCAAGGTCGCGATGATCGCCGAGGGCGGCCATGATCGCGTTCGGGATCGCCCCGATGCCGGTCTGGATCGTGGCACCGTTCGGGATCCGTTCGGCGACGAATCCGGCAATCGCTTGATCAAGTGGGCCAGGGATTGGTGGCAGCACCTCGATCAGTGGGCGGTCGCTCTGGCACCATCCGACGACCTGACTGATGTGGATCTGGTTTCGTCCGAACGTTCGCGGCATGTGTTCGGTGACTTCGAGAAAGATCCGGGCGCGCCCGATGAAGCTCGACGTGTAGTCGGCCGACACGCCGAGCGAAAAATAACCATGTCGATCGGGTGGCGAGGAGGCGGCGATCACGAGCGGATCCTCCGTTCGGTCACGCATCAAGGCGTACACCTCAGAAAAGTGAGCGGGCACGAGATCGATGGTGCCATTCGCAAAATGCGGACGAGTGACGTGGGAGAGGAAGTACGACCGATGGGTCAGCCGATCGCCGAACGCCCCCGCCATATACGCCCGGTCCTGGAGGGCGTGCATTTGGTGA
>JANOTN010000023.1:0-30074 GCA_031416375.1 Ilumatobacteraceae bacterium
TGGCGCCGCACTCGACGATGGTTGTCGCCGTAGCCGCCCGGACGCTCACAGATCGCCAGCTTGTCCTTAAGAATCCAGGTGAAGTGGCGTGGCGTGATGCCGAGCGCCCATTTGCCGCGCAGTTTTGGTGGCATCAGCAGTTTTCCAGGATCAGGAGAGTGGCGAACGGGCGCATTTCAAGGGTCGATGCTACCGCTCAGGTTCGATGATTCTGAAGTGCTGATGCGAGCGTTCGACGCGCCTCCCACCAGGCAGTTCGCAGGCAATCGACTCGCCACGGGCAACCGCCAGCACCCGTTCGACACTGGCAGCATCGGGTGGATACCCGTCGACGGTCAACCAGCGTCGAATCGCACGTCGAGCGAGCACCGGCTCTGCGGCAGCGAGTTGTTTGGCATCTGTGGCTTCGAGGTCAGCCGCCAGATCGTCGAGAAACCGGCTTTCGTCACGTAGTAGGTCTGCCGAACGAGCCAGAATTGGTGCCAGATCGCGCCCCGCGATGTCGGCCGCAAGCGGGAGCAATTCGGCTCGAATCCGATTTCGCCACATGTCGCCCGATCGGTTGGAGGCGTCACTGACCGGTTCGATACCGAGCGAAGCGCAAACCGCCTCGGTCTCCGAACGTCGGAGCGCCAAAATCGGATGACGGTACCCGGGTCGGATCGATGCCAGGCCGTCGCTCCCGCTACCTCGCAGGAGCCGGATCAACACGGTTTCGGCTTGGTCGTCGAGTGTGTGACCGGTCATCACCTCGACGGAAAGCACGGACTTGCGGGCCAGACGTGCTCTCGCCTCAAGGTTTGGGCCTGCTTCGACCGAAACGGTGTGCAACACGAACTCGACACCGATCTGCTGAGCGATCGAACGAGCCCGCTCGGATTCGGCCCCGGATTCCGGCCGAATCTGATGATCAACGTGATGAGCGGTGACGGTCAGATTATGGGCGTGAGCGAGCGCAACCAGTGCAGTGGAATCAGGGCCACCGGAAAACGCACAGTCAACGGACGTGCCAGTTTCGGGAAAGGTGCAGCGAGAAAGAAGTGCGGCGAACGAACTCAGAGTTCGCGCTCACGGTGGCGCTTGCCGCCCGGGTACTTCTTCGACGTGACCTGCTTGAGGTAACCGGCGACCAGTTGCAACGTCAAGCCACCGCCCGCGATGAGCATGATCAGACCGATCCACCAGTGCCAGATTTGGGCGGCAAGCATGCGCTCAGCGTAGCCAGCGAGAAGCTTGTCAGTTCAAGTCGTCAACGGGGCCGATGATCCCGTCGCCATCGAAGTCCTCGTTGAAGCACATTTCGATTCGGCCGAGCAGGCCTTCAGGCATCTCGTCGTTGCTGCATTTTCGACGAATTGCCAGTTTCAATTCCGCTTGGAAATCGAACGCTTGCAGACAGTCCAGACATCCATCGAGGTGTTGGTGAATGTGACCGCGGACCACGTCAGAGAGTTCATCGTCCAAGAATGCGTCGAGTTCGCGGATGGTTTGTTTGCAGTCGGCCATGTTCGCTCGGTCAGTCTGTGTCGGATCGATGATGATCGGATTCGGACGGGGTGCTGACGAGGCCACGGGCCTCGGCGTACCCGTACAACGCACGCTGCATCGCTTTTCTTCCCCGATGCAGCCGAGACATCACGGTTCCGATCGGAATGTCGAGCATTTCGGCGATCTCTTTGTAGGCGAACCCTTCGACGTCGGCCAGCAACACGGGTATCCGGAAGTTGGTCGGCAGGTCCTCGACAGCCTTTTTGACCTCGTCGTCGGTTAGCAAGTCGAGGAATTGATCCTCGACAGACAGACTCGCGGCGGCGGATTCAAACGACCCGATCCGCTTGTAGAGGTACAACTCCTCGATGTCGCCGAGCTCGGTTTCCTGCGGGCGACGCTGCTTGGCGCGGTACTTGTTGATGTAGGCATTCGTCAGGATTCGAAACAGCCACGCTCGGAGATTGGTGCCCTCTTCAAAGGTGTGATAGCTGCGGAAACCGCGCAGATATGCCTCTTGCACCAGGTCTTCGGCGTCAGCCTGATTGTGGGTCATCCGAAGCGCGGTCGAATAGAGCTGCGGTGCGTATTGCATCGCTTGCTCGGCGAACGCTTTCTGATCAGCCACGGCCGTTGACCCTAGTTGGTCGTTGCCCGCTCGGCTGGGGCGACGTTTCGCGAGCGAGTTCAGCAACGAGGTGGTCGATCGAGCCGACGAAGCGCTCGAGCATCTCGGCGAACCGTCGACGCTCGTCGGGATCGAACACTTCGAGCAGGCGATGCATGCCGACTGCCCGCATTTTCGTCACGCGCTCGATCGTGCGGCGTCCGAGCACAGTGACCCGTGCCACGACGACGCGTCGGTCTTCGTCGGCGACCGACCGTTCGGCCAGACCGAGCGCTTCCAGGCGGTCAAGCGAGCGGGTAGCGGTAGACGGGTCGACTCGGAGCGCGTCAGCGAACTCACTCATTCGCCATCCGCCGCTCTCACTCGCCAAGATCTCAAGCGCGTCCAACTGGGCGAGTTCGATTGCTGGGCCGTCAGGTCCGAGCAGATGGGAGCGAAGTGCTGCGCCTGACGCCCCGCGTCGTAACTCTCGCCACGCGAGCGCGATACGGCGCGACGCGTCGTCGAAATCAGTCAACTCACTCGGCATCGATACCGCGCAGTTCACCGTCGCCGGCCTCTTGGGCGAGGAACCAGTCGTACGTCGACCGCAGACCGTCACCAAGCTCGATCGACGGCGACCAGCCGAGATCTCGCAGTTTTGAAACGTCGAGCAACTTGCGAGGGGTTCCGTCTGGCTTGGATGAATCCCACACCAGTTCTGCTGCGGGGTTCACGACTTCGCGGATCGTTTCGGCGAGCGCTCGAATCGACAGATCAACTCCGGTGCCGACGTTGATGTGGCTGTGATCGCTGTAGTTCTCCAACAGGTACAGGCATGCTGAAGCAAGGTCGTCGACGTGGAGGAACTCGCGGTACGCCGAACCGGTTCCCCACACTTCGACGTCATTCGATCCACCGTCAACCGCTCGCAGCTTGGCGTCGTGAAATTTGCGCATCAGCGCAGGGATGACGTGACTCGAGGTGAGGTCGAAGTTGTCGCCGGGTCCGTACAGGTTGGTCGGCATTGCCGAGATGAAGTCGCAATCGTACTGCTTGCGATACGCCTGGCAGAGCTTGATCCCGGCGATCTTGGCGATCGCATACCATTCGTTGGTTGCTTCAAGTGGGCCGGTCAGCAACTCGTCCTCCGTGATCGGCTGGGTGGCGTCACGGGGGTAGATGCATGAAGAACCGAGGTACAACAATTTGGTGACACCGACCTCGTAGGCCGAGTGCACGACGGTGCCATGGATCATCATGTTGTCGTAGATGAACTCAGCCGGTCGGGTGCTGTTGGCGTAGATCCCGCCCACCGTTCCGGCAGCGAGGAACACGTAGTCCGGGCGGTTCGCCTTGAACCAGTGCGACACCTCCGATTGATTACGAAGGTCGACCTGATCACGCCGTGCGGTGAGGATGTTGGTGAACCCCTCGTCAGTGAGGTGTCGGAGCAACGCTGAACCGACGAGACCGCGATGCCCCGCCACATACACTCGAGTGTCCCGATCGATCACAGCCATCCTTTCCAAGCTAGTCGCCGGGTGCTGGGTCGAGTCGGGCTACACAGCCGAGCTGAATGTCGGCGGCTGACTACACGGTGACGCGGATACCTGACTTTCCGGGCTTCGGGAGCACGAATGTGGCACCGACCGCGGCACCCCGCTGTACCCACGGTCCGGTGCGCTTACTGGCGTAGTTGCACCAGAACGTCACCGGGCCGGACGACCCAAGAATCGCTCGAGCGATCGCCGAATCGTCGGGGTGCCCGAAATTGTCGCCGTTCGACGAGATCAGGTAGCGACGGGTGTCTATCGCCGCCACGAGCGCGCTCGACAGGTTGGCACCACTGCCGTGATGTGACAGCTTGACGACGTCGATCCGAGGGCGGGCCTCTCCCTTCATCTGCCCGTACCGGGCGAGATTGACGGCCAGCACGTCGGCGTGCGCGTCGGCACCGAGCAGCAGGCGCTTGTTACCGAACTCAAGCACGAAGGCGATGCTGGAGCCGTTGGCCTCGGAACCATCGCGTTCCTTCTCGCTGGCGGCGAGCTCAAGTTCGGAACGGCCAATCACGATCGGCAGTTCGTCAACGTGTCGGTCGTGCGGCGCGAACGCCCCGGCGTGGCCGACATCACCGCGACCGGCAACGAGGTGGGCCTCCTCGACCTTGGTCTTCCAGACCTTGGCCATCTTCTTCAGTTTGGGTCCAGTCGGTGAGAGCAACACGACTTTCGCCCCGCCCGGTAAATCAAACGTCGGTAGGTCGCCCGCTGATGGTACGACCACCGGCCCTCCAGCCGCCGGGGAACTCGGGTTGGGAAAGGGATCGTTCCATCGGAAGCCACCCTCGACGATCCTCGAGGTGAGCTGCTCGCCATGCACCGGGCCGAGCACGTTGCCTCCATCAGAACAATGGATGAATCCGTTGAACCAAACGTGGTCAAGTCGATGCTTGAGATCTGGGTCGTCGAGCAGCGAGATTGAACCGCCGATGTGATCCTCGTCGACATGCGTGACGATGAACACTTCATACCGATCCTTACGTCGCTGCTTCAGTCGGTTACGAACTGCCGGCCAGGTGTGAATCGTGCCGGCGTCGATCAGAATGTGGTGTTTGTCGGCGGGTGTGCCGTACTCGATCACCAACGCATCGCCGTGACCAGCGGGAAGCATTTCGATACTGAACATCACGTCCTCACGATTGTGTCGACTTCACCGTGGGTGACCAGCAACAACCCGAGCACCTGATTGTTCTCGACCAACGCCCGTCTGGCGTGTTGGACAGCGGTGCTCAGCGGAGCGCCCGCGTCGGCGGCATCGCGAATCGCCCGCAAGATCTCGATGGTGGCGACCGCTCCGTTCGGGCCGGTCATCTTCGACAACGTGCCGACTACCGCCGCCGCTCCGTGCGCCGCGAACATTCCCGGCAACGTCCCGAATGGATCTCCGAGCGCTGCTGAGGCACACGCCATCATCACGACAATCGGCCGCGGTGCATCGCCAGCCCGGATGACAGCCCCTCCAACGTCAGGCCGCGCCAGAAACGAGGTCTTGCCGATGTGGAGTGCCACCTCGCCGTTCTCGGTTTCGGTGTGTGCCAACATCACGAGTAGTTGTGGTTTGTCGGACTTGACACGTTGCGTCCACTGCGTCCAACTCGAAACAGGCTTATCATCCGTTGATCCGAACAGTTGTTGCGTAGCGGCGAGCACGTCGCCTGTCGGCGTCGGCCCTGCGGTGACGCCGTCGTCGGCGATCCGAGTCGCCCCGTACAGCACCATCGTGATCGGGAGCGAGCCTGGGGCGGTACTCCGGCTTCGGCGACTCGACTGGACGGTTCGGGCGATGGACCGGTGCATCCCCCAGAAGGCGTACGGGCAAACCACTCGTTTCGACGTTCGGTCGCATGTCTCGCCTGTGGCAGGTGGATTCGTGATGTGACCGCAGAGCTTCGCCCCGCGTTGTGGTGGCGTTCCCTCGTAGGCGAGTTCGATTGGGAGCACCGGTGTGAAGGCCGAGATCAACAGGTTGATCGATGTTGCCGTTGCGAGATCAAGCTCGGCGAGCAGTGTCCGAAGTTCGCTGCCTTTTCGGGCGACCTTGATCAACATGTCGAGCACGTCGACGTGATCGAGGTTGCCTGGCGCGCCGGGCACGCCGAGTACACGTGACAACTGATCTTCGAACGATTTGAGCTGACCCTGCACGTCGATCACGAGGATCGCATCCGTCGCCTGGTTGCGCAGTTCGGCACCACGCGCATCGATCGATGCGTCAGCCGGCGTTAACTCGTCAGTCGGTTCCGAGGGTGACGACAGCGAGTGGACGATCAGCGTGGGGCGATCCCGTGGAGTCGATTGGTCCCGGCATGTTGCCGTCAATGTGGCTGCCTGCAGTGGTCGATTTTTGAATAGCACCACGATCTCGAACTCGACGACGTTTCCACTCGTTGGAGAGGTGAAGGAGAACACCGCTGGTTGTGATGGCTGGTGGCGGTGCTCCATCGGGAGTGACATCGTCGCCCGCTGCGGTGCGGGCCAAACTGCACTCGTCACGACAATCTCGAGAAGCGCTGTCGGTTCGGTCGCTTGGGGGTCGGAAAACCCTTGATCTGCGGCGATTTCGCCTTGTTCCGGCACCGCGATCCTGATTTCGAGCAGCAACTCGGTCGCTGGCGGAAGCACCTTCCGTCGTGGCGTGTCTCCATCCCAGAACTCGGCGACCAATCGACGCCCACCGACAGCCTCCGGCTCGGGGGGCGGAGGCGAACTCGCCGCTGCGCGGCGTCCGTGGAACTCGACCGATGGGTTGGTGCCGCGGCGTCGGAGATCTCGAACTCGGTGGGAGATCTGGCTGCCGCCTTCGTCCTCGTGGAGGAAATCCCAGCCGCGCATCTCGTCGATGATTGGGGCGACCTCCGGCGTGTCGCCTACCGCCAGCATCAGCCACTGAGCGATCGCAGTCGCCGCAAGAATCATGTCGTCGGCGGTGATCAACGCCGACGGGTGTGCTGCAGTGATGGCAGCGTCAATCGGGATGTCGTGGGTCAACTCTCGGTAGAACTCGTGCCACCAATCAACGTCGCCGGTCTGCAACGCGATCGTGATCGGACATTCGAACAGATCTGCGGTCGGCCCGAGCGTCACCTCGGGTGACTCGGTCGCAAGCACGATCACGCAAGCTGACTGATGCACAGTCAGCGCCACCGGATCGTCTCGGGTAATGCCAAGCGAGGCGTCGAGGATCACGATCTCGTATGGATCGGTGCTCGTCGGATCGACGATCTCGGCGTCGTACACATCGGCCGAGAAGCGTTCCGCGCGAAGCCGATCAAGCCAGGACTGCGATTGCGGACCATCGACGATCCCGACTCTGAGTGGCCATCGCCAGACGAATTGATCGAGGTGCTGTCGTATGACCGGTACCACGGTTCGGCCACCGATGGGCCCGATCCCCCTGAGTTGGTTGGCCGCCTCGATGTCGTCGACTGCGAGCCGCAGGAACCATTGCATGCCGTCATCGGGTGCGGGCGGAACCACGCTCGCCCAGGTATCGATCAGACGATCGCTGAGATGCTCGTTGATCGCTAGACCCGGGTCCCTCCACGTCGGCAGTCGTCCGTTGCCTGGTGCCACGCCCATCTCGACCCCGGCTAAGCGCTCCCACAAACCCGCCGGCGTGAGCTGCGATCGTAACGCTTCGGCGATGTCCGTTTCGCTGGCCAGATTGAGGTCGTCGAATGAGTTGGCTACGAGACCTGCGGTCAGGATCGCCAGATCTTGATCCATCTCGCACCGCCTACGGCTTCGGTCGGATTTGGAGCTGAGGTTTCGGCGATGGTGCTCCGTCCTCGAACGGGGTCGGCTCGGCTTGGGTTGACACCGACTGATATGCGTCCGCCAACGCGACGATTGCATCGACAACAACGCCGCCTGCCGCCCTGTCCCACGGGTCGCGATACGACGACGGCGGTTTACCGGCGACCATCTCAGGGTAGGTCGGCACGTCGGCCGAGGGGCGCGGTGCCCGAAGCGTCTTGCCGGCTGGAACGATGACGTCTTCGAGCACCGCCAAAAACGACCGCAGTCGAACCCAGCGGTGGTTGACGAAATCAAAATGGTCGGCACGCTGGCCCGCGTAGCGTCCGCGTTCGGCGAGCCCGAGCACAACCGCCGGGTCCATGTCGAGGTTCATGCCGCCCTCCGACTTCGTATGTTTCACGGCAACGATTCGGTCGCGGTAGCCGGGCACTCGCGTCTGCATTGAGTCAGCCCAGTTCTGAACACTGTTCTTCAACGCCCCGACAAACGCACCGAACGTTTCGATTGATTGCGTGCGCGCCAGAATTCCTTGCTGGTTGGAGTCGGGCATCGAGATGTTGGACCATTGGTCGGTTTCGATCTTGTCGGTGCCGATCAGGTTGATTCCGAAGGTCGGTTGATTCGGCACCGCGCTGTCGAAGAAATGGATCGGAAAGTTACTGGTGATCCCACCGTCGGAGAATCGGTGGCGCACGATCGCCGGGTTCTTGAGCGTGTAGTCGAAGGCGTGCAGCGGAACGGTGCTGAGCAGGACCGGGAAGCTCAAACTCATCCGAACACCGACGATGATTGGCAGATCGGCGGCGAGTGGCATTGGTCGCAAACCGTGTGCGGCAAACGCCTGATACACCTCGCTGTCATCGTCGTTGCGGGGTGCAGGTGGGTGCGCGACCATCCAATCGACGATCCGCTTGGGGAAGAGTTGCTCGAACTCGACTGGGTCGAAAGCCCAGATCCTCGATGTGAACGGCAACTTGACTTGGGTGCCGGCGCTGAGGTCGGTGGTGAACATCGCCAGTTCGATCTCGTGTGCAGTGAGGTCTCCGAACGTCACCGGTGCAGCGTCGGTCGGTCGTCCGGCGATGCGGTCGAACTCGTCGGCGAGCCATTCCGTCAGTGCTGGTTGATCGCCACCGGGGGACCGCATCCCTGAGCACAAGCCAAGGTGGTTCTTGGGAAGGTCGCGCCCGAGTCGTGCGACCAAACTCGACACCACGGCGATCACGAAACCGACGACGAGCAGAATCGCTGCCGCAATGATCCCCCACAGGGACGTCTGAATAATCGTGGCGACGAGCAACGCGGCGGGAATCGCAACACCGAGTAGCGCGGGTGTCGGTCGGAGCAGCCGGATCGATGCGACGATTCCGCGCAGGATCTTGCTGAGCTTCCCGCCGCGGCCGATCAAGACCGAGACGAGTCGGTAGAGCGGGATCGTGGCGCGCTGCGGCTGGAACAGGAGGTAGAGCCTGGTGTGCCCGCCTTTCGTGGTTTCGGCGAGGAGATCCGGAAGGGATGCGAGGCGGGCGAAGCCGGAGTCGGCGGTGGCACCGTCGCGTCCGAGCTCAGCGGCTGCAGCGGCACCGGCCGCGATTGCGCCGGCGGATGTGCCGCCGACACGTTGAATGCGGCGCGTGATCGCCAGCTGGCAGACGGCGTGCGGATAGATGACCCCGCTCGTAATCCCGCCTTTCATCACCAAGTCGCATCGGTCCGTCAGTGCGGATGACGGCGGGTAGGTGTGCGGATCGCGGAGATCCTCGGTCGGGCGAGGAATCTCGGAAACGGTCGACGGCTGTGGCACGGTGGCCTCCTCTCCAGTCGGTACGAGCGGGACCATACCAGTCGCAGCAGGGTCGTCGGGGCGAATATTCGTGCCATCTGTCCAACTCGACGCGGGCGTAGTTGTGAGGCAAGATGAGTTCGTGAACGGCAAACCCCGAGCCGCTCTTATCAGGCCGCACAGATCGCGGTGATGTGATGCGGCTGCTGTGTACCTCCGATATCCATTATCGACTTCCGCAACTCGATTGGCTCGTCGGTCGTGCGGTTGAGTTCGACGTAGTGGTGCTGCCGGGCGATCATCTGCATGTTGTTGATCCGGTGGCGCTGGAGATCCAGATCGTCGTCGTCTCGAAGTATCTCGAGCGGCTTGCGGCGCAGGCCGTCGTGTTGGCCTCGTCCGGTAACCACGATCTTGATGGATTGGGTGATCATGGCGAGAAGTTCGCCGGTTGGCTTGGCAGGTTGCACATCGAGGGACTTCATGTCGATGGCGACAGCGTCGACCTTGATGATGTGCGTTTCACAGTCTGCCCCTGGTGGGATGGGCCGGTGACGCGTGAAGAGGTCGACGCTCAGCTGACGCAGGCGGCCGAAAATCGGCCGGCCAAATGGGTCTGGGTGTATCACTCGCCGCCGACTGGTACTTGTCTGTGTACAACCGGCACCCGGGAGTACCCGGACGACGACCTGGCTGCGTGGATTGATCGTTGGCAGCCAGACATCGTGATCTGCGGCCATATCCACCAGGCTCCTTGGGTCGAGGGCGGTGGGTGGGCCGATCGGCGAGGCGATACATGGGTGTTCAATGCCGGTCACCAAACCGGATCGGTTCCCGCGCACATTGTGATTGACATCGCAGCCGGAACAGCGCAATGGATCGCCGCCGGAGTTCACGACGAGCGCACCCTGTGGCCAGGGCCGACGGCGTCGTAGTTGGTGGCTGGTCGTCAGTAGTCGAGTTCAGGCATCCTGGCCGAACCCGGCTGCACCGCCGGTGTCTCGTTGTGAATCAGCGTGTGCATCACGTCATCGAGCATGCCCAGGTGGTTGGCTTGATCGCCGAACTGTCGTTTGACGTCGGCGAGGTAGCCCGTCAGATTGTCGAGACGGTTCGCCAGCGTACGAGCCACTGCCATGACAATGTCGGGTCTCTCGAGAAGAAATTCTTCGCCGTTTTCAGCGACCAGAAATGTGGTGTCGACGGTGGTGCGCACCGTCGCCGTTGCCGGGCGTCCGAGCAACGACGACATTTCGCCGAAGATCGATCCCGGTTGGTCGACCCTCGCAATGGTCACACCGTCGCGTTCGACAACGACTTTTCCTTCAACGAGCACCAATACCGTTCCGTATGGTTGACCCTGTTCGATCACCACGTTCCCGGCGGGCATGGTGATACGCGGCAGGTGGGCACACCCATCGATGATGTCTGACATGCGGTCCTCCGGTTCTCTGACGGCCGAGGACGGCGATACCTCATCCTATGAATACTCTATGAATCTACTCTGTAGTACTTCGTTGTATCCATAGAAGTGACCGCACGAAATCGCCGACGGTTTGGCGACAATCAGTCGCCACAAGCAAGAATGGCAACGAGCACAGGCGAGAATCCCCGGGTGCGACTGCGAAGCTATCGCGTCCAGGAGCGTGGGTCTGAACCGAACTGCAGCGCACAGGCTTCCATTGCTCTTGCCGTCACCGCTGACGCGGAAGGTCTCGGTACCGACCACACGGCTACGTTTCATCGAGCAACCGGGCGGGTGGTGTCTGACACCAAACGTTCCCGTCGCCAAACGTCGAGTTGTCTGGTGATGAACGTTTGGTGTCTGACACCAGCCGACCTCCGAGGACTTCGCCGTTCCCGCCGAGAACGACCGGGAACACGTTGGCGTCGCAGCACAGGCGTCGGGCGTGGAGACCAAGATTGGTGTCCCGTTGTCGAGTTCGCAGATGCTGTTGGCGTGGAGGCCGTCGCGGATCGTTTGCAGATCGATCAAGGCGATCTGCATTGCCATTGCACCACGTCGCAACGGTGGCACTGTAGTCGACCAGTGGTGCTTGGAGCCCAGGAGGGGAGTCGAACCCCTGACCTACGCACCACGAGTCTGTTCAGAACCGTCCAGCTCGTGTTGCCTGATGCCATCTACCAGGGCTTTTGCCGCTACTCCGTCCGTCCAGTGTCGGCTCGTAGTGCCCTGTGGTGACCAGTTTCTTGGATGAAATCTTGGATGGTTTCGCAGGACGCGGCGTGCCAGATCGAATGATCAGAGTTTGGGAACGAGGTCGAAGGCGTTGCAGTGAGCCGGGCGCACGACCGTGAAATGAGCGCGGTCCAAGGTGGCGATGTGTGATGTCTTGACCTCGGCCACTCGGGCCTCGTACTCGACCGACAGGATCTGCTGGCTCACGGTCAGTCGGCCGGTGTCGAGGTCGACGTTGCGGCAGGTGAGGCCGAGCACCTCGCCGCGCCGCATGCCGGTGTTGGCAGCGTCAAGGGGGTTCAGGGCCGGGTTGAGGCCGAAGCGTCTAACGCAACGTGTAACGAACCAGTTGACACTTCGCTGAATCCGATGCACCATCTGGACCAGAGGCCGCCCCTGGGTGCTGGCCACAGTGAACGACGATCGTTGCTGCGCCCGACCTTGGGCTGCGGGATGACGCAGTGAGATGAGGAACGACCACGGGTCGCTGATCACGACGGCGTTGGTATAGACCGCTATAGTGCAGAAAATCGACCTTCAGTACCTGATCGACCTCGAGGAGATCAAGCGGCTCAAGTACCGGTTCGCATGGGCGCTCGAGACGTCGGCACCCAACGACCTCGCCGACCTGTTCGTCGAGGACGGCTGGATCGACGCCGGCCCTTGGGGTGTGATGCGTGGGCGGGCCAAGATTCGCAAGGGATACATGCGCGCCTACGAGAACGCCCCAACGTGGACGGCGATGCATTGCGTCACCAACCCGAGGATCTTCATCGTGGGCGACACGGCCACGGGCACGTGGTATCTGCTCGACTGCATCACCCGCGGCCAAGAACCGGCGCTCGGAATCCTCGCCGTGTACAACGAGACCTATCTCCGCGTCGAGGGCGAATGGAAGTACGAGAGCGTCACCCTCGAGTTCAAGTGGTCGCAACACGCCGGCCAGATCACCGACGACAACCCCATGACGGTCCCGTCGCGCGTCCTCGAATGACAGCTCCGCTCACGATGCCGGCGCTGCTCGAAGCACGTCGCTACGATTCGTTCGGGCGCGAACTGCTGGTGGCCGACGAAGTGCGCCTCACCTACGATGCGCTCGACACCCGTTCCGTGCAGTTCGCGTGCGAGTTGCTGGGCGCCGGAGTGGGATTCGGAATGCGCATCGGGATCATGCTTCCCAACACGGCCGAGTTCGTGGTGACGTTCGCGGCGATCACTCGGATCGGTGCCGTAGCGGTGCCGATCAGCACGCTGTCGACCGCGGTCGAACTCCGGCGGATCTGCCGCCACGCCAACCTGCACCTGCTCGTCTCGACCCCCACGTATCTTCATCACTCGTTCACCGACCGCATCGGCCTGGCGATCGGCGCCAACGATGAGCTCCGGCCTCCGTACCGGCTCACCGAGGTGCCGACCTTGCGTCATGTGTGGATGTGGGGTGACGCGGCACCGGTGTGGGCGACGCCGATAGCGCCTGGCGGGCCGTTCGACGTGGCGTCGGAGCTGGTGGCGTCAGTCGGAGCCGAGGTGACGCCGGCCGACACGATGGCGATCGTCTACACTTCGGGCTCCACCGCCGACCCCAAGGGCGTGATCCACACCCACGGTTCGATGTTGCGAGCTTCCGCCAACTGCTGTCTCATCTACCAGTATCAGGAGGGCGAGCGTTGTTTCACCCAGATGCCGTTCTTCTGGGTCGGCGGGCTCACGGTCAATCTGTTGGCGATCATGTTGGCCAGGGCAACGCAACTCACGAGCGCCTCGTCGTCGTCGGCAGAGTTGCTCGACCTGCTCGAACGTGAACGTGCGACGTACGTGATGGCCTGGCCACACCTCGCCCGAGCGATCGCCGCCGACCCGACGTTCGACGACCGCGACCTGTCGTGCGTGCGACTCGGCAGCCTGTACGAGGCGCTCGCCCCGGAGCGGCGACCTGCCGACCCGTCGTTGATGAACAGCGGGCTCGGCATGACCGAGACCGCAGGTCCCCACACGGCCGCCAGCATGACCGAACTTCCCGAGCATCGGCGCGGCTCGTTCGGCCCTGCCGTGGCGGGAATGGAGCACCGCATCATCGACCCGGAGACCGGCGTCGACCTCGCCCACCAGGAGGTTGGCGAGGTGCATGTGCGGGGCGACACGCTGATGGCTGGGCTGGTACGACGCGAACGTCAGGAGGTGTTCGACCCGGACGGTTGGTACCGCACGGGCGACCTGGTCTCGCGGCGCAACGGTCATCTCCACTTCCTCGGGCGTCTCGACGACATGATCAAGACCAGCGGCGCCAATGTCTCGCCACGCGAGGTCGAGTCGGTCTTGCTCGGCATCCCTGGAGTGGTGGCCGCCATCGTCACCGCCATCGATGACACCGGGGCCGGCGCGATCGTGGGCGCAGCCGTCGTGCGCGCCGACCCCGCTCTCGACGCCGAGGCGATCCGGGCGGTCGTCAAGCGCGAGTTGTCCGCCTACAAGGTGCCGCGTGTGATCGTGACGCTCGAACCACAGGAGGTGCCCCTGATGTCGAGTGGGAAGGTCGACCGTCGTACGATCGTCGGGATGTTGCACCAGCAGCGAAGGCAGGAGGAAGCGCGATGACCGATCGCTATCAGGGCCGGGCATTCGACGCCGACGGTCACTACTACGAACCGCATGACGCGTTCACAAGACACCTCGAATCGAAGTTCAGCGATCGGAGCGTGCACGTCGTCACCGGCGACGACGGGCTCGGCCGGCTGTACTACGGCGACAAGAAGTTCGGCATGATGCGCGTCACTCAAACCGACTACACGGGCACGCCGGGCAGCCGGCGTGAGTTCTTCCAGGGGCTGGTCGACGACGGCGGTTGGCGACAGACCGATGTGATCGATGCCCACGACCATCCGCCGATGATGCAGAAGGCGGCGCGCCTGGCGTTGATGGACGAACAGGGCATCGAAGCCACGTTGCTGTTCCCGTCGGTCGGGTTGGCGGTGGAGCACGAGATGCACTCGGACATCGAGGCGATGTTGGCGGGTTTGCGCGCCTTCAACCGCTGGCTCGAGGAGGATTGGGGCTACGGCGACGACGGCCGGATCTACTCGGCGCCGATGATCTCGCTCGTCGACCCCGTCGAGGCGGTGGCGGAGCTGCGGCGCGTGCTCGACCGCGGGGCCCGGATCGTGCACGTGCGGCGAGGTCCGTGGTACGGCAGCAGCCCCGCCGCGCCGGCGCAGGACGGGTTCTGGGGCCTCATTCAAGAGGCCGACATCCCGGTCGCCTTCCACACCGGTGACGCTGCGTACAAGGAACTGTGGGCGGCGCAATGGGGCGAAGACCCGTTTGCGCCGATTCAGCACACGTCGCCGTTCGCCAGCTACCTCAGCGACACCGCTGCCGCCGACACATTTGCCAACCTGATCTTCAACAACCTGTTCGACCGTTTTCCCCGTCTGCGCATCATGAGCATCGAGAACGGCGCGTTTTGGGTGCCCGGCCTGTTGAAGAAGCTCGACAAGTACGCCGCTATCGGGCGAGCCGGCACGGGACTCGGTGGCAAGTTCACGGCGAACGCAGCAGAGGTGTTCCGGGAGCACTTCTTCGTTTGTCCGTTCTTCGAGGAGGATCCCCTCGAATGTGCCGCAGCGATCGGAACCGACCGAGTGCTGTTCGGCTCGGATTGGCCCCACCCGGAAGGTCTTGCGGAACCGCTCGAGTTCGCCGTCAAACTGATCGACCGCATCGCCGACGACGAGGTCGATGGCGTGATGTACCGCAACGTCGCCGCCCTCATCGGGCACCGTGTCGCGGGGTGAACATCGCCCGGCACCGACTGTTCCAGCAGCCGTTCCCCACCGGCGAGTACACGTTCCTCCAACTCGGGTTGCTCGTCGACGACGTCGTCGCCGCCTCACGTCGCTGGGTCGATGCCCACGGCGTCGGCCCGTTCTTCGTGCTGCCCGATCCAGGCCCGGTCGGGGTCACCCACCGCGGCGTCGACACGACCGTGCACTACCGCACCGCCGTCAGCCAGGCCGGCCCCCTCCAGATCGAGTTGATTCAGCTGCTCTCGGACGGCCCCAACGTCTACCGCGACGTGTTCGGCGTCGGCACCACCGGCATCCACCAACTCTGCACGATGACCCGCGACTACGACGTCTCGATAGCCCACTACCGCGGGCGCGGCTATGAGATCATGGCCGAGCAGCAAGCCGCTGGGCTGGGACGCATCGGTTATGTCGACACCGTCGCCGATTTCGGATTCGTGACGGAGCTGGTGGAGTGGTCGGACGCCTTCTTGCGCACGCTGTCGAAGACGGCGCGGGTCTGCGGCGAGTGGGACGGGTCCGACCCGGTCCGTCTGCTACGCGCCACCGGAGGCTACGACATCCCCCGACCCTGAAGACGTAGGTTTCCAGACACGATCGAGGCGTGGCTCGTGTCAGACACGAACCACACCTCGGCTTCTACTTTCCACCGATCTGGTTGCCTGCCCTTCCACCAGTACGTCGAGTGGCACGTCGAGGGAACGAACGTAGCGCACGAGGTCCTCGCCTTGAGACGAGGCGACTGCGAACGCCCCGAACCACCGACATCCATGTCGCCGTCGGCGAGCTGTACCGCGCGCCGGTGGTTCGTGGCTCGACCCGCCGTGGGTTGTTGCGTCATTTCGAACGACCCGAAGGAACTGCGACGATGCCGGGTTCTCCCGTGAGGTTCTGTCGGGTGACTTCGTAGGACCCTGATCGATTGCCGCTTCAGCGGCCTCAGGCGCGACTCTTGGCAACTTCGAGGTCGATCAGGCTGAGGTAGTGGAATGTCGACATCACGCCCCCGTCGACCACCAGTGTGCGCCCCGTAATGTGCGACGACTGGTCGGTGGTGAAGAAAAGCACTGCACCGGCGATGTCGGCCGGCTGGCCGATCTTGCCGAGCGGTGTGATGCTCGCCGTCTGGGCGACTCGCTCGTCGCTCATGTTCTGGCGGGAACGCGGCGTGAGCGTCGATCCGGGAGCCACCGCGTTGGCGCGCACGCCACGCCCGCCGAGTTCGACCGCCAACGACTGCACCAACGAGATCAGCCCGGCCTTGGCGGCACCGTACGCGGCGTGCATCGGAGCGCCGGTGATGCCGCTGACCGACGCTACGAACACCATGGTGCCGCCGCCGCCGTCGACGATCAACCGCCCCAGTTCCTGCGCCGCCAGAAACGCGTGGCGCAGGCCTAGATCGAACTGACTGTCCCACATCTCGTCGCTTATCTCGAGGATGTCCGACCAGCCAGAGATGCCGATGACGTCGACAAATCCGTCGAGGCGGTCGATCTGCTCGGCGGTGAACGCTGCCAATCGCTGCACCTCGGATCGTTTGGTGACATCTCCCGACCAGGCGACACCGATGCCGATCTCCTCGGCGATGTCAGCGGCGCGTGCGGCATCGATGTCGACCGTTACGATCGCCCGCGCGCCCGCCTGGGTGAGTGCGTGTGTCACCTGGCGACCGATGCCCTGGCCGGCGCCGAGCACGACGTACGACCGGCCGTCCAGGCGTTGGCGGGCCATGTAGTCGGGGATCGGGGTGTCGTCGGCCTTTGTCATGCGGCGAACGGTAGCGACGACCGATCGCACCGGCCGCACTGGCGGTGGGTACCGTCGTGGGATGCTGCGCGCTGAGTATCCGAGCCTCCACGAGTTGATGACGGATGCATCGGTCAGCACCGGACTCACCGACTTCGGCGACCCCGATTTCAGGGAAGGCTTCGAGCGCTTCGTGGCCAGCCTCGCCGCCGACGCACGCCTGACAGAAGCTGGGGCCGTCCAGGTGCTCGACACGCTCGGTCGACGACTGCGGAACCGGCTCGAGGTCGAGGCGTGGCATGCAGCTCATCCCGACGCTGCGTCCGCACCGATCACCGGACCATTGGCCGTGACCGGGTTGCCGCGTACCGGCACCACGGCGCTCGCCAACATGTTGTCGCGCGATCCTCTGTTCCGGTGCCTCCGTGGGTGGGAGCAACGACGGCCGTGCCCGCCGCCCACGCTCGGCGGTGAGGCCGACGACCTGCGCCGGGCGGAGGCGATTGCCAACACAGATGCGTTGCTCGCCGCCAAGCCCGAACAGATCTCGATGCACCTGTGGGACATCGACGCCACCACCGAAGACACCGATCTGCTCGGCATCCACGGTCGTCCGCAGAGCGCACCCGTGCCGGTGTACGGCTATCACGAGTGGTGGCGTACGTCGGACATGACCGCCGCCTACCGCTACCACCGTCGGGTCTGCACGCTCCTGCAGTCGTCGCGGCCACCCGATCGTTGGTTGTTCAAGTCGCCGCACCTGTCGTTCCACCTCGACGACTTCGTCGTGGCGTACCCCGATGCACGATTCGTGATGACGCATCGTGATCCGGCCAAGGCGGTGCCGTCGTGGGTGAGCTTCGTGAGCTCCTTGCTGCCGCCCGGTACCGACCGAACGATCGACATCGAGCGATTCGGCCGTCACCTCGCAGACCACCTCGAGGTGTGTGCGGAACGCATGGTTGCGGCGCGTCGTGTGCTCGGCGAGGGACGATTTCTCGACGTGCACCACCTCGACCTGATCGCCGACCCGATCGGCCAGATCGAGCGCATCTACGACTGGGTCGGCCTCGAGCTCAGCGCCGGTGCACGAGCCTCGATGATCGAATGGTCGACCGCAAACCGGTCGGGAGTCCATGGCGCCCATCGCTATACGCCCGAACAGTTCGGTCTCGACGCCGCCCAGTTGCGGTCGGCGTTCAGCAACTACACTGACCGCTTCGGCGTCGCCGTCGAACGGTGAACCGGTTCGGTGAGCACGTCGTCGGTGACGCCGACGTCGACGCGAGCGGCCACATGACGGTCGCTCGCTACGCCGAGATCGCCGAGCTCACCGGTTGTGCGCTGCTCGTCGAAGCGGCGCCGCTCTCGGGCGGCGTTCGCCCGCTGGTGACCTCGATCGTCAATCGCCAACACCGGGAACAGTTCGCCGGAGCACGGTTGGCGATCGGCGTCGGCGTGCTCGCCGTGGAACCGAGCGCGATCGAGTTCCATGTCGAGCTTCGCAATCTCGCCGACGGTGTGCTGGCGTCTGCTCATCGTGTCGGCGTCGGTACTCGCCACGCCCGAAGTTCGGCGTCGCGACCGATCGAGGGCGAAGCGTTGGCGGGCGCGCGGGCCTCGATCGTCGATCAACCTGAACACGGTCGCCCTCGCCGCCTGAGCATCGACCCGCTCGGCACGACAGACGTCGCCCACCTGGCGGCCCACGACCTCGAAGTGTGGTGCGACCGGATCGTCGACGCCGCCGAATGTGATGAATACGGCTGGTACGTAGGTGGCCCGACGCGTCTTGCCTGGGGGCCGGTTGGCACCCCACGCACCGACACCCCGTGGCAGTTCCGGTCCGCCGACGGGCATCCCTTAGCGCTCACCAACGTCGAGAACCGAAGGCGGGTGCTGGCATTGCCACGTGAACGTGCGCACCTGCTCACCGTGGCGGCCAACATCGCCGTCGAGCGCAATCGTAGAGTTCGGCGAGAGTGGACCTACGACGTCGATACGAACGCCATGATCGTTGCCGGAGAGTTCGTCGATCTGCTGGTCGACCTCGACCAGCGTCGCTCGGTCGACATTCCCGAACACGTCCGCTCCGAGCTCCACCGTTACCTCCGCCCTGAGTTGGGCCCACCGCAGCAGTAGGTTGCGGATCGATGCTCT
The DNA here is from genome assembly GCA_031416375.1 of Ilumatobacteraceae bacterium. Lineage (GTDB taxonomy): Bacteria > Actinomycetota > Acidimicrobiia > Acidimicrobiales > Ilumatobacteraceae > Ilumatobacter. Next base: position 19,115 of record JANOTN010000023.1, read on the forward strand.
CAGACGAAAAGATCCTAATCACCGGCCCTGGCGGGCTGATCGCCTACGGCCTCGCCCAGTCGTTGGCAGTCGACAACGAGGTGTGGGGCGTTGCCCGCTTCGGCGATCCGCAGTCGCGCGCGGCGGTCGAGGCACTGGGCGTTACCACGCGGCCGATCGATCTCGGTTCCGGCGAGTTCGGCGACCTGCCGACCGACTTCACATATCTCGTGCACGTCGCCGTCGCCTACGAGCAGTCGAGCTACGACAACGCCATCCGCATAAACGCCGAGGGGACGGGGCTGATACTCGAGCATTGCCGGAGAGCGAAGGCGGCGCTCGTGATGTCGACCACATCGGTGTACAAGCCGCACCCCGACCCGTGGCACGCGTTCCGCGAGGACGAGCCACTGGGCGACATCCAGGCCCAGTTCTCGGCCCCGTACTCGGTGTCCAAGATCGCCCAGGAGGCGGTGGCCCGCTACTGCGCCCGATCGCTCGACCTGCCGGTAACGATCGCCCGCATGAACGCCGCCTACGGTGATCGCGGCGGGGCGATCACGGCTCACATGGACCTCGTTGCCGCTGGCAAGCCGGTGCCCACTCGTCACGATCCGATGCCGTACAGCGCGATCCACGATGACGACATTCAGGCCCAGCTGGAACCCCTGTTGAGCGTGGCGAGCGTGCCCGCCACCATCGTCAACTGGGGCGCCGATCAACCGGTGAGCGTGCAGGACTGGACGGCGTACATGGGTGGGCTGATGGGTGTCGCGAGCAGCGTCGAGGTCACGCCGGTGGAGTGGGCCTCTATCGGATCGGTGGTCGATTGTGATCGGCGGATCTCCATCACCGGACCGTCGACGGTGCACTGGAAGGACGGCACGCGTCGCGTGATGGAGCACCGCCACCCCGGCCGGATCGCAACATGATTTCTGACGAGAAAATCCTCGTGAGCGGCGTCACCGGCAACGTGGGATTTCCGTTGGCGGCGGCGCTGGCCGTCGACAACGAGGTCTGGGGGATGGGGCGTTTCTCCGATCCTGACGCACGACGCCGAGTCGAGAAAGCAGGTGTCCGCCCCGTGGTCGCCGACCTCGGGAGCGACGATCTGAGTGCCGTGCCCGACGACGTCACCTACGTGCTCCACCTCGGCTACCACCGTGGGGGTGCCAATGATTTCGACGAAGCGATACGCGTGAATGGCGAGGGAACCGGGCTCCTGTTGGCGCATTGCCGGCGTGCCAAGGCGGCGTTGGTGATGTCGTCGAACGTGATCTACCCGCCCCACGACGACCCTTGGTACGCCCATCGTGAGACCGATGCGATCGGGGGGATGATTCCGTTCTGGTCGCCCACCAGCCCGACCGCCAAGATCGCCCAGGAGAGCATCGCCCGCTATTGCGCCCGACAGTTGGGGCGACGCGTGGTGATCGCCCGCCTCAACGCTGTCTACGGCCCGAACGGCAGTTACCTACCAACCTCGAACATGGATGCGGTGGTGGCCGGCAAGCCGGTGAGCGCACGCTGGAACCCACACCCGCATGCCCCGATCCACATCGACGACATCGTCGGTCAAGTGGAGGCGCTGCTCGACGCAGCCTCGTCGCCGGCCCTGATCGTGAACTGGGCGGGCGATGAGCAGGTGACGATCCAACAGTGGTCCCAGTACGCCGCCGACTACTGCGGTGGCACCGCCGACGTGGTGGTCAACGCCGTACCCGGCACCACACGCAACAACCTCGCCGACACCACTCGCCGTATGTCGATCACCGGGCCGTGCACACGCTCGTTCGAACCCGCCTTCCGCAAGATCTACGAAGGCCGTTATGGGCCGGCGATGAGCTGATTGTCCGGCTGGGTTCGGCGGCGGGCCGCTTCCTGCGATCGGTGAATCGGGAGGCCCGGGCATGTTCTCGCTCGCCGATCGCGATCACTTGACGACGGTCATGTCAGCGGCCGGGTTCAGCGACATCGAAGTCGAATCGGTCAGCCCTCCGATCATCCTCGGTGGCGGCGGTTCCCTCGAGGAAACCGTCCGGTTTCTGCTCGGCACGGGGATCGCCCGCGCTCTGCTCGACGGCACTGAACCCGACGCACGGCAACGTGCGATCGACGCCGTGACCGGCGCGCTCGCCGAGTACTACGAACCCGGGCAGGGCGTCGCGCTGGGAACCGGCGCGTGGCTGGTCAGCGCTGCCCGTCGTCGGTGAGCGAAAGCCACGCTTGGAAGCCACCCACCAGGTCGGTGGCGCGGTGCAGCCCGATGGCGCGAAGTTGCGCTGCGGCGAGGCTCGATTGGTACCCCTCGTTGCAGACGATCACGATCCGCGTGTCGTAGTCCGAAGCGTCCGCGATGTGGTGCGGGCAGGCCGGGTCGAGCCGCCACTCGAGAACGTTGCGATCGATGACGACCGCCGACGGGAGCGCACCGTCTCGTGATCGTTGTTCGGCCGGGCGGATGTCGACGATCAGCGCGCCGCTGGCGTGTTCGTCGGCAAGGTTGGCTGGATCGACGCGATCGAGTCTCGCCCGAGCCTCGGCGAGGATCTCCTCGATCGAGTGCCGGTCGGCCCCGTCGTCGTTCATTGCGGATGGGTCTCGTACATACGGACGGCGACCACCAAACCGGAAAGGGCGGTGAGTGCGGCGACGGCGTAGATGGCGGCGGGGATCGAGATCAGGTCGGCGAGGATGCCGGCGAGGAGCGCGCCGATCGCGAAGCCTCCGTCGCGCCACAGCCGGTAGATGCCGACGGATCGTGCCCGCCATGACGGGTGGGCGACGTCGCCGATCGCCGCGAGCAGGGTCGGGTAGACCATCGCGGTGCCCGCACCAAGCGCCATGGCACCGATCGCCCACGCCGTGAAGCTGCCGGTGGCGGCGATCCATGCGATCGCGGCGGCTTGGGTGAGCATCCCGCCGACGATCAGCGGTTTGCGGCCGATGCGGTCCGAGAGCCCGCCGGTGTAGAGCTGCCCGAGGCCCCATACGGCCGGGTAGAGCGCAGCCAGCACGCCGATCCGCCCGATTGACAGGCCTGCGCCTGCGAAGAAGATCGGGAACAGACCCCAGGCGAGTCCGTCGTTGAGGTTGTTGACCAGTCCGGCCTGTGAGCACGACGAGAGTGCTTTGTCGGTGAAGGAGGTGAGCCGGAAGATTTCGCCGGTGGTCAGCGTGGCGGTGTGGGTGTCGTTGGTAGCGACATGGTTGGCGGCTTCGTAGCGGGCATGGTCACGGGTCTCGCGAACGAAGAACACCGACAGGCCGAGACCGAGGCCTGCGTAGGCGATGCCGAGGAAGAACGGTTCGGGGCGAAGTCCCCATCGTTGGGCGATGTAGCCGGTGGCGAGTGCGGTGATGGCGACGGCGCCGTAGCCGGCGGCTTCGTTGAGGCCCATCGCGAAGCCGCGGCGGGCGGGGCCGACGAGGTCGATCTTCATGATCACCGTGGTCGACCAGGTGAGTCCTTGGTTGACGCCGAGGAGGACGTTGGCGAAGATCACCCATCCCCAACTCGGCGCCCAGATCAGCAGCAGCGGGATCGGTAGGGCGATGATCCACCCGGCGACCAACACGGGTTTTCGGCCGTACTTGTCGGACAGGGTTCCGGCGAAGAAGTTCGTCGCTGCTTTGACGGCACCGAAGGCGACGATGAACGTCAGGGTTGCAGTGAATGCGGTGAGCCCGAACTCCTGCTTGGCAAGCAACGGGAGAACGGTGCGTTCCTGGCCGATCATTCCGCCAACGAGCGCGTTGACGCCAACAAGGAGCGCGAACTGGGAGAGGTTCTCCTTGAGGCCGAGCCGCAACGGTGCCCTCGGGGTTTCGGTAGTTGGGGCGCTCACAAGCCGATGTCCAGTGGGTTGCCGGTCGCCGCGGACCAGGTGTCGGGTCCGCCATCGAGGACCGCGATGTCGTCGCGTCCGCACGCGGTCAGGATGCTGGCGGCCGTCATTGCCCGTTCACCGTGTCCGCACATCACGGTCAGCGGCCCAACTGGGAGCCCGGCTTCGCAGACGGCACCGAGTTCGACGTTGACTGCGCCCGGTAGATGACCGGAGGCGTACTCGTTGGCTTGGCGCACGTCGATCACCGGACCCGTCATCGCCTCGGGTTCGACGAGCGGGATCGTGCGGGTCGGCCGACCTGAATCCGTCCACACGTCGATGCCGCCTGCAAGTTCGCCGATGAGGCGCTCGTGGCCGACGTCGAGGCATTGGCGAACGAGATCCGTACGGTCCTGATCTGGGTCGAGGACGAACACGATTGCCCGGTTCGGTTCGATCAGCCAGCCGAGCCAACTGGCGAACACCGGTCGCAGCGCGTTCGACACCGACCCCGGTATGTGACCGGCGGAGAACGCGGCGACCGGTCGAGCGTCGACGATCACGCCGCCTTCCGCGACGTGGCGCTCCACGTCCTCGGGCCGGCGTCTCGTGAGCTGAGGAATCAAGTCGTAGCGCGTTGGACCCCGCCGGTTCAGTTCCGGGAGCCGTGCGAAGTAGGAGGGAAACGTGCCGAATCCGGCGACCAGTCGCTCGATGAATTCGGCTTCGTCGGCAATCGAGAACAGTGGGTTGGTGGCGCGCTCGTGGCCCAACGTCGAGGTGCGTTGCGACGCGCCGGGTGCCGAGCAGAACGAGCCCGCACCATGCGTCGGATACACCGCGAGCTCATCGGGCAACTGATCGAACCGGCGCAATGCAGCAAACATCTCGTGCGCGAGCGGCACCGCGAGCGCTGGACCGTTCAAGTCCGTACGCCCGACAGTGCCAACCATCAGCGAACCGCCGGAGAACAACGCGACCGGCGCGCCGTCCTCGACGAGAACAAAGGCGTGGTGGTCGGGTGTGTGACCGGGAGCAGCCCAGGCGACGAGTTCGAGACCGTCGGCAAGGGTGACGTGTTCACCGTCGCTGACTGGCCGATGTGGTGATTCGAGGTGCGATGCCGCCGGCGCGACGAACGTTGCGCCTGTCCGCTCGGCGAGACCAGGGCTGCCCGTCACATAGTCGGCGTGCGAATGGGTGTCCAGCGTCCAGGCGAGTCGGACGTTGAGCCGTTTGACAACCGCTTCGTGTGCGATCGGGAACCGAGGCGGGTCGACGACAGCGGCAGTGCCGTTGCCGAGGTCGATGACGTACGAGGAATGACCGAGCCCTTCGTCGACGAAGTCGTAGATCCTCTGCACGCTTCTCCTCTTCCGATGAGTGCTCAAGTGATTGTTTGAACATATCTCTTGGCGAGCCGATATTCAAGCAGTAGTTTGAATAGCAATGAGACGGAAATGTCCAGGTGAGTGACAGGGCAGCCAAAGACGCACTCTTCGACGCGTTCGCCGAGGTAGCCAAGGCGATGGCGAGCGGGCGTCGCGCCGAGATCGTCGACGTCCTCGCCCAAGGCGAGCGATCAGTCGAGCAACTCGCTGAGGAGATCGGTCAGAGCGTTGCCAACACCTCGCACCATCTCCGAGCGATGGCCAGAGCGGGTGTGCTGCGCACCCGTCGCGAAGGCACCCGGATCGTCTACATGCTCGCGAGTGATCGAGTCGCTGACGTGTGGGCTGCCTTGCGCGATATCGCCACGGAACACGTTGCCGGGATCAACGAACTCGCAGACGCCTACGTCGGTGACCGCAGTGGTTTGGAGCCTGTGACCCGAGCCGAGCTCGAAGCGCGTCTGCAAGCCGGAGACACGGTAGTGCTCGACGTGCGCCCCTCAGCCGAGTACGAGGCCGGCCACATTCCGGGTGCCACGTCGGTTCCCGTCGGCACGCTGCGCCGACTTCGTTCGCTATCCAAAGACATCGAGATCGTCGCCTACTGCCGCGGGCCGTATTGCGTATACGCCGACGAGGCCGTGCGCCAGCTTCGCAAACGCGGATTCACCGCACGCCGCCTCGAGGACGGCTTTCCCGAATGGAAACGAGCCGGCCTGCCCATCGCTGCCGGAACAGGAGGATGACAATGTCTAACGAAACTCTCGTCGATGTCGAGACCCTTCGCACACAGGTACGCGACAAGTACCGCGACGTCGCCGAAGACCCGCACGGCGCCCACCACTTCCACACCGGCCGCCCGCTTGCCTCCCGCCTCGGGTACGACGAAGCGGTCGTCGACGCTCTGCCGGATCGAGCGGTCGAATCGTTCGCCGGAGTCGGCAACCCGTTCTCGCTGCGACGAATCGAACCGGGCGAGCGTGTCGTTGACGTCGGTTCAGGCGCCGGGTTTGACTCGTTCGTTGCCGCCACGCGGGTTGGGTCGACCGGTCGTGTGATCGGGATCGACATGACCGCCGAGATGCTCGCCAAGTCGAGAGCCACCGCCGAACAACTCCAGTTCGACCACGTCGAGTTCCGCGAAGGCCTCGCTGAAAGCATGCCTGTCGAGGATGGCTGGGCCGATGTCGTCATTTCCAACGGTGTGATCAACCTCTGCGCCGACAAACAGGCCGTGTTCGCCGAGATCCATCGCGTGCTCCGCCCCGGTGGCGTTCTGCAGTTCGCCGACATCGCCAACGGGCGCCCCGTGCCTATCGAGGCGATGCGCGACGTCGACTTGTGGACCGGTTGAATTGCCGGCGGGCTGCCCCGTGCGGGCTGGCAACAGATGCTCGAAGACTCCGGGTTCGCGCAAGTCACCATCGGACCCGCGGTCGACACCTTCGGAGGAGCAACCGGTGAACCGCAGGCGCGATCGTTCGACGTGTACGGCTACGCCTTCCTCGCCCACCGCGCATGAGCCCTCGGGACCGACAGCACAAACATGGACTTGATACGGAGCCGACAACATGACTGAGATGGCACCGCCGCGGTTTGGGCTCGTTCTCGATTGCGCTGACCCGCAGCGGCTCGCCAAGTTCTGGGCAAGCGCGCTCGACTACGTCAATGTCGGCTCAGCCGGCGCCTATGTCGCGCTGTACCCGCGCAAGGGCAACGGCCCGAAGCTGCTTCTCCAGCGCGTCGATGAACCCAAGCAATCCAAGAACCGGATGCATCTTGACATCGAGACCCCAGACATTCACGCGGAAGCCGCCCGACTCACTGCGCTCGGTGCCCGACCTGTCAGCGAGAACCCCTGCAGCGAGCACGGCAGTACATGGATCCTGATGACCGACCCTGAGGGCAACGAGTTCTGCATCTGCGACAACGGAGCCCCCGCCAACACCGCCGATGCTCAGTGACGACCCACGACGGCGAAACGCGAGGAACTGATGGGCACTGCTTCAGATTCGCCGCTGTTCCAACCGAAAGATCGCGACCAGCCGAGCGTCTTTCAAGTCGACAGTCTGATTCGCGAAGCCCGCCGACAACGCGGTCTACTCACCGTGCCGGTTCCCGACGTCTGCCTTCTCGATCCAGATGGCGACACCATCCGCCATCTCAAGATCGCCGGTAGAGCAGTGCGTTTCCGGGCATTTCTCGTTTTGCGCCAGCGAGGTCATCTACCGGTGCGTCTACCAGCTCCGGAAGTGGCACGGCTGTGACATCTCGCGGAACACGGGTCGCGAAATGGCGTTTCGCGGCGAGTTTCGGCGATTTGGCCCGCAGCGACGTGCTTCATCGGTAGCGGTTGGCTCCGCGCGGCGCTCGCAGGCGCGGTTCCGGCCAGCGGGATCGGCCAGGCGTTGAGTTACTCGACGATGTTGACCACCCAGCCGTGCTGCTCGGCGGCCGAGCGAATCTCGTCGGGGACGAAGTCGCCCACAGAGATCCCCGGCTCCGGCGCGCCGCCAGCGGGCACCAACGACCAGAACGTTCGTCCACGGTAGATGTGGCGCCTCACGTCGACCCTCCCGCCGGTGTCGTTGCGAGACAGTGACCCGAGTGTGCGGCCAGGTCGGGTGAGTTCGATCAGATCGTTTGACACGCGCATCTCGGTGGCCGGCTGACGATGCAGGACGATCGCCAGTATCACGAGTCCAACGGCGATTAGGAGGAAGACGATGCCCACGATGGTCGAGCCGCGGGCCAGGGTGGACGCAGCGATGGCCCCTGCGATGAGGACGAAGAATCCGATGCTCACCGTCAGATCCTTCTTCGAGCCGTACAGCGTCGTCATCGCCTCGGACTCTAGTGCCGAACGCCGAGGCCGTGGTTCAAAACGACCGGCAGCACTCGCCGTCCGCAGACACCCGGACGCCCACTCTGACCGTTTCGGGATTCTCCGCGACCCAGAAAGTGACCGTCTCCCCGCCGTCGGCCACCACGGTGAACGACCAGGACATGTCGGACAGGACGACGGACACGGAGACGCCGAGAAGGTCAGAGATCTCAGATGCGCTGGCGCTGACGAAGTGGTGGCTGCTACTCATCGAGCACCATCGGTCGACATCATCGCATGTTGCCGCTCCTCCACATCGAAGCCGCACTGCTTGTCCAGTTCCGACGTGCTCGGCAGTCTCCTGCTACAGAGGTGATCGTCTCTGAGACCGTCTGCTGGCTCCGATAGCGTTCGCTGATGGGTTTGCAGAGACTCGACGGATACGGGTTCGCGGCATACCACTGTGCCCAGGATCCGTGCGCGCTCGATGTCGTCTCGGAGGACGGGCCGGTGCTGCAATGTCCGACCTGTGGGCATCGGACGGACGAACCGGGCAGGGGCCTGCTCGATGATGGGTTCGACATCGTGCACCGGCAGTGGGGTGCGCGCGGTGACCCGCATGCATGGCGGGCGCTGCGCGATCTCGTCGGCACGACAGCGACGCCGTCGAACCCCGCGGCGACCCGCCAGGCGTTCGTCGACGGACTTCGTCAGGTAGCGGGCTTCGATCTCGACACGGCCGTCGAGCATTACCAGTACCGAAGGGACCTCGACCATGGCGGGATGTCGGGAGGAAACGTCGACATCGAATGGTGGCGTGACAAGGGCGTTCCGCTGTTGGTGGACCGGGCGATCAGTCGGCGGCCGGTGCTGCGCTAGCGGACGCTTCGCGGCGATGAGGAGTAGCAAGCGGCTGCCTGACACCCGTGTATCAGGTCACTGACCCTGGGCTGTGTTATCGCTGATCTTGGTGATCACGTAGCCGGGGAAGCCCCACTTCTTGTCTTGACCGTTGTTCCGCGCGTACTGCTTCACACAGATCAGTTCGTCGCCGTTCAAATCGACGAAGTTTGCGACCAGATCTGCGAGGTCATCCATCTCGGCCGGCGTGTACGGACGTTCGTCGATTGCCTCGACTGCCGCGTCCAGGCTGATCAACCGGTACATCGTGCCAGCCGCCGATACCGGGATCGGCTGCGACCTGCGACGTGGTGCCGAGCACTGCGGTTCCGATCGCAAGCACCAACGATCAACAAGCGCTTCATCATCGTGTCTCCCGTTCATGTGCCGCGGTGGTTCGCGGACAGTTACTGCATTGTCGGGACCCAAATTCCCGTCACATCCATTTCCCTTCTATGCAGGGCTGTGGGTTTGACTGCGAGGCAGCCGCGGCGGCGCTGAGCCCGGCTGCGCCCAACAGCTCGATCAGTTCACCGGGCGGGGCGATGGCGAGGCGTTGGCGGTCGGGTTCGTCGAGACGCGGTCCGACCAGGACCGTGAGCTCATGACGGCTGTAGTCGCCGCTCCGAGCGAACGTAGCGATGGTGGTGTCGAGCCGGGCCGGGTCGGCGACGGCGAGGGTCCGCATCGCCCGTTGACGGGCGAGCTCGGCGGCGTCGCGGGCTTCGTCGAGGGTGCGGGTGGAGGGGAGCCGTTCCATCCCCCCGGTCGGTGCGTGGTGAACGGCGGGCATCCACCGGCCCCCCGGTCCTGGGATCGCTGACGGCGCACGGAAGGCGACAGTCGTGGCGGCGGCTTCTCGCCGTTCGGTGATTGACCGATCGGTATCGCCGGTGACGCGGGTCGAGCCCTCACGCTGGCACGGACCGGAGGAAGCGTCGGACCTCGGCATTGAACGCCAGCGGCGCTTGAACGTTGCTCGCATGACCGACGCCCGCAAGCACAGCGAGCTTCGAGCCCGTGATGGCGGCGTGGAGCGCCTTTCCGACACTGAGGGGTGAGCGGGTGTCTGCCTCACCGTGAAGCACGAGCGTCGGCACCGCGATCGTCGGTAGCACGCTTCGCAGATCGGTCTCGGCGAACGATCGCGCCAACGCCGCGAGCATGTCGGGGTGGAAGTCCGAGCAGATCGCGAGCACCTCCTCGACGAGATCCACCGACGCGGTAGGCGAGAAGAGGCCCGACCCCCAGCTCCGCAACGCTTCCTGCGGCGGTGTTCGGGCAGCCGTCAGGTAGGCGTCGAGGCGTTGCGCCACAGCATCGCTCGGCAGCGAGCCGGCCCAGCCCGCGTAGCCGGAAGCCAACACGAGACTGCGCGCGACGGTGGGCGCGATGCGGTACAGCTCGAGCGCAACCCCGCTACCCCACGACAGCCCCAGCAGATGCGGCCGCTCCAACTCCAGCAGCTCGATGAAGCCGGCCAGGCACTGAGCGACCTCACTTGTTCCATACGGGTCCACTGGATCTGCAGACCGCCCACAGCCGGGCGCATCCCAGGCGATGACCATAAACTCGTCGCTGAGATCGTCGAGCTGGTGCCGCCAAAGCCGGCCGTCGCCCGGCAACCCGTGCAGAAGCAACAACGGCGGACCATGCCCCCGGCGCTCGAACCCGACGCGAACGTCGGCCACCTCGATGTAGTTCACGGTCACATCCTGCCGTGCTCGCGACCACTGCGGTCCGCCTCGCCAGTTCGGCTGGTGCCGACTGCTGTACACAACCCTGCGCGGCCGACGGGTTGGCCACGGGCAGGCGGGGTGGCATCGGATCACGGTCCGCCCGCCGAAGCTGACGGTCGTCCCGGTCCCCACCGGGAGGCGCGCCTCCCGGCGTCCACCGTCGATGGCCGGGACGAGCTGCGACAATCCCGCCAACGACATGTACGCCGAGGTCACGCACAAGAGCAGACGAACCTCGGGAGGCTCATAACCCGAAGGTCGCAGGTTCAAATCCTGCCCCCGCCACCAAGAAAGCCC
>JANOTN010000024.1:0-2883 GCA_031416375.1 Ilumatobacteraceae bacterium
CCCGAATCTCGTGGGATCCCGTCATCACAACCGTATGCCGTCACGAAGCCCGGGTCGACAACCCGATCGACTGTCAACTGGCCCAAAACGACCTTGCCACCAACCGCCTCAGGAACATTCACCCGCAACACACCACCCGCCACGACAAGGGACGCGTCCACTGGAATCGTCGGTAAGGGTATGGTTACTGGACACGGATCGTGCCACGAATATAATCCGCCTCCTTGATCCACCATGCAGCCTAGGGCCAGCGTAGATTCTCCGCTATCAAACCCTTCGGACAGGACTCCTACAAGCAGACCTAAACTGGAAGCCACGATGCCGCATACGATGGTATTTCTCACGGTCCGACTTGATCCCACTATCATGTCCTTGACTCTTGATTTTTTAATGTGATCACAACTAATTGTATTTCCCATCACAGCGGCGGATACGCGATCTGTTGCACGCATGGCGAAACTCGGCGACGGCCATGGGCAATCCGGTGGGTGGCGCGTCTTCGCACATAGTATCGGCGGGCGAGTTCAACCGGTCATCACGACAGCGGCAGTGTAGACGTTGTGGGCGGTTGAACAGTGGAGGCTGCGGCAACGGCAACTTTGCAGAATCGACCGAGCAGATGACGCTCGGGATCGACTCTTCGAACGGATCGGCGTCTTCGCCAGCAATATTGCACCGTCGGCAGAACTCGAAACAGGCGAGAGGGGCACTCCATTTCGGTACAGTTAGGGTTTCTGTTGGCGACCAGACAGTGATCGATGACACGCTGACTTGTTGCAGGTACGATCGGATTCTAGCGCGATATGAGATCCGTGGCCTCCACCATCGGCTTTGCCGCCGTGGCGGCGAATTGCGTACGGAGGCCGACATCCGCTCACGTGCGCCCGACCTCAAGGCAACCGTTCCAGCTGACGCAGGAGTTGGCACCCGGTACCTGGTAGCTACTCTCGCACTTCCACCCTAGTCGAGCCTCATCTCTGGATTCGGACCCCGACTCGCCACGTCGAGAAGGTCATCGTGGATGGGATTACCGTACGGCCACGAGATCGGCGACGGATCCGACTTTGCTAGTTGAACGAAATGAGCTTGCACTTCTGGCCTGAGGTTCACCGACTTGTGCCGGGTGAACTCGTTAAACACAAATAGCACCATCGATCCGGCAACGAGGGTCACCCAGGTCACCGTCTGTCCGTTCTGCTGTGGATCCGCGTAGACAGATCGCGAGTGCATGAGCATGGTGTTGCCCTTGTACGCGCCCAGGATCACAGCGACATCGTCTGGCGAGGAGCCGTTGCGAAGGGTCTTCCGCAGCTGGTCCGAGGTGTGAAGATTCCCGTCGAAAGCCTCGAAGACCGCTGCTGTCTTTATCGCCCACCGGCGAAGGAAGAAGATGTCCCGCTGAGAGATCTCGTAGCGGCCCTGGACCATCAACACCTTGAGCATCGGGCTGGAGCGCTCTTCGAGCTTGCGCATCCAGTTCCGATTACACGCGTCACATACGCGGGTCGTGGTGATGTTTGCCTCCCGATCGAGTCGTTCCCGGTCGGCTTGGTCGAGACCCGCGACTTGGGATATCAAAAACCGCCGAAGCCAGTCCGGCCAGACATGCTCGCGAGACCCCGACGGATTCGGACAGAAGATGCACGTCCCTTGGACGGGTTGTGTGGATGACATCGAGCCAGATCGTATTTGGTACGGCGCGTGGCGTCCACGTAGTTTCTACGGAGCTACGTGGACGCTCCCCGCGCCCGAAGGTCGGGATGGCACCGAAGCTGTCCGATGCCGAGTTGTTGACATTGGCGGTGCTGCAGGTGTTGCAGGGCTTCAACGAAGAGGCCCGCTGGCTCCGCCACGCTGACACACATTTGCGGCACCTGTTGCCTGGTCAGGCCGGGTATAACAAGCGGCTCCGGAAGTCCGCTGGACAGTTGCAGGCATTGATCAGGATCTTGGGTCAAGACACTGACGTGTGGGCTGATGACACCTGGTTGATCGACTCGACACCGGTCGAGACCGCCCGATCGCGACCGACCGTGAAACGATCGAACCTGGCCGGTTGGGCCGGCTACGGCTACTGCGCGTCGCACTCGAGGTACTTTTATGGGTTGCGGTTGCATCTCGTGTGCACCCCGGCCGGGCTGCCGATCACGTTCGCGTTAGCGAACCCGAAACTCGACGAACGCGAAGTCGCGATCGACATGTTCGATCACGACCCGACCCTGTTCGAGGGACGTGGCGTGCAAACCATCGTCGCCGACAAAGGCTACGCCAGCCGCGAGTTCGAGGCCCGCCTCGCCGAGCACGGCGTCGAACTCGTGCGGCCCAGCCTGAAACGGGAGAAGAAACGGCCCGGCGCGAAACAGCTGAAACCGATCCGTCAGATCGTCGAGTCGGTCTTCGACACGCTGAAAGGCCAGCTCGGCCTGGAACGACACGGCGGACACGGCCAACAAGGCGTTCTCGTGCGCGTCCTCCAACGACTCCTCGCCTTGACCGTCGCGATCTGGCACAACCACCACAGCGGCCAACCCGTCCTACGCTCCCTGACCGCCTACGACCACTGACCACACACCACACCCGAACCCCCACCCCTTGGATTTTCTCATCTAGTTGTTGGCGAACTGGTAGGCGCCGGCATCGGGCCAGACGCCATCGATCGGGGCACCGTCGAAGTCCGTGGGATAACCGAGCGGCGCACCAATGTCGATGGCGGGGCTGTCCCCAGCTAGATGAAGGTCGACAGACACCCGATCAACCCAACCAGGGTCGGCGACGACATCGGTTGGGTCGAGCGCAAACTGAGTTTGACCGCCCGAGAACACGTTGTGACCACCGACGAATGCCCCATCGGCGTACCCGGCTTTCCAGGAGGCTTCGATGATG
>JANOTN010000025.1:0-3018 GCA_031416375.1 Ilumatobacteraceae bacterium
CATCATCGAAGCCTCCTGGAAAGCCGGGTACGCCGATGGGGCATTCGTCGGTGGTCACAACGTGTTCTCGGGCGGTCAAACTCAGTTTGCGCTCGACCCAACCGATGTCGTCGCCGACCCTGGTTGGGTTGATCGGGTGTCGGTCGACCTTCATCTAGCTGGGTACAGCCCCGCCATCGACATTGGTGCGCCGCTCGGTTATCCCACGGACTTCGACGGTGCCCCGATCGATGGCGTCTGGCCCGATGCCGGTGCTTACCAGTTCGTCAACAACTAGTCAAGAGCAGCTAGTCAAAGCGAACTCGAAAATCGGACTTTTCTTTGGCTTGATCTTGAACTAATCTTTCGAATCGTGGGTCCAACCATCCACGACCACAATGGATTAGGCGGCATCTATGCGTTCACCTCGCGTTCTCGCGGCGTTGTTAATGAGCCTGGCGGGCTCGATCACATCACTTGGCTTTGGCTCGATGTCGGCCTCGGCAACACCGACCGACATCGGCTATCGCGACCCATCGTTCGCCGCCTCCGGTGTCTCCGCGCCCACAGGCCAGAAGCCGCAGAGCAAACTGTGGTTCAACGACGGTGCCTGGTGGGGAGCGCTGTTCAGTACGTCACTCGACGGCTACTCGATCTGGCAGCTCGACGAGGTCACCCAGACATGGAGCGACACGACCGTCCTCGTCGAGCCGCGCAACAATGCCCGGCTCGACCTGCTGTTCGACGGGACGAGCCTCTATGTCGTATCCGCCGAGGTCTCCGCAACCGCTTCGACCCCGATGGAACTTCGACGGTACAGCTACTCGCCATCGACCCGCACGTATCAGCTCGCTCCCGGATTTCCTGTGACGATCGTCACAGGCGGCACCGAGTCCGCCGTGATGGACAAGGACACGACCGGCACGTTGTGGGTGACCTACACGAGGTCGAACAGCGTGTACGTGACACATTCCACGGTCGACGACGCGACCTGGGTGACCCCTTTCGTCCTGCCAACCGCTGGCGCCACGAACCTGATGTCCGAGGACCAATCGGCGGTCGTCGCCCACGGCGGCAAGATCGGGGTGATGTGGAGCAACCAGAACGACCACGCGATGTATTTCGCCGATCACGTCGACGGCACCCTCGGCAGTGAGTGGACCCTGAACCCTGCGGTTCAGCAGACGGAATGGGCCGATGACCACCTCAACCTGAAGGCCGCCAACGACGGACGCGTGTTTGCGGTCACCAAGACATCGCTTAACGGTCCGGCCGATCCGCTGATCATCCTGTCGGTGCTCGAACTCAACGGCACGTGGTCGCGCTACACGTTTGCGACCGTCGCCGAGCAGCACACGCGACCAATCGTCCAACTCGACGAAGACAACGACCGCGTGTACGTGTTCGCTTCCGCTCCGTGCTGCAGCGGTGGGGTCATCTACTACAAGTCCGCTCCCCTCTCCGCGATCAGCTTCGCCCCGGGCCTCGGGACCCCGATCATCGTTAGCTCGCTCGATCCCAAAGTCAACAACGTCTCATCCACCAAGCAGGCGGTCGGGAACCAGTCGGGGTTGGTGATCATCGCCGGCGACGATTCCACGAAGCGCTACCTCCACAATCAAATCGTGCTCGGTGCCGACACCACCGCGCCCAACACCGTGATCTCGTCGGCGCCACCTGACTCGTCGGGACCCGACGACGCCGTGTTCGCGTTCTTCTCGAGCAAGGCCGGATCGACCTTCGAGTGTCGCCTCGACGGGGGTGCCTGGGCGGCGTGTTCGTCACCGAAGAGCTACTCCGGGCTCGCCGTCGGCGTCCACGATTTTGCTGTCCGCGCCACCGATTCAACCGGCAACACCGATCAGTCACCCGCCACCCACACGTGGAATGTCAGCGCCATCTCTGTCGTCACGCTGTCGGCAACCGCCGACAGCTTCATCAATCAGGCAGCGCCTGCCACTAACTACGGGACATCGACCGTGATCGACGTCGATGGAAACGCAGGGGCGGCGCGGCGCGGTCTCATCCGTTTCGACCTGTCGTCGCTCCAAGGCCAGGTGATCGAGGCGCGCCTGCGCACGTACGTCACGAACGGGACGACCAATGGTCCGTTGGTGCACATCGTCGAACCCGGTTGGACAGAGAACCAGGTGACATGGTCGACGCAACCGGCACTGATCGGCCAGCCGATTCTCGACCTCGGAACGATCGCTGTCGGGGCTTGGCTCGAGATCGATGTGACGAGTGGAATCACCGGAAATGGGACCCTCGACCTCGGCTTCGTGCCGCAGTCGAGCGATGGCCTTGCCTTCTACTCGCGGCAAGGTTCGTCCCCGCCGACGCTGCAGGTCACGACCCAGGCGATCGCCGGCCCCGACACGATCATCCAGTCCGGCCCCGAGCCGTACACGGCGTCGGGATCGGCGAGCTTCACGTTCTCTGCCACTGAGCCAGCCAGTACGTTCCGCTGCCAGTTGGATGGTGGAGGTTTCGCTGATTGTGCGTCGCCGGTGTCACTGTCGTCGTTGGCGGACGGTGTACACACGTTCGAAGTCGTCGCCACCGACCTCGCTGGGAATACGGACCCGTCGCCGGCGGTGGCGCAATGGACAGTTGACACCGTCGCTCCGACAGTGTTGTCGACAGATCCTGTTGGTGGTGCCGCGGGCGTGCCGGCTTCCGCATTGATTCGTGTGGTGTTCTCCGAAGCCATGGATGCGGCGTCGATCAGCGGGGCATCGCTGCGCCTGCTCGACGATCAGGCAGCGCCCGTGGCAGGCGCTGTCGGCTACGAAGTGTCGAGCCGGACAGCGACGTTCACACCGTCGGCCCCGTTGGGGAGTCTGGCGTCGTATGTGGTCGAGTTGAGTGGGGCCGCAGATATGGCGGGCAACCTCGCCCCCGCCTCCACCTGGGGATTTACGACGACGTCGGTCATCGTCGTGACGCCCACGGGCGATTCCTATGTCGACGAGCGACGTCCGAATGCCAACTACGGTGCATCGTCAGCACTCACCGCCGACGGGGGCAGCGGGATCG
>JANOTN010000026.1:0-5895 GCA_031416375.1 Ilumatobacteraceae bacterium
CACGCATACGGCGACGGTCGATTGGGGTGACGGTTCGGGTTTGTTGTCGGTTGGTGCGGTGTCGAGCCCGTTCGAGGTGTCGCACACCTATTCGAGCGCTGGCACCTATGTCGTGTCGGTGTGTGTTTCTGATGACGATGGCGGTACCGGTTGTGACACGGTGACGATCGAGGTTGCCGGTGTGGCGGTGTGTGATCCGGTGTTGCGGACGTTGTCGAACGGCGCCCCGGCTACTGATGAGGGTGCGCTTGCTGTCTTGGTTGACGCGCTCGGCCGGTTCGGTACGGCGCGTACCGGTGAGCCGGGTGCCGTTTTCAATCCGGCGGGCGCTGTCGGCTCGGCCAGTTCGACGTTTTCGTCTGACGTGTTTCTGAGCAGCGTCCCAGGATTCTTGTCGGCTTGTGAGACGGGTGCCACGCCGGTGATCGTGTCGGAGTCGGCGACGCAGTTGGTGACTCGCACGGTGCTCGGCGATTTGACGATCGTGCTCACCCAAACGGTGTCACCGATCGCCGGCGGCGAGGCGACGCTGACCCAGCAGTACGAGATCACGAATACCTCGGCGGCCGATGTTGGGCTGACCGCGGTGCGTCATTTGGACGGCGATTTACAGTTCGACAGCACCCTCGTCGATGGCGGGGCGGCCCGTTTCGGTGGTGCTGTGTTGTATGAATTCGACCAGGCCGACAACCCGGCCAACCCGGCCACCTACGTGGGCATCGAAGGTTCAATCGGTGGTCGTGTCATCCCGGATCGGTGGACGATCCAGCCGTACAACTACACCGGGGCGATCATCGCTGCTGGTGCGATTCCGGCGGCCGATGATGGTCAGATCTCCGGTGACAATAATGCCGATGGTGTTACCGACAACCGTTACGACGTGACGTTGAGTCAGCAGTGGGACGCCAACGTTGCCGCCGGTGCAACGGTCACGTTCACCACGGTGACACGTTTCGGGCAGTCGGTGTTCGACAATGCTCCGGTGGTGACGCCCGGCGGTCCGTTCGACACCGTCGAGGGGACACCGATCGAGCTTTCGGTGACCGTGTCAGATGCCGATGACCCGGTAGGGCCGTTCAGCTACAGTTGGACCCCGACCGCGGCGCTGTCTGGCGGATCCACGGCAACGCCGACGTTCACCCCGGCTGACAACGGGATCTATATCTTTGATGTCGAGGTCTGCGACCCGGCAAACGTGTGTGACACGGCGACGGTGTCAGTCACGGTCACCAACGCCGATCCGCAGGTCAATACCGGCGCCGATCACAGCGTCAACGAAGGCGATTTGGTTGTGTTGAGTGTTGTGTTCACGGATCCCGGCATCGTCGACACGCATACGGCCACGATCGATTGGGGTGACGGTTCGGGGCCGGTGTCGGTGGGTTCGGTGTCGAGCCCGTTCGAGGCGTCAAACACCTATTCGAGTCCTGGCACTTATGTCGTGTCGGTGTGTGTTTCTGATGACGATGGTGGGATCGGCTGTGACACGGTCACCGTCGACGTGGTCACACCGCCGCAGCCTCCGACGGCTGTGATCGGTGGATTGGCGACTGTCGCCGAGGGATCGTCGATCGGGATGACCGGCACCGGTTCGACCGATTCCGACGGGACGATCGTGGCGTACGCATGGACCGTGACCGTCGGCGCCACACTGAACGACGCGACGGCACCCTCGCCGCTGCTGAGTGGCGTCGACGACGCCACCGTCACGGTCGAGTTGACAGTCACCGACAACGACGGTCTGTCGGATACGACCACCACGATGGTGACGGTCACGAACGTCAACCCGACCGTGAGCGCCGGTCCCGACCGGGGCGTGCAGACCGGTCAAGTGGTGACCCTCGCAGGAACGTACGCCGATCCCGGCACGCTCGACACGCATGCCGCGTCCATCGACTGGGGTGACGGAGTCGTCACCATCGGTACGGTCAACCAGGCTGCCAACACGGTGGCCGGAACTCACAGCTACACGGTCGCCGGACCGTTCACCGTGCGGCTCTGTGTCACCGACGACGATGGTGGCATCGGCTGTGACACGTTCCTGGTCACGGTGACCGCCCCGCCGGTGCTACCGGTGCTCACCGTCGTCGACAATTCGATCGAGGAGCCGGCGACCGGTCAGCGCAACGTGACGATCACGGTGCGACTGGCCGGTGCGACGACGCAGCCGGTCACCGTCAGCTATCGGACGATCGACGGCACAGCCAAAGCCGGACCAATCGCCCCGGACGCCGATTACGTCACCACCACCGGCTCGGTCACCTTCCCGGCAAGTGCGGCCACGCTCCAGTCGCTGACCTTCAACGTGGCGGTCAAACCAGACCTCTACAGCGAACCAACCGAGACGTTCCTGGTCGAGTTGTTCGGCGCCACGAACGCCACGATCGGTGATCCGATGGCAACGGTAAGCATCATCGACGACGGTGACATCTGCACGATCGTGGGTTCCGCTGCGAGCGAGACGCTGATCGGCACACCCGGCAACGACGTGATCTGCGCGCTTGGCGGCAACGACCTGATCGTGGCCTTGGGCGGCGTCGATCGAGTCTTCGGCGACTCCGGCCTCGACCGGATCATCTACACCAATTCCCCGTCGCCCGTAGTGGTCGACCTACGCGCAGGGACCGGCAGCGGCTGGGGATCTGAAACCCTCGATTCGATCGAACAGGTCGTGGGCTCGCGGTTCGATGACCAGCTGTACGGCACCGACGGTGCCAACTGGATGTCAGGTGGCGATGGTGACGACACAATCGTCGGTCGTGACGGTCCCGACGAAATCTACGGAACCAACGGCGACGATACGATCAACGGTGGCGGTGCGAATGACGACCTGTTTGGTGGATTCGGAAACGATCGCATCCTCGGCGGCCCCGGCAGCGACACCCTGATCGGCTCGTTCGGCGCAGACTGGCTGTACGGCGAAGGCGGCAACGATCATCTCGATGGCCAGGACGCCGCCGACGAGCTCTTCGGCGGCGACGGCAGAGACGATCTGTACGGGGGCAACGGCAACGATCGCCTCTACGGGGGATTGGGTAACGACACACTGTTTGGCGAGTTGGGTGAGGATCGGCTCGAGGGCAGCGAGGGCGCCGACGACATCGATGGTGGGGCCGGCGACGACGTCCTCGAAGGTGACGCCGGTCGCGACGATCTGCACGGCGGCACCGGCACGGACACCATGCGAGGCGGTGCGGACGATGATCGCCTCTACGGGGGATCCGACCGTGACCTGATGTACGGCGGCGCCGACGACGATCGACTCGAAGGCCAGGACGGCAACGATCACATGGAGGGCCAGGCTGGCAACGACGTTTTGTCGGGCGGCGCCGGCGACGACGACATGTACGGCAACGACGGAGCCGACCACCTCGGAGGCGGCGGCGGCAACGACGACCTCTATGGCGGTAATGGTGCCGACCGTCTCGATGGTGGCACGGGAGTCAACCACCTCTTCGGCGGCTCGGGGCGCGACTTCTGCTCCTACGGGCCGCCGGGTGAGACGCGGGACTCGTGCGAACTCCCCTGACGATGCCCTTGGTCGGTGGTGTTGGCGCCGCCACCACCTGGGTGACTTATCGGTCGGTTTCGATCGTGCGGGCGTATTCGTTCTCGTCGCAAGCGACCAGAACCGAGCAGGTCGCAGCTCGGGCGACTGCGCTGGCGGTCGATCCGAGGCGAAGGTGGCGGAGGCCCGTGAGGCCACGGGTGCCGAGTGCCACCAGGTCGGGGGAGGTATCAGCGAGGTGACGGTGGATCATCTTGGTTGGTTTGCCGCTGTCGACGCGGACGTTGACGGTCGCGCCGACCGCTTCGAGTCGCTCGCGGACGCTGCCGGTGGCGGTGTCGACATCGATCCGGTGGTCGTCGATGGCCAGGATGGTGATCGCCAACTGGTCGGCCCACGGCAGCTCGGCCAGCACTCTGGTGACCTTGTCGGCGTGGGGTGAGCCGTCGGCACAGACGACGACGCTGCGCACGGTCTGGCCGTGGCGGGCGATGAGGAGCGGGGCCGGCGGGTGAAGCAGCAGCCAGTCTGCGGTGCTGCCGACGTGTAGTGCTTTCAGCAACCCATGCCCACGCGGTCCGATCACGAGGAGGTCGCTGTCGCGGGAGAGGATCAGGCGTGGGTCGGCTTCGGCGGTGAGTTCGACCACCTCGGCGAACTCAGCTTCGGTGAACACTTTGCGACGCTGCGGGGGATTCCAGGCGTGGAGGTCGGTGTCTTGACGGGGCAGCGGGGCCGCTGTCTCGGGCATGTGGGCGGCGACGACCTCGAGGCGCCAGCCCGGCCAGCGATGATTGTTGATGAACAACCAGGCGATGTCGGCTGCTGGTGAACTGTCGTCACCGAAGACCAGGGTACGTGGGTCGTTCATGAGGGAGCTCCTTGGCTTCGGGGGTGGCGTACGCCGGTGGCAGCGTTCGGTCTGGACATGTGATCGAGTCTCCCACCGTCGTTGGACGCCTGACAGGGCCGAAGGTCACGACCCACGAGGAAGCCAGGACGAGGCCGACCCCACGACGGTACCCGCCGGCGCGTCCTGTGCGTGGTGTGACGGTGTGGGTGCAGGTGCGGTGCCCTTAGGAGGATTTCTTGTGCCGGTCAGGCCGTCGTTCCGTCCCGTCGGGCTCTCCCGCCGGAGGCTTGTCGGCGCGAGGTCGGAGTAGATACCCGCAGACGTAGGCGCCCGCTGCTTTGTGTGCGCCTCGTTCGATCTCTGCCTCGGGGAGCAACTCGCGTAGGAATTCTAGTTCGGTAGTGCAGGCGTGTCCGTAGCGGGACGCCACTGCCCAGATGGGGCAGCTGTGCAGGTTTATCTGGTAGGTGCCGTCGGCAAGCTTGTCGAAGTCGGCCAGATACCCCTCCGCGTCGAGGATCTTGGCCAGGATCGCCACCTTCTCGTCGAGGTTCTTGCCGACCAGCTGCTCGCCGGCTTGCTCAACACGGTGGCGTCGGCGTCGCTCGAAGACGCGGGCAACGAGGTCGGGGTCTTCCTCTTCGATGTGGCCGAGCAGCTCGAGCGAGAGGTCGCCGGATGCTCCGGCGAACAGGGTTTCGCCGAGATCGGTGCCGTGG
Source organism: Ilumatobacteraceae bacterium (assembly GCA_031416375.1). Taxonomy (GTDB): domain Bacteria; phylum Actinomycetota; class Acidimicrobiia; order Acidimicrobiales; family Ilumatobacteraceae; genus Ilumatobacter. The sequence continues at coordinate 5,081 of JANOTN010000026.1, forward strand.
TAGAGATCGACGGGCCGTCCGGACCGACCCCTTTCCTGACGCGAGACGGCGAGCCCCGCTGACCTGAGCACGGCCAGGTGTTGGCGGACTCCGCTCGGAGTGATTCCGAGGGACTCGGCCAGTTCGTCTGCTGACGCTTCGCCTCGTCTCTTGAGGGCGACAAGGACGTGGCGTTGCGCCGACGACAGTTCGGCTGACACCACGGGTGCGCTGTTCACGATCGCAGTATACATCACCACGAAGCTGTGCGCCAGGTTGACAAGTTGCAACTTGCATAACTATGCTAGAGCATCAGAGGCTCGCCACAGCCGGTGGACGTCGAGACGACAAGGAGGCGATGGATGAGCATTCTCACGATCACCGGGGATAGCACGATGGGGGAGGTCCTGGAGACGTATCCGAGCGCCCAACGGGCCCTGTTCCGCCAGTACCACATCGGCGGGTGCAACAGCTGCGGGTACGAGCTCGGCGAGAGGCTGGAAGAGGTGGCCCGCAGCCATGACAACCTCGATCTCGAAGAGGTGATCGCCTTCCTCAAGGATGCTGAGGAGATCGACCGGCGCGCCCAGGTGAGTCCTCGGGAGGTGGCGGCGTCGTTGGCGAGTGGCAAGTCGCCTCGCTTGCTCGATGTCCGGACTCCGGCGGAGTGGGAGCTAGCCCGGATCGAGGGGGCCACTCTGATGACCGAGGCGATGGCGGAGATCGTGATGCGCTGGCCCCGCGACACCCCGATCGTGTTCTACTGCCACGTCGGGCAGCGCAGCCACGACGCCACGTCGTACTTCGCAGGGCACGGCTTCACCGAGGCCCGCTCG
>JANOTN010000027.1:0-6085 GCA_031416375.1 Ilumatobacteraceae bacterium
GCCGTGGCTCGAGACGCTGGTGGCTGACGGCGATGTGCTGCTACCGCATGGGCTACCGGAAGCATGGCTCGGTCACTCAGTCGAGACGTACGGAGTTCCGATCAGCGATACGACGTCAGTTTCGTTGGCGTTACGTTGGCATGGTGCGAGACCGGCAGTTCTTTGGGAGCAGATCGGTCAGCCGGTGACTCTGACCTCACCCTGCGCCGCCGGTTGGAGTTCCAACGAGGTCAAGGGCGAAGCACTTTGGCCGGCCCCGTGGGGCGATGATCGACACGCTTGATGCTGCGTTGGAGGCGCTTCGTAGGCAGGATTTCTTCGCCGCCATGGAACGCGCTGAGATCGAAATGCGGGCCGATTCCGACGCATGGAATGCATACCAGGATGACGCTCGACCTTGGCTGGATGCAACGTGAGGTACGTGACTGGCGAGGTCGATTTCGGTGTCGCGAGTTGCAACGAGCCAAGGCAATGCCGGACCAGTGGTCGTCAGCGCGCTACGCGATATTGCGAGTCTTCTCCTCGATCTCGCACCCTGATCCGGTTCTGTTCAGGCCTTCGGGTCGGAGTTCAGACGGCACGTACTTCGTTGGCGCACGGGCGACCATCCTGAACATCCGTCACGTTGCTGAGTGTGGTCTCGGCGATCGCCGCCAGCGCCTCACGGGTGAGGAAGCCTTGGTGTGCGGTGATCAGCACGTTGGGGAACGTCAGCAAGCGGGCGAACACATCGTCGTTGATGACTTCGTCTGACCGGTCCACGAAGAACAACTCGGCTTCCTCCTCGTACACGTCCAGCGCGAGTGAGCCGATTCGTCCGGTCTTGAGACCATCGATCACGGCAACCGTGTCGACGAGGGCACCTCGCCCAGTGTTGACGACCATTACTCCCGGCTTCATGAGTGCGACCGTGGCCGCTGACACAAGGTGGTGAGTTTCGGGTGTCAGCGGACAGTTGAGGCTGATCAGATCGCTTCGAGACCACAATTCTTCGATGCCGACATATTCCATGCCGAGTTCGATCAGGCCCTGATTGTGGATCGGGTCGAAGCAGATCACTTGACAGCGGAAGTGCCACAGCAGACGGGCGACGAGTGCACCGATCCGCCCGGTGCCGACAATTCCGGCCGTCTTCCCCGCAAGGTCGAATCCGACCAAGCCGTCCAATGCAAAGTTGCCGTCTCGTACTCGGTTATAGGCCTTGTAGATGCGGCGATTGAGGGCGAGGATCAGCGCAATCGTGTGTTCGGCGACGGCGTTCGGCGAATAGGCAGGCACGCGAACGACGGTCAGCCCCAGCCTCTCGGCGGCCTCGAGGTCGACGTTGTTGTATCCCGCGCAGCGCAGTGCGATGTGACGAACGCCAAGCGTGGACAGAATCTCGAGCACGTCCGCATCGACCACGTCGTTGACGAAAACGCACACCGCATCGGCCCCGGCGGCGAGAGGCGCCGTTCGTGATTCGAGCCGGTTCTCGATCATGTCGATCCGATGGTGGCCAGCGGCGTTTGCGTGCCCAAAACTGGCCTGCTCGTAGGGCTTGGCGCTGAACATGGCGATCCGCATGTCTGTCATATTGTCACGCGGTTGCAGATCTGCTCTCGAACGACCTCGATCAGTTCATCGACCCGTCGTGCGGCATCCGAGAGCCGAGCTGCACTGTCACCAGTCTCTCGCCCGGCTTGCGCGTCAAGGTGCACCCCGAGGGCGAACAGTCGTTGGATGACGACATCGTGCCAAGCGATCAACTGCTTGACTCGTTCGGCACTTGCGGCGAGATCGAGGCGACCGATGGCGCGGTCTGCGGACGCCCGCCGAACGTCGGTCATGTCGCGGACCGTGACGGTCACCATCGGCGTGCCGGGCATTGGTCTGAGTTGAACGTCGATTGGGAAACGTGTGCCGCTGGCGTGTTGACCCTCGATATCGAGGTCGGGTCGACCCATCTGCCGATTGGTTCGATGTTCGGCGTATGCGGCTCGCTGGTGATCGTGAGTCTCTCGCAATTCGGGTGGTACCAACATCTCGACCGGCTGTCCGTCGAGGTCACCCCTCTCGTATCCGAACAGGTCGGCGAGTGGGCGATTGGCGTAACGGATCATTCCGCTGTCATCCACGATCGCCACGCCGTCGGCGATCAAATCGAGAGCAGTCACCAGGAGTTCGGGTGGGATTGTCCCGATCATCATGCCCACCAGCATGTGGGTTCGGACCGATGCAACAAAGGGTCCTTCGCCCTTTGTTCCCGGGATTCGATCGCGATCAATCGTGCATCGTGTTGTGGGCCGCCGAACCCAACCTGCTGGTGACGAGACGGGCCTGATCAGATCGCGACAGCGATTGGGATGCCCGACTCCACTTGGAAGGACTTCCACGTCGAGACCGGGGAGGTGGCGTCGGCGATGTTGTCGACGATTCGGAACTCGGCGAGCCAGCGATCCTTGTTGACCGTGTGGCGCGTGTAACCGCGGTAGGTCAGTTCGGCGTCGATGATGTTGGGAAGATCTCGGACGACGCTCTCCAACTCGGGAGGCACGTTGGCTGTTGAGGAGATTGCTGTCGTCACGAACTCGACACCGGCGGCGCCCAGCGAACCAACGCCTGCAAGGTGAATGTCACCGGTGATCACCACGAGATTCTCGGGTGGTGAGGCGAGTAGTCGTTGCCGGGCCGCTGGATAGCCATCCCACTGGTCGTAGTTGAGGACCGCCCCATTCGGCAGCGTGGCGTCGCTCATCACGGTCTGTTGCCCGAGCACATTCCACGTCGTGAGGCTGCTCGCAAACCGCTCGGCGATCCACTCTTCTTGTTCGCCGCCGAGCATCGTTCGAGCGGTGTCAAACACCGCTTCGCACGGTGGGTCCGGGCTCAGGGTCGGGCTGCCACATTCTTGGTCGCTGCGGAACTGGCGACCGTCGAGCACACTGATTCGGGCAAGTTCGCCGTAGTCGACGCTGCGATAGATCGCGTATGGCTCGCCATCGACTGGTGGGGTGAGGCGTGTTGGTGTGTGTTCCCACCACACTCGGTAGGCCTGGGCTCGGCGATCGGCAAATGTTGCCGTTTGGCTCGGATCATCTGACGCGGTGGCGGCCGCGGTGCCGGCATAGTTGTTCTCGACTTCATGGTCATCCCAAATCACGATCCACGGGCAGGCCGCTCGCGCCGCCTGCAGGTCGGTGTCTCCGAGGTAATGGGCGTATCGACCGCGGTAGGCCGCGAGGTCGGTCGGCTCTGGGCCGTCATGGGAACGCACGACTTCACCCCCGACCTGGTTGGCGGCGCCCTCGTAAATGAAGTCGCCGAGGAACAGCACGAGATCTGGCCTCCATTCTGCGATGTCACGGTGGGCTGCGTAGAAGCCAGTCTCAAAGTGTTGGCAGCTCGCCGAGGCGATCCGCAGTTCGTCGCGCCCAGTGGCTGGTTGGGTTCGGCCGCGTTGGCTTTCCCAGCCTGCTGCCCTGAAGCGGTACTCGAGTGGTCGATCGAGTTCGACCACGGCGTGGATCGTGTGGGCGTTGTCAGCCGTGGCCGATTCGATTCCGCTGGCGACAACGTCGTCGCCGTCGAGCAGTTCCCACTCGACGGCAATCTCGTCGGGCAGATCGCCAGTGAGGCGCGTCCAGAGCACGATGCTCGTGGGGCCCGGATCGCCAGAAGCGACACCGAGCGTGAACGGGTCGGCAGCGAGTTCGGCTGCTGCTGGTTGCGTTGTAGGTGGGGTCGCGGTTGTTGTCGTCGTTGTTGTGCTCGTCGTCGTTGTGCTCGTCGTCGGATCGGATCCGGAAGTTGACGTCGGCGCGTCGGCGTCAGAGTCGGTACCCGGCGATGTCTTGCCGCTGCAGGCAACGATCGTGACACTCGCTGACAAGGCGAGAAACTGACGGCGCGAGATCGGATTCATTGAACGGTCACGTGCACAGCTTGCCGCAGTCGGTCGGCGTTGTCGGCATCAGGCGTCCGCAGTGTGTGCCCGTTCTGCGAGGCTGGGATGATGGGTCAGTCGGAGGTGTGCGTGATCGATGAGCCTGATCGAGCCCACGCTCTGATCGAGAACGGCGGCGTACTGGTCCGCCATTTCTTCACGATGGTCCTCGACCTCACGAGCGCTGTGCCCGACGCCCCGCTTCCTGTCAGGTACGGCCTGGAACCGATGACCATCACGTTGTCGAGTGAGTATGCAGAAGTGGCGTCGCGGTCGTACTCCGGTGACCATGTCGACCATCAGCCAGAAGATGACGACCCCGTGGCAACGGCGCGCATGATCGAGACGTATATCCGTGGTGAGGAGCCCGGCGCGTGGATTCCGGACGCGTCACGGCACGTCCTTCTCGCGACTCGGCGCGTAGCTGGTGCGATTGTGGTGTCGGAGTTGGCGCGGGACGGCGACGAGACTGGTGGCCCTTGGATCACGGACATTTTCGTGGAACCGTCGTTGAGCGGCCAGGGTTTGGGTGCCGCGCTGATCTCGCGTGCGGCGCACGAACTTGCTCGCACGGGGCGTCTGGAACTGGGCCTCGCGGTGACAGTTGGCAATCCGGCACGTCGACTCTACGAACGCCTCGGTTTTGAAATCAAACACGAGAACTGGCGAATTGGTTTCCCCAGCAATGAACGACCACTCTGAGTCTCCGAATTGGCCGCCAACGAGCATCTCGATCTGCGGGGCGGCGTGAACGGAGATGTCGAACTGGGCTGACCGGTCCGCATCGGTCGAGATCGTCGGAGAGGAACGTTTGGTGTCAGACACCAAACGTTCATCACCAGACAACTCGACGTTTGGCGACGGGAACGTTTGGTGTCAGACACCAAACGTTCGGATGGATCACATCGAGTTCTTCCGCAACGGCGGCAACACCTCGATCAACAACATGCTCCCCTTGTGTGAGAAGCATCACCACCTCGTCCACGAAGGCGGCTGGCGATTGACCATGACCACCGGTCGGATCGCCACCTGGCGGCGACCAGACAGAACCATCTGGCAAACCGAACCAACCATCAACCGGCGACCAAACCAACCATCCGACCAGCAACAGACCACACTCTGCTAGCCGAACCTCACCCCAAAATCCGTGCGCTTCGGCGTGCCCGCAACCTGGTTGGATCCCGGTACTGCTGGCGGGGTGCTTCCTGTCACCGTTTTCGTGAACGAACCCGAAACCTGTGACACAAACGGTGGACTGTGCAGTGCTGCCGACCGCAAGGTTCCTTCAGCGTCGATGCAACGCCCCTGCTATTGAGCGAGCAGACGGCCAGAAGCCTCCTCGATCACCAATCTGCCGCTATGCGCCACCGCCGACATAACCGACGAGGTGCTCAAGCTTATCGACCAGTTCAATTCAGCTGCCTACATCTGAGTCAATCCGCCCGTTGCCCCCGTATGACCCGGATCTCCTCAATGCTCTGGAGGGCTGCTTCGTGCGGGATCTCCGCCAAGCGATCCGCGTCGGGGGGACCATTCCGCTTCTACGCAGCCTGCGTCAGTGGAGTACCGCCCGAGACGAGGGGGCGGAGTACCGTGCGACTCATCCATGACGCGACTCGTATGAGCCCTGGCACCACGACGAATCGGCCAACCGCTGCAACCGTGCCGCCGAGGACAAGTCCGGCGAGGACGTCTCCAGGGTAGTGCGCTCCGACGTACACGCGGGTGAAGGCCATCACGATTGCGAGCACAGCAGCGATCGTGCCCCATCGGCGGTTGGTGAACAACAGTCCGACGGCGACGGCTCCGACGGCCGTCGCATGGTCGCTGGGAAACGAGAAGTCGGTGGTCTTGTGAACGAGCAACTGAATGGCGGTCATCGCTTCGTACGGTCGAGCGCGGTCGACGGCGCCTCCGATGGGTTGCCCGACGGCGAGCGCTACAAGTGCTGCGGCGGCGGCCCAGACGCTGCCGGCGACCTCGGGCAGGTCGCCGTGTTGGCGGCCGTCGAGGTAGGCGGCGAGCAGCAAGACGGCGAAGAGGACGATGCCGTATTTCGCGTACGCGGTGAAGAACCCGTGCGCCCAGTCGGTGCGGTCGGCGAGTCGGTTAATCCAGCGGAAGAGGCTGCCGTCCATCAGTGTTCTCCGTGACGTGTGG
>JANOTN010000028.1:0-4158 GCA_031416375.1 Ilumatobacteraceae bacterium
CGCTTGCCCCGGTTGAACGCCCGACAAGCGTCGAGAAACCGGCGCTTCAGGAAGGTGCCCTGCTTGTCGTGAGAGCGGAGATGCTCAGCGACCCGATTCGCGAACGGCAGCGCGAGTTCGTCGAGGCCGACCAACTCTGCACCACCGCCAACCTCGAGCAGCGCGCCGGCGAGAGCGAACTTGTACGACGCGACGTTCTGACCGAACAGCACATTCGTCCGCCAGTACGAGTCGAGCGACGGTGTCTCCTCGGTAAACCGAGCTACCGCACCTCCACGCGCCACGAGCCCGAGTCTGCCCGCTACGACAGACCCTGCAACACCAGAGACGTGAAGTCGGTCGGTCAGTGATGGCACCAAGAAGCATCGGCGCGCCTTCGCTGACCTTCAGAAACCTTGTGACCTTTGACGACCTCTGGTCACCTTCACGAACACCTTGCCCCTTCTACTGACCTCTGTCATGGTTGGGTACATGATCACCCCAAACGACATCGCCGCCGAGCTCGGCATCACCGGAAAGGCTCTGCGCGACTTTCTGCGTGACCAGTCCAACGGGTTCGCACGATCACCCGCGCAACACGGGCAGCGCTACGAGTTCACCCGCCAAGAGGCCGACGAGATCAAGCGCGCGTACCGAACCAAGCGCGCACCGACGGTCGCTCGCCTCAAAGGCTCCACGTCATGATCAACATCGCCGACATCAACCGGCAGCTCATCGAGCAGGACACGGCAGTACGCGCCGAGCTCACCGCTGCCGCAGCCCGGGTCAACGGTCCCGATCTACGCGCGGTGGCCGAGATGCTCGCGACCGGAATCGCCGCGCTGCACGAGCGGACGGGCAACATGATCCTGCTCATGCTCCGGTCGGCGAGCTGACTGGAACTGCAAGTGTTCAGCCTCGATGGACTCCGTGTCAGCGGCTTCACCGGTTTTCGCCGGCTACTCACCCTCGACACCGCCAGCGTCCCGACCGATGGCGGCGTGTACGTCGTGCTGGCTGACCCAGCAGTGGTGTCGCGATTCCTGCCGGTCAGCGTCGGCGGCCACCACAAAGGAAAGGACCCAACGGTTGAGAACTCGGTCTTACATTCGAACTGGGTGGACAACTGCACGATCGTCTACATCGGCAAGGCGAACCGCCTCCAGTCGAGGCTACGCCAATACCGCAACTTCGGACAAGGCAAGCCTGTGCCGCACTGGGGTGGCCGCCTCATCTGGCAGCTCGAGAACCACGCCGATCTAATCGTGTGCTGGCGGACGACGACCGAGGAGCCCCGCCAGGTCGAAGAATCGATGCTCGCCGCGTTCGAGATTCACTATGGCCGACTGCCGTTCGCGAATCTGAGCCACTGACCCTGGATGCGTCAACGCTTCGCTCCAGCGACTGCTCCCAAACGCCGGGGCGCGGACGCGTGTTATCGGGCGGAAGCCGGCTCATGGCTTCCAGTAGTCGTTCAGCCTGGCTGCCAGCCACTTCGCGAGGGCCGTGTTCACTGCGCCGGGTTGCTCTTGTGCCATCCAGTGACCCGAGCTCAGGACGACTTCGGTGAGATCGTTGCAGTCGCTCCGCATCGGATCGGCCAGTCGGGAGCGAATCGTCTCGCATACGGTGTCGTAGGCGGCGTGCAGAAACAGGCATCAAGAGCTTTCTTCGTTGTGCGATGTCTGCGCGTAGGCACCGTTGGCCTCGTGGTTCATGTACCAGGAGTCGGGTCCGGAAGAACCCGTTACGGGTCGGTGCCGGGGTGTAGGCCTCATCGTCTTGATTGGTGATGACATCGGCATTGCGGGGCAGATCGCGTCCGAGCGACCGGGTATTGTCCGAAGCGTGCGTGTCCAACCGCCGGTCCTCTGGCGGAGCGGTGGAACAGCGGTCGTGCTTGGCCATCGCCGATTGGCAGACTGTTCACCATGAACGACGATGTGGTCGGCGATGCTGCGACCGAGTTGCTCGACATGCGGGCGAGCCGTCGAGTGGTGCCCGATCTGCCGCTTCCTCTGCGGCCCCGGACGCTCACCGACGCGTACGCGATCCAACACCGTGTGGTCGCTGGCCTTCTGGCGCAGGCTGGTGGCCGGTGCATTGGCTTCAAGGTCGCGTGCACCAACGAGATCGCGCAGGCTGCGCTACAGATCGATCGACCGGTGTTCGGCCGGCTGATGTCGCAGAGCACTTCGCCAAGCGGGGCGACGCTCGCGGCCGACCAGTTCACGCATCGCGTCATCGAGGCCGAGTTCGCCTTCCGCGTCGGTGTTGATGTCGAACCAGTCGACGGTGGCCATACGCACGCCACGATCGCAGAGCACATCGACGCGCTGATACCGGGCATCGAGATCGTCGACCACCGGTTCGAGTCATGGGCGGTCGGTGCGTTGCGCATCGCCGCCGACAACGCGATCCACGGTTGGTGGCTCCGTGGCGAACCGGTCACGGACTGGCACGGCCACGACCTCGCGGCGTCGGCGGTGTCGGTCACCCGCGACGGCGAGCTCATCACGACCGGCTCCGGCGCGGCGGTGCTCGGTCATCCGCTCAACGTGATGGCTTGGCTGGCCGATGAGTTGCCCCGCTTCGGCTTACGACTGCGTCGCGGCGACGTCGTCACGACCGGCGTCGCGACCGAAGTATTCGAGGCCGGCGCGGGTGACACCTGCGTGGCCGACTTCGGACCGTTCGGCAGGGTCACGGTGGCGTTCGACTGACGACGGGCTAAGCCTCAATCCACCGATCGGTTGGGGGTGATGGCTGTGGCGGGCTTGGGGGCTGCGGTCGGCGTGTGAGGGTGCCGGGGGTGGGCTGGTCGCGTCAGATCGGCTTGTGGCGGGGTATGGCGGGGCCAGCTGGTTTCGGGGTGTTGGCTGTCTGGCGCCGGGCGATGTTCGGGGGTGCCGCGGGGTCCGCGGGTCAGGTGGTGAGGACGATGCTGCGCAGTTGGGCGAGGGAGTTGTTGAACTGTTCGGCCGACGGCCAGCGGGCGGGGAGGTGGAGGGTGAGTTTGCGGGCGGAGCGGGTGATCCGTCCGGGGGTGCGCAGGCGGCGGCGGAGGGTGTCGGTGGCGATCAGGGTTTCGCCTTGCCCGATCCGGCTGGTCCAGCGGGCAAGGTTGTGGGCGGTGACGTTCAAGTTGAGCCAGGCCGCGTTGGCGGCGAAGCGGCCCGAGGGGAGGTGGTTGAGCCCGACACCGTATTTGAGGTCGCGGATCGCGTCTTCGACGACGGCGTGGCGGCGGCGGTCGGCTTCGAGCCAGAGGGTGTCGCCGTCGCGGTCGGTCACGAAGGCGTGATAGGAGTAGTCGACGAACAGGGCGAACTGTGAGCCGGGGGTGGATTTGACCCGGCGCACGATCAGGCGCACCAACGGGGCGTTGGTGCCGAACGGCCGGTAGACGGTCTCGGCGACATCGGTGCCGTCGAGGAAGTACGGGATCGGCGTCCACGCCTTGTCGTCGATCTTGGCGATCGCTGTGCGGATCGCCGGGTTCTGCTTGACGGTGATCGAGTAGCGCACCCCGGCCTGACGGCACGCAACGGCGACAGCACCGGCATAGAACCCGGAATCGGCGCGCAAGGTCAGCGGCCCCGACGCCCCGGCGGCACGGACCCGGTTGAACGTCTCGGTCACAAAGCTTGCCGCGCCGCGACCGGAGTTGGCGTTGCCGCCCCGCAGCCGGCAATGCACGACGTCGCCGGTCCCGGCGATCACCGCGTACAACGGGTGATAGCCGCGCACCTTGGTGTGGGTGAACTTCGCCCCGCCCTGTTTCTTGACGCCGTAGGTCTCATGGATCGAGGAGTCGATGTCGATCGTCACCGCACTGTTGCCGGGCCCGCCGCCGGCGGCCCACGCCCGGGCGAGTAGCTCACCGCTGACTTTGTCCAACTGGCGGGCGTGACCCCACGAGAACGAACGCAAGAACGTGCCGATCGTCGAAGGGGCCAGCACCGTGTGGCCGGGCACCGCCCGTGTCGCCCCGGCCCGCAGCGCGTCACAGTCATCGATCGAGTCGCCACCAGCCAGAGCGGAGTGGATCACCGTCATTGCCTTGTGCCCGAGGTTGGCGCGACCGGGCGTCGCGCCGAGATCGACATGGGTGTCGAACAGCTCGCGCAGACCGAGATGCTGCGCCAAGGTGGCGGGCTGGATCAGCCCGCCATCCGC
>JANOTN010000029.1:0-6179 GCA_031416375.1 Ilumatobacteraceae bacterium
TCACCACGCACGCAGTTCGTCCATTTCTGCGAGAACGCGGCGGCTTTCCGCACGATCGTCGTCGTTGTTCATCAGCTCGAGGGACTCGGCGCGCATCTGCTCGCGACGGCGGAACCGTACGGCGTCGACGAGTGCCTGACGGATTGCGTCTGAGGTCGTTGATCCGTCTGCCGTGAGTTCGGCGAGTGCTCGTTCGGAACGTTCGTCGGTGCGGAAGTTCAGGACTGCCATACCAAGAAGTGTAATATCGAATGTAAGACGCAACAACTACCTATCGTCGTACCTTGTCGACCGCGATCCGCCCGGAAATCACGGCCCGCGCCCCACCTGCACCGCGTCCGGTATCGCCGGGGATACGCGACGAGCGTTGCGGCACCCGGAACTCGGAAACATCACGCAGCGCGTTCACGCCGATGAAGGATCTGTTGGCCGTCAGTGGGCAATTTCTGGTGGCCGCGGACACGGCCAGACTGAAATCACGGCGATCCCGTCTGGTCGGGTATGTCGGCGGTATCCAGTGGTGGTGTCTGCGAGGTCGCCGAACTTGTGTAGCGAGTGGGTGCCTCGGTTGGTTTGCGGTGGTGCCGGGTTCGATTTCGAGCGTTGCCCAGCGTTCATCGGCGAGTTCGGTTTGGTACTCGGCACCGCCGCGAGGGTTGGCGTCGATGTCGAGCACGGTCCTTCCGACGGCTTGTTGGTTGGCGGTTCGGTCTTGCCGTACGCCTTCGGGCTTTGGTTTGCTACGGCAACTGGACGTTCTGAATCGCCAGTTTGTTTGCGCACTCTGTCCATTAAACAGAAATTTGACCTAATCCTAACGTACACATGTTGTATTGAGTTCGAATCGGCGATACGGTTGTTGTCAACGAAATCAATCTTGGGGAGTTGCACGATGGATGACAACGGAGTTCGCGAGACGCTCGATTCGTTGTTGGCTGCTGATCCTGATGTGATGGACCGCGATCAACTGGCCGGGTTCGTGTCGCAGTTGGGTCGTGTCAGGGGTTGGTGCGCTGCTGCTGAGGTTCGGGTCAGTCGCCGTACCCGTCAACTCGCTGCCGAGGGTCGCTCCGAGTCGGCTGCCGCCCTGTTGTCTGATAACGGTCGTTGTTCGTCGTAAGATGCGCATACGGCGTCTGAGCGCGAAACGATCTGCGGGGTGATGCCCTCGTTCGAAGACGCCTTAGCTGCTGGTGCTGTGTCGGCAGCACATGTTGATGCTCTGGCTGCGGCGACGCGTAACTTGAATGATCAACTACTCGCCGAGTTCGTAGCCTGTGAAGCGGATTTGTTGACGGATGCCGGGAATCAGGGTGTTGACGTGTTCGAACGTGGGTGTCGTGAACTGGCCCGTCATATCGCTGCTCAGGCACGCGCCAACGCTGACGCCGACGAACTCGACGAGCAACGCCGCAACTCGTCGGTTAAACAGTGGACTGACAAGTTGACTGGGATGCGTAAGACGTTGTTGTCGTTGGATCCGGTGCGTGACACCGAACTTTGGACAGCCGTGAACGCCAAACTGGCTTCGCTACGTCAAGCCGACGGGACCAACGGAACACCATTTGATCAACTCCAAGTCGAGGCGTTCATCGCCACCGTTGCCACGGGTGGCGCGGTTTCGCGTGTCCCGCAGGTCGGTGTGTTGATCGACTATCAGACAATCCGCGACGGTCTGCATGCCAGCAGCATTTGTGAGTTGGATAACGGGACACCGGTCCCTGTCTCGACCGTCCGCCGCCTGTGTTGTGACGCCAACGTGTCCCCTATTGAACGTTGGGTGTCACACACCAAACGTTCACCACCAGACGACTCGACGTTTGGCGACGGGAACGTTTGGTGTCTGACACCAAACGTTCAAGATGCACCACGTCGAGTTCTTCCGAAACGGCGGCAAGACTTCGGTCGACAACCTTCTGCCACTGTGTGAGAAGCATCATCACCTGGTCCACGAAGGCGGCTGGCGATTGACGATGACATCCGGTCGTGTCGCCACCTGGCGACGACCCGACGGCACGATCTGGCACACCGAACCAACCATCGATCGGCGACCCAGCCAACGACCCGAACCAGTCGAACAACACCAACCGACCACACTCTGCTAGCCCGGCTGCCAACACCAGCGACCACCCCGAAATCCGGGGCGCTTCGGCGCGCCCGGAGACTGACTCCGACACCCCGGACGAGATACACGGCCACGGACCGAGCAACGGCAGACATCGGACTACCCCTGATCGTCCATCAGAACTCGGAGACCGAAGCCGCACGGCTCGCCTCGGTGTACTTGGTACGAGGCTTCGACGCTGTTCACCTTGCAACTGCCATCGCTGCTCGCCGAGCCGTACCGGAGTGCACCCGGTTCGTTTGTTTCGACAAGCGACTGAACGCAGTTGCCGACAGCGAGCAATTCGAGCTGCCGGGCAACAGCACGTAGCCACCATCCCGACTCTCGATCACTCCCCGGCACTTTGCTGTTGACAGTCGGGACTGGCCTCCGCTTCGCTTTGGCTGCCCGCCCCTTCCGGCACGTGAGCCGTGTATCTCTCACCTTGGGTGAACATGGGGGGTACGCTGCGATCGTGACTGAGGAAACGCTGCTCGATGCCATCGAAAAGATGGACAAGGCTGTTGAGCACGTTCAGGTGCAGTTCTCGAGCGTCCGTACCGGTCGTGCTTCGCCGGCTCTGGTCGAGCGATTGATGGTCGATTACTACGGTGCACCCTGCCAACTCGTGCAGTTGGCGGCGATCCAGGTGCCAGAGGCGCGGATGCTGATGATCAGGCCCCACGACCGCGGAGCGCTGCAGCCGATCGAACGGGCGATCCGTGACAGCGATCTCGGTGTTTCACCGAACAACGACGGCGTCGTGATTCGACTCAACTTTCCTCCGCTCACCGAGGAACGTCGACGCAACTACGTCAAGGTCGTCAAGAACATGGCGGAAGACGGCAGGATCGCGGTTCGCAACATCCGCCGCGACGCCCGTAAGGGTATGGAAGCCGCCGAGAAGGCTCATGAGATCTCAGCCGACGATCTGGAACGCGCCGAGAAAGAGCTGGAAAAGATCACACATGACCGTGTCGAACGGATCGACAAGGCGTTTGGACGCAAGGAAGATGAGCTTCTTGAGGTCTAAGGTCGGATTCCGATTGTGTACGGGGAACTCTGGGGGAAAGGACAACTTCGATGAGTGACGATATGTGGCGAGACCGCAAGGAGAGCGATGATTTCAGCGAGTTCGGGTCATTGTTCGATGACGCCGAACCCACGCAGAACATCGACCCGGTCGTCAGTGATGCGAGCGACCGCTTGAGCTTCGGATCGAGCGACTCCGGCTCGTTGCCGCACTGGACGGAACCGCCGACCGGTGAGGTTCCTCGGCTTGATGCGAGCGCATCGGGTGCCGACCATGATCATGAACACGACGATGTCGATGTGTGGTCGTCGTTCTCGTCTGACTCGCCGGTGTGGAAAGACGACGAATCCGTCGAGCGTCAAACTGACACGCCTGACCCGACGGCTCGGCAGACCGCTCAAACAGCGCGCGTCACCGGTCAGACCCGGCGAGTGACCGGAGAGTCCGACGCGATTCAACGTGAACCCAGTCGAATCACGATCGGAACCGATCCGTCGGGTATGCCCAGGCGTCCATCTACTCCAGCCCAGCGTCGCCGAGGTGCGCCTGCGCCGGCACCCTCGCGTGTACGCACAACGCCGGTTCCGAAGGGCCGCGACATGCCGGCCGCAATCGCCGTTGGTCTGCTTCTGGCGGCGGCATTCATCGCCGCCCTGATGTGGAAACCAGCCGCCGTTGTCGCCGTGGTCACGGTGATCCTTGGCCTCGCCGCTGTCGAGTTCTACGACAAGGTGTCAGAGAAGGGCTACCGGCCGGCCGTGATCCCCGGCATCGCGACGTGTGTCGCCGCCCCGCTGGCTGCGTACTGGCTCGGCGACGGTACGTTGCCGCTCGTCCTGGCGTTCGGGTTCATGGTGACCGCTGGCAGCTTCATCGGAGCCCGCAGCGTCGAAGCCGGCCCGATGCCGAACGTGTCGATCACCACGCTTGGGATCGTGTGGATCGGCTTACTCGGATCGTTCGCAATGCTGATCCTGCGGTTCTCGACGACGGGAGCGGTGTTGGACAAACACCACGGCACCGACACCCTGTTCCTGCTGGCGCTCGGTGTTGTCGCCAACGACGTCGGGGCATTGTTAGTTGGCTCCGCAGTCGGAAAAACCCCGCTGCGTCACTGGATCAGCCCGAACAAGACGGTTGAAGGGTTGATCGGCGGGTCGCTGATGACGATCATCGCTCTGATCCTGGTCGATATCTCTGACAAGAACACCACCTGGACATCGCTCAAGCACCTCATCATTCTGGCGATCGTGATCTCGGTGATGGCACCGATGGGTGATCTCGTCGAGAGCATGTTCAAGCGCAACCTCGACGTCCAGGACTTCGGGTCGATCGTCAAGGGTCACGGTGGAATTCTCGACCGGTTCGATGGATTCCTATTCGTGCTCCCTGCGGTCTACTACTTGACGCTCGTGCTTGAGCCCTGGAACGCAGGGCTCTGACGCAGCGCGTCTCGTCAATCGTGACTCCGGTTCGCGTCGCCATTGCCGGCTCGACCGGCTCGATCGGAACCCAGACACTTGACGTGATTCGGGCCGAAGGGCCGGACCGTTATCAGGTTGTGGCGCTCGGGGTTGGCTCTTCGATCTCGCAACTGATCCAGCAGGCCCGTGAGTTTCGTCCGGCGGTGGTTGCTGTTGCCGATCCGTCTCGTCGAACCGAGGTAGCGGCTGCGTTGCCAGGAATCGATGTAGTCGCCGAGTTCGCCGACCTGGTGTCACCGGCTGACGTGGTGATCAATGGTGTCGTCGGGTTTGCCGGGCTACCGGTCACTGTCGAGACATTGCGCGCCGGTAAGCGACTCGGGCTCGCCAACAAAGAAAGCTTGATCGCCGCCGGTCCGGTGGTGCGACCATTGCGTGCCACACCGGGGGCGGAGTTGGTACCGGTCGATAGCGAACACTGCGCCGTTCATCAGTGCTTGCGCTCATCGGTTGATGGGCGCGGCGAGGTGGCCCGTATCGTGCTGACCGCAAGTGGTGGACCGTTTCGTGGCCGAACAGCGGACGATCTGGCGAACGTCACCGTCGAGCAAGCACTCGCTCATCCGACGTGGTCGATGGGTCCCAAGATCACGATCGACTCCAGCACGCTGATGAACAAGGGCCTTGAGGTAATCGAGGCCCACGAACTGTTCAATGTGTCTTATGACGCGATCGAGGTCGTCGTACATCCGCAATCGGTCGTGCACTCGATGGTCGAGTACACCGATGGTTCGACGATCGCACAACTCAGCTTGCCCGACATGCGTCTCCCGATCGGGTACGCACTTGGCTATCCACATCGGATCGTCACGCCGTTTGGACGGATTGACTGGGCCAAGTTGGCCAGACTCGACTTCGAACTGCCCGACATGGCAACGTTTCGCTGCCTTTCGCTGGCCTACGAAGCCGGTCGGTTTGGAGGCACGGCACCGGCCTGGTTGAGTGCGGCCAACGAGGTCGCCGTCGATGCTTTCCTCGCAGGTCGGCTGCGATGGAATCAGATCGCCGACATATGCGTTGCGGTGCTTGACGAGCATGACGGTGCCGTGCCAGATACCGTCAGCGACGTGATTGACGCCGATGCAACCGCACGGCGCCTGGCGGAACAGATCATTCGAACTGACTACTGACGACCACTTGAGGTACGACGAGCATGACAACCGACACCCAAGAACGTAAGCACGGACGATTTGCCAGCGAGGTGATGGCTGGCGGCTCAGTCGTGGAGAAAGCCGACGACGAGTTGGTCGGGGGCTGGCGTGGTGCTGTCGGCGTGTTTGGCGTGATTGCGTTGATCGGTGTGCTCGGACTGTTCAGCATCTGGTGGCTCGTGTTCGTGGTTGGCGTCCTGATCGCCATCTTCTTGCATGAACTCGGGCACTTCGTGACTGCTCGCTGGTCAGGCATGAAAGCGACCCAATTCTTCATTGGGTTCGGTCCTCGACTCTGGAGCTTCCGGCGTGGCGAGACCGAGTACGGCATCCGGGCGCTTCCGCTCGGTGCCTTCGTCCGCATCATCGGCATGAACAATATGGATGACGTCGACCCGGCCGATGAG
>JANOTN010000030.1:0-2587 GCA_031416375.1 Ilumatobacteraceae bacterium
CAGAGCTCGGTAACCGTAAGCTCCGAAACGTTCGCCATGAACCGACATTACGCCCCGAAGCGGCTCTGTGCCAGCCGACGTACGACGCGGGCCGGCAGCCGAGACCGACATTGACAACTGCCACTCCAGCGTCCTAGTGTCCCAAATTCCGGGGTAGCGTGACGAGCTTGTGCCCGACCTCGCCACGCCCTTCGCCCGCGGGCGTGAGAGGGACCTCGCGATGCGCTCGACGCACTGGTATCGCCCGCTGGCCGCCGCAATGATGGCGGCAGTTTTGCTGCTGCCCGGAACTGTCTCGGCCGCCAGGCCGCAACCGACCGGCTCGATTACGCACACGATCAACTCGGCTGCCTGCGCGAGTTACGGCGTCCAAGGGACCGTCAGCTGGTCAGGCGGCAGGGTCGACAGCGTGACTGTCGAACTAGGCGAGAACAACGGCTTCGGTTCACTCAGCGCTGTGTACGACACCAGGGTCCGGCCGGTCGCGACTGCGCGTCGTGGCAGCGTCGCCTACTCGTTCTCCGGGGTGGCGATGCCGAACACTCCGCCGGCCAACGTGGCCCTTGTCGCCAAGTTCCTTTTGGGCGGCAACCAAGTCGGGACGGTTGCCTTGACCCCTCTCGGATCGTGCACCCTCCCGGACCTGACCGTCTCCGCCATCGCGTTTACCGCGCCGTCGAACTTTCCGTCACCCCACAGCTATACCGTGACCGTCAGGAACGACGGCGCTGCTCCGGCGAACATCTCGGGTGTCGGTGTCCAGGGCTACTACTCGACGACCACCGGCGCGTGGCCCACCAACCAGCCCGCCTGCGGCACGTCGTTTAACACAAATCTAGCTCCCCTCGCCGCCGGCGCGACGATCAACATCGCGGTCGGCTGCAGCACCGCGCCAGGAACAGGTGACCTCTTCCTGAACGTAAAGGTGGACAACTCCGGGAACTTCGTCGTGGAGTCAGACGAAACGAACAACGTCGGGAGCACGCCGGTGTGCAGCTTCACCGCCGGCACCAGCGGCTGCATCGTCCTGACCAACGTGGCGATCACCGATTCTGCCGGCACGCCCACGACGTACACCCTGAGCGGCCGAATGACGTTCACGCCGACCTGCGCGAACGGAGTGGGCACCTGCAGTTACGCGTATCCGAACATTGTGATCACCGGCAGCGGGACATTCTCGGTCAGCGGCTCGCAGACCGCGTCAGGTACGTGGACCGTGCCCGCGCAGCCCAACGACCGGCCGAACCCGTCTCCCTACCAGTTCACGAACGGGGGCGCTGCCTCGACGTGCGCCCTGGCTGATATTCGCCAGATCACGGCGAACATCCCATTGGTCGCATCGGGGACCGGCGACACCGGTGGCCAAGTTCTGTCGATCCGGCAGGACACAGTGGGAACCACGAGTAGGGTCCGTGCGGATTTCAGCACCGGGCCGCTGCCCACCGGAACTTTCCAAAATCCCTTCAACAACCTGGCCGGGGTCACGATCCGCTGCTGATCGCAGCTACTAGAGCCGATAACTGGACAACATTCAGCCCCGCTCTCGCGCTGGTTGTGCAGCGTTGAGACGGGGCTGATTAAGAGTTGTAGGCTGCCGACGTGCGTTACACCATTTGGCATCTCGACACTGGCAACTTGATCGGCGACTTCGCGACGGAGTCCTCCGCGATGGCGGCTGTTCGTGATGAGATCCACGCGAACGCGTCGCCCGATGCCCTGGTCCTGCAACGGGAACGAACGGGGGCAGAGCCCGAGTTCGTCGCGTCGGGTTCCGCGTTGGCCGACCTCGCACTCCGCAACGGGCGTCGCACTCTGGGGCCAGCGCGGACTGGAAGCTGAATCGAATGTTCGAGCGAGCAGGGGTCGGGTAACCGCGGCGATCGATTGCTGCGAGCGGAGGCAGAACGATGGATGCGCGAACGGGGGAAGGAGACGTGAGTCTGGTGCGCGACCTGCTCGTCTACGATCGGCCCAACCTGAGCTTGCTCCGCTGCGATCGCATGGAGGACGACGCGACGACACTCAAGGAGTACGCGCGCACCGAGGCCCAGTTTCGCGGCCGCTCTGACATCGAAGTCGTGCTTCTCGGCTCCGACTCGCTCGAGACGATGATGATCACGCATCCGCACTATTTCGAACGTCCGCCGGATCTCGAAGCGCTACTCCCGTCGCTCCGGCCCGGCTGAAGTCGGCGGCCGCCCAGAGTCTCGGCACGGCCGCAGACAAGCGCCAGTGAATGACCGATGCGGTACCGTGACCGCCTGAGCAGGGAGGCCAGTCAATTGTCCCAGTTGCGCTCGATCGGGCTCTCGATTCCGCGACGGTACTGGCGCCTCTCGTCCGATCTCTGGCGGCAGGCGCGACTGCGCCGGCGGTGGCCGCGTCCCGAGCACTTCGCCCGGATGACTTCGGAGCAGTTCGAGTCGTACGTCCGGTCGATCGGGTTCGATATCGAGATCCGCGAAGCATTGGCTGTGTACGACGGAGGTTCCCATCAAGCGAGACTGGGCTCCGGCGTACAGGCTTCGGAAGGCCAGTCTCGCGAGCGACCAGATCCGACGCTCCCTCGAGCTGGCTGAGGAGTCGA
>JANOTN010000031.1:0-3635 GCA_031416375.1 Ilumatobacteraceae bacterium
GTGCCTGCCAGGAGGTCGAGCATCGTGTCATCGGTGATGGGCAAGTCGTTCACGTAGGTCATCTGAGCGACTCCGTCGCTGCGGAGCAATCTGGCTGACGCCCGGCTACAGCTAGTTCGGCGACTCGGCGGTAGTCGATCTTGCCGTTCGGCCCACGCTCAAGGGATGCCACCACGGTGACGTGCTTGGGAATCTTGTAGCCCGCAAGCTTCGAACGTAGGTGCTCGATGATCTCGTCGCCGGTGATCTCGTCGCCACGCTGCAGCTGTACGACCGCTGCGACTCGCTGGCCCCAGCGTTCGTCTGGCAAACCAACGACGCAACAGTCAACGACTCCGGCGATACCGCGTAGCTCAGACTCGACCTCCTCAGGAAACACCTTCTCTCCGCCGGTGTTGATCGTCGCCGACCCGCGTCCGAGGAACACGATCGTCCCGTCGACCTCGACGGTGGCCATGTCACCAGCGATCGAGTATCGCCGGCCATTGATTATCGGAAAGGTTGCTGCCGTTTTCGCGTCGTCCTTGTAGTAGCCCACAGGCAGGCGGCCGGTGACACCCAGAAACCCTGGCTCACCACTCCCGGGAGCGATCGGTTTCCCGGTTGAGGAGAACACACCGACACGGTCGGTGACGGTGAACTTGGCCGCCTCGACATGACCTTTCGACGCGGTCGATCGCGTGATCATGCCCTCCGTCGCGCCGAGCGAATCGACGATCCGAAGACCAGGGATCCGGTCGATCAACCCTGCTTTCAGCTCAGCGCTGAAGACCGTGCCGGATGAGCTGATCACCTTCAAACAGGAGGCGTCAACGGAGTCACCGAGTTGATCGAGCGCTTCGATCAACGGCCGTGCGAACACGTCGCCGACCACAGTCAGCACCTGCACCCGCTCGGCTGCGATTTCGCGCCACACCCGATTGGCGTCGAGTCCGAGCGTGTCGATCAGTACGACCTTGCCGCCGCCCGACAAGGTGCCTAGCGCCGCATAGAGGCCGGTACCGTGCATCAGCGGTGGGCCGGGCAGCGTTGTGCCGGCTTGCTTGCCGTCGATCATTGCTTGGGCCGGATCGGCTGGCGTAGTGCCGGGTCGTGACAGCATCCATTGCGACACGTACAGGTCGTCGTTGCGCCACATCACCGCCTTCGGCATGCCTGTGGTGCCACCGGTGCACACGAAGATCAAGTCGTCGCCGCTCGGGACATGAGGCACGTCCTCGCCCGAACGGCGACCCTCGGCTAGGAGTTCGTCGTATCCGAGCAGGTCAGGGTGAGTGCCATGATTGACCGGCGTGAGCACGATCAGGATGTTTCGATTCAATCCACCCACAGCGCGTTGAAGTTGCGGCAGGAACGTCTCGTTGACGAACACGGCCTCAGCGTCGACGTAGTCGAGTAGGTACGCCAGCTCCGAGTCTTGGTATCGATAATTTACGTTGACCGGTACAGCTCCGAGCTTCAACGCCGCATAGAACACAGCGAGGTACTCGGGGGTGTTGAGCAGGTCGATCGCAACCTTGGAGCCTGCGGTCAAGCCTCTTCGGTGAAGAGCTCGAGCGAGCTCGTCGGTTTCGGTATTGAACTCGGCGAATGAGACGTTGCGACCAGAGCAACTGATCGCAACTCGATCGGGCACGATCCCAGCGATCTGTCGGAGCACAGTGGCGTAGTTCCAGGTGGAACTCCCCGAGGTGTCGTTGTCAGTCGTCATCAAGCGCTGCTCTCGCGATTCAGGTGCCCCATTTTCCGGCGGCAGTCGTCACCATGGACAGTGACCCACGGGGAGCGGTCCAAGATGTGCCAAGTTGGGGCAGACGAGTCGGTCAACGCTGCGTCAAGCTGATTCGGGTCCGCTGTAATACCGGGAGGTTCCATGCCACGCGCAGCCGTGCTTCGTCAGATCGGAGAGCCGCTCGAAATCGTCGATCTGGTTCTCAGCGAACCTGGCAACGACGAAATCGAGGTCGCCATCGTCGCGTCAGGTATCTGCCACAGCGATCTCTCCGTTCAGCGCGGCGTCGGTGGCGTGCCGCTCCCTGTCATTCCTGGGCACGAGGGCGCGGGCATCGTGACGCGGATAGGCCCGGGTGTCACATCCGTGCACGAGGGTGACCACGTCGTACTCTCGTGGGTCCCTTCGTGCGGGCACTGTTTCTGGTGTGTACGGGACGAGTCGTACCTCTGCGAGTCTGGACAGCGGGCGGCCGACAATGGACGGATGCTCGACGGCACGCATCGTTTCAGCTTTGACGATTCACCCGTGAACCAGATGTCGTCGCTCGGCACGTTCGCCGAGCGAATTGTGGTCCCGGTGCAATCGGCGGTTTGCATCTCCAAGGACGTACCACTTGAACTGGCAGCACTCGTGGGATGCGGAGTGCTGACAGGGGTTGGTGCGGCGACACGAACCGCGTCGATCCGACATGGTGACACGGTCGCGGTCTTCGGATGCGGCGGCGTCGGCCTCAACGTTCTTCAGGGTGCTCGCCTGGCGGGTGCCGAACGGATCGTGGCCGTCGACACGAGCCCCGCCAAACTTGCGTTGGCCGCTCGTTTTGGAGCGACTGATGTCGTGAACGGAGGCGACGTCGATGCCGTCGATGCGCTCAAAGAGCTCACAGGCGGCCGCGGCGTCGATGTGAGTTTCGAGGTCATCGGTCTTCAGACGACCATTCAGCAGGCGCTGCGTAGCGCCCGCCGCGGTGGGCAGACCATCCTGGTCGGCATTCCTGACCGCGACGCGATCATCCCGATGCGCGCAATGGCGGCGGTCTACGGAGCTCGAACGATTCGCGGCTGCTGGTATGGTTCGTCGCTTCCTCAGCAGGATGTCCCGCGTATTTTGGAACTCCACGATCGCGGCGAGCTGGAACTGCGTGCCCTCATCAGCGGTGAACTCGCGCTCGACGACGTGAATCGAGGCCTAGATGACCTTGCATCGGGCACAGCGACACGCTCCGTGATTCGGTTCCCGCTGTAGCAATCCCCCACGCGGTTCGAGGCTCAGCGGATGGGTGAGGATTTTTTGTGCCGGAGTTTCATTTCGCCTGCTGCGCAGTCGAAATAGCGCACCGTAACGATTGGTCGCCTCGCCTATCGGCTCGTCTCCTTATTGCAGCGCTGGAGCCTCCGGAGCCATGTGGAGGATACGCGTCGGAATCACCCGGAAGATCACCCTCGGCTCCGTATCGCTGTGGAACGGGTAGTCGTCGAGGCCGAGATACTTCTTTGCGAAGAAGTTGATGTGCTCCGTCGCTCCATCCGTCGTCCGATCGGCGAGTTGCCCCTCGATCGACGCGAACTCATAGGGATTGGACAGGTTGACGATTGTGCACGTCACGTTCGAGTTGCGAGCGAGATCGTTGACCCACACCCGTCCATCGACCGAGTTGACAACGACATGTTCGCCATCGGTGTCTACCCATACGGCGCGGGAGTGGATCACATCACCCGCCCCGTGGGTGCTGATCACGCATACGTTCTGCGCCCGCAACAACGCCAGCACCGGCTCGTCGAGCGCCGACGGGTGTCGTACGACGAGTCCACCGATCGTCTTGGCGTTGGCGTTACCAGGTTCGGACATGCGTGTTCTCCCTCGTACGAACTGTCATGGATTACAAACTGTCACGAATCAC
>JANOTN010000032.1:0-3197 GCA_031416375.1 Ilumatobacteraceae bacterium
GGGCCAAGACGTGATGGCGTGGGTCACGCAGGGCCCGATCGCCGATCGCACGACCGAGAACATCACCAAGAGCGACCTCGGTGTGATTGCCGTGCGTCGCATGTTCCGCGAGGCGATCGAAGCGGTGCGCGAGGGCCGCGATCCGATTGCGGTGGTCCGCGAGCCACACGACGTGATTCCCTTGCCGCTCGAACGCTCCAAGTTCGGACGTGGCGCCGGATTCGCCGTCGATTGGATCGACCGTGGCTCGATGAAATACAGCCCGCAGGCTGACGACCTCAAGAAGCTCCACATCAATGCAGCCGAGGCCGTCGCAGGCTGGCAAACACCGACCCCGGCGCCCGGTCAGTGACGGGGTTGGGTGACAAGGTGACTGTTGATCACAAGTATTGGGCGCGATACCTACAGGCTGCAGTCGATCAGCGACGCGAGATCTCTGGGATCGGGGCCCAACTTGAGGATGGGCTCTCGATCGATGACGCCTACCTGATTCAGGACACGTTGATCGGTTCGCGTCTGTGGCGTGGTGATTCGTTGGCTGGCGCCAAGCTCGGGCTGACCTCGAAAGCCAAGCAGGAGCAAATGGGGGTTCGAGAACCGGCCTACGGGTGGGTGCCTGCATCTTCGGTACTCGGCCCCGACGCGGAGGTCGACATCGACCAGTTGATTCACCCTCGTGCTGAGCCCGAGTTCGTGTTCCTGATCGGTTCCGAACTGGCAGGCCCCGATGTGACTGCCGACGAAGTACTCGATGCAACCGAACGAGTCGTCGGCGGAATCGAGATCATCGATTCGCGGTATGAGGCGTTCAAGTTCACATTGCCTGATGTGATCGCCGACAACACGTCGGCCGCCCGCGTGGCGATTGGCAATCGGGGAGTCGCGCCGCGAGACGTCGACCTGCGATCGGTGACCTGTAGGTTCACCGTGGATGGCATCAACGCAGGCGAAGCCACAGGTGCAGCGCTGCTTGGCGATCCGGCCGAGTGCGTCGCAATGCTCGTTCGACATCTGGCACGCACCGAGCGCGGGCTGTCTGCGGGTTGGCTTGTCATGGCCGGCGCACCACTTGATGCCCGCCCCTTTGGGTGGGGCACGATCGCTACCGCCAGCTACAGCCACTTTGGTGACGTCACGGTGCGAGCTATCGGAACTGAGAACTGAGGAGCAACTGATGCCGCTAGTAAGTGTGACGATGGCCCGCGGGAGAACGCCAGAGGCAAAGTCCAAGATGTTGCATGCGATCGCCGACGCGATCCACGAGTCAATCGGTGCGCCGCGTGACTCGATTCGCGTCTGGGTCAACGAGGTTGAGGACACCGACTTCCTGGCAGGCACCGAGATCCTCGCCGACAGGCAAGCCCGACTCGCCCAAGAGCAGCAGCAGGCGCAGCAATGATCGATCCGGCACTGATTCAGCAAGCTGCCGACGCCCTCTGGAACGCACAGCAGACCAAGATTCAGATACCACCGGTTCGAGAATTGCTCGGCACCTCGACCGACATCGATGCTGCCTACGCCGTCCAGCAGATCAACACCGATCGGATGATCGCCGCAGGCCACCGCGTTTCAGGTCGCAAGATCGGCTTGACCAACCCTGCCGTGCAAGCCCAGCTCGGCGTCCATCAACCTGACTTCGGCACATTGTTCTCCGGCACCGAGTACGGCGACGGAATCGACATTCCCGCGTCACGCTTGATGCAGCCCCGCGCTGAAGGCGAGGTCGCTCTTGTGATGCAACACGATCTCGACAACGCACCGCACGGCTTCGCTGAGATCATCCGAGCGGTCGCATTTGCTCTACCAGCGATCGAAGTCGTCGACAGTCGTATCGAGAACTGGCAAATCAGTTTGGTCGATACCGTCAGCGACAACGCCAGCAGCGGTCTGTACGTCGTCGGTAGCCGCCCAGTTTCGCTGTCATCGTTCGACATCCGAACGGTGCCAATGAGTATGACGATCAACGGAGAAGAAGTCTCGACTGGCTCCGGCATTCAGTGTCTCGGGAACCCGATCGAAGCCGCCAGATGGCTCGCCGACGTGTTGTGTCAGCGAGGTATCCCGCTGCGAGCCGGCGATGTCCTGATGACCGGAGCATTGGGCCCTGTCCGCCCGATCACAACCGGCGACGAAGTGGTGGCCAACTTCGGCCCGCTAGGAACAGTAACCACCCGCCTCATCGACGCCTGACAAGTTCGGCGTGATCGTGGGTTTGTGAATCAATCGCTCGCCGACGCCTGACGCCGCTTCAGGGCATCGGGCGCGAGGCTTTCCCGCCAGGTTGCAGCTGCGTTGGCTTGGGACCAGAAGCGACCAGCTTGGAGTGTGTCGGGCGCTTCGGCGGTTGTGTCCAGCTTGACGGTGGTCGACTTCATGTACCGGCTGTAGACGGGGTCGGCGTTGACGGAGGTCGACTGGTCAGTCGAGGGCAGGGAGGTGACGGAGGCCGTCGCACAGCTCGCGGCGGCCCGCTTCGAACTCCGCACGATCTGGCGGAATCGCCTGATCTCGGGGGAGTGCTTCGAGCAGTTCGTCGAACAGCATCCGGAACTCGGCGTGGAACTCTGCGTGGGTGAAGATGTACGGCGCATTTTCACGAATGCCGCGGACGACCGCATACCCAACCTCGAGCGGGCTCATAGCGCCGTCGATTGGAGTGAACTCGACTGTCTCCTCGGAGTCGCCACCAAGAATGCCGGTGTCGGTCAGGCCTGGACACAGCACCGAGACACCGATGCCCTCCTCGGCGAGGCTCAACCGAAGCGATTCACCGAGCCCGCGTACAGCGAACTTGGAGGCCGTGTAGGCCCCATGTTCGAATGGAAGGGCAGTGATACCCGCCACCGAAGCAGTCACTACGACGTGCCCACCGGCGGCGCTCTCGCGGATTCCCGGCACTGTCGCCTTGACCGTGTTGATCACCCCATCAAGATTGACCGCCATCACTCGATCCCAACCCTCGAAGGTCGGATCGGCGACCGCCCCGCCGCCTCCACCGATCCCCGCATTTGCGCACACAACGTCGATCTGACCGAACCGTTCGATCGCTACGGTGGCGGCACGGTTCATCGACACCCGATCGGTGACGTCCGCCCGCACGGTGGCGACACTCGGATTGGTCTCGAACTCGGCACCGACGTCGGCCAGGCTGGCCTCGTTGATGTCGACGACGACCACATTCATGCCCTCGGCCAAAA
>JANOTN010000033.1:0-1865 GCA_031416375.1 Ilumatobacteraceae bacterium
GAGACAGCGAAGGGCAGCACCGCCAAGCGTGGATCTTCGTAGACCGCGAAGTAGTAAGCGAGGCCGCCTAGGAGTAGGGCATCCGTGATTCGGTCGACGGTCGAATCGAAGAAAGCACCGCGTTGGCTCGACGAGTTCGACGCTTTGGCCAAAGCTCCATCGAGGAGATCAGGGAGTGCCGCCAGAATCACCAGGATCAGCCCAAGTCGGAGGTGACCGCCGCCAACCGCCACCGCAGCGCCTGCGCCCACCAGCAAACCAATGATCGTGAGGTGATCGGGTGTCAGTTTCGTCTTGCGAAGCGCAGCGCCGATCGGTTTGACTGCGGCATCGACTGGTGCCCTGAACTTTCCATCGAACATCGGTCAGCCTTCCAGTCGATCTGGATTGTCTTCAACGAGATGCTGGAGCACGCGACCGTTGACAGCATCGACGAGCACGAGCCCACGCCGAAGGGGCGGGTCCTCAGCGGAGTAGCACAACACTCGCCAGGTCGGCCGACTACGAATGCCGTGCCAGACCTGCTGGGCCGATGCATGCCCGACCGGGAACTCGAGCGCTTGCTGTGCCGCGACTAAGGCCTGCTTCTCGTCGGTGTGCATGCGCCAACCGGAAGTGAGGCTGATGAGGCCCATCACACCTAGCACTAGCGCTGCCCAGCCGATCCCTGAGTTGACGAGCACCGACGAGTCACGGCTGAACAGAAATACGGCGAGACACACCGCCGCCAGTGCGAGATAGATCACGCCCGGGGTGCGACGCCGCGAGTTGTCGGGGAACTCGTATGCACCGGCGAACTCGGCGGCGTTGAGGTCGTCCGGGAGTTGGTCACGCAGCTCATCGGGACCGACGGTTTCAGGAGCGTTCATCGTCATCGAAGCCTAATGGGGCGAATCCGTGCCGCCGTCCGAGACGGGCCAGGCCTTGCGAATCCGGGCGGCGGTGTCCTGTAGTGGCTCCGGGAGCGTGCGAGTATTGGCGATCGCTGTCATGAAGTTCGAGTCACCGGTCCATCGAGGAACGATGTGGACATGCAGGTGTTCGCCCACGGATCCGCCTGCGGGACGACCGAGGTTGAGCCCAACGTTGACGCCCTCCGGCCGATAGGTCGACTTCACGGCCACTACAGCCGCCTTCACGGTTGACCAGAGTTCCGCTGTTTCCTCATCGGTCAGGAGTTCGAGGTCGGCAACCTCTCGGTGAGGCAGGATCAGAAGATGCCCGGTTGCGTACGGGTAGGCGTTGAGGATCGCGAAACAGGTAACGCCACGATGGACGATGTTCGAGACTTCGTCTGACAGACCCGAGTTCAGGATCTGCGTGAAGATACTGCCCTCGCCCGATTCGGTCACCGGTTCGATTGATGCCACGTACGTCGAGCGCCACCCATTCCACAGCCGTTCCAGCATCAGGAGGTGAGCGCCCTGTTGTTGCCCGATGCGACCTCATCGCAGAACCGGTTGACGAACTCTGCCAAACCGACACCGCGTTCGACCTCCCCACCGCGAGGGTTGACACCGACCGTGAAAGCGGCAAGATCGTCATCGCCAACCACGAGGATGTACGGAATCTTCTCGATCTTCGACGTACGGATTCGCTTCCCTAGGGCGTCGTTGGCAGCGATCATGTCGACCCGAGCGCCCGATTCCTTGAGCCGAGCGACCACGGTTTCGGCATACTCCTCGTGGGCTGTCGCGACGGGCAGCACCCGCACCTGAAGCGGTGCCAGCCATGTCGGGAAGTTTCCGGCATAGTGTTCGAGCAGCACACCGAAGAAGCGTTCGATCGAGCCGAACAGGGCACGATGCAGCATGATCGGCCGATGGCGTTCATTGTCGGCACCGACGTATTCGAGGTTGAACCGC
>JANOTN010000034.1:0-10205 GCA_031416375.1 Ilumatobacteraceae bacterium
TCAACGAGGGTCTCGGCGCCGAGCACGTCGCTCGCGTCAAGGACGGACTCGACGCCCTCCCCGCCCAGATCGATGCGATCAGGCGTTACGTGCATGGGCCAGATGTCCGAGTGTCAGCGGGCAACTGGGACTATGTGCTGGTCGCCGACTTCGACAACATGGATGACTGGATCACCTACCGCGATCATCCGACCCATCAACTCTTCATCGCCGAACACATGGCAGGCAAGCTCGCCGACAAAGCGTCGGTGCAGTACGAAACCTGACGGCCCCGACCACCCAATCAGCGTGACGGGTTCAACAACTGGCGACGCAGATCGACGAGTTTCGGTGACGGTTCACCGTCGCTCCACGGGTCAGCCGTGATCACCCGCTCGTAGCTTTCCCACTCCTGGCGCACCCCGGCGTGATCCCCAGAGCGAGCATGGGCTCGCATTCGTAGTCCGATCAGCTCCTCATGGCCAGGGAGCACGCTGAGCCCGCGTCCGGTAGCTGCAAACACACCGTCGATGTCGCCGACCGATAAGCAGTGCGCCGCCAGTTCACTCGCCGCCGATGTCGCCAGTAGGACGAAGTTCGACGTGATTCCTTCGGCGTCGGGCCAGAGGTACGAGGTCCCGTCGAACGGAACCCCAGAGATCCAGGCAACTGCCGGCTCGAGCGTTTCGATTGCCTGGGCGGGCGGCTGCAGCCGGGCGACCGCCAGCGCCTGCTCGACGAGATCGGCGTCGGTCAGAACCCGAGCGTGCAGCGGCAGCGACTCAGTCATCGTTCGCCCGACCCACTCCTCACCCTCCGGCGGTTCGACCAGGCGAGCAAGTGAGCGGCGAGCTTCCGACACCACGTTGGCAAATGTGGCGTCACGAACGTCGAGTTCCCAGAGAGCCGTGCGGGCTGACGTTCGCGTTGGCCGGTCACGGTGGGTTGCCAACCATGCGATCAGTTCCTTGGTCTTCGATCGCTCGAATCCAGCGGCATTTCCATCGACTGCAACCACATCGACGGGCCCGAGCAACCGAACCAGGAGATCCCACGAAGGACCATCGGTCGACACCGTCGAGTCCTCGTCGAGCACGGTGATCTCCGCAAGGGGCGCAACAGGTTCCGTGGTCGCCGGTTCGAGTTCGGCGTCGTCGATATCGACCAGTTCAGACAGGGCAGCGAGATCACCGAGAGTCAATCCGATCGGGAGTAACCGAATCCCGACCGGCTTCAGTTCCCAGGCGTCACCGTCAGGTGCCAATCGGCTCGACGGACCGTGGAGCGGCGACGCCGAAACGATCGCCATCCCCTTCCGCGATCGAGGCGGCGTGACAACTCCGGCAGCAGACCCGATTAACACGACGGCTGGCTCCCAGGTCTCACCCGAAGTGACACGGCTACGTAGCTCGAACGTCGACGACGACATTGAACCGGTCGATCCAATCGCATCACGTGCAACCGCAAACGCCATGGGGGGATCGTCGGCCGGGAAATAGAGACGGTGTCCGAAAAACGCCTCATCAGGAACCCCAACGCCAACTAAGGTGGTCACTTCGGCAAACACCGAACTGGCGAGTGTGGCAGCCACCGCGGCAACGATCGCATCGGCGTGCTGCCCAGGGCCACCAACCTCCAGCGCCTCGATCGCCTCCAGATCGACGTAGACATCTCGACCATCATCAGTTCGACCGAGCTGCACCAGCGTCGGGGTCGGAGCACCAACGCGACGGGCTTCGTCAGCCAGCATCTCGAGCGGAGTCGAGGCGGCAAGTCGCCATCGGTCGGTGGCACCCTGCCACGGCTTGGGAAGCTCAACGGCACCCGTCGCAATCAGTTCAATCTCCCCGTCGGGTGCACACACGATTGCAAGCACGCGCTGTCCGTGTTGAACCAACCCCATCGCAGCCGCTCGGATCGCCATATCGACTCTGGCAAGTCGTTCACCGGAGTCGATCGACCGAAGCGATCGTTCGGTCGCCGCCGGCCTCGGTGCCGGTCCTGGGATTCTGGCTCGGGGCCTCGCACGACGCAGTTGGTTGCGACGCCGGACCGCCAGCAACGTCAGTACGCCGGCCGAAAGCATCGCCGCACGGCCGTACGTGATCAGTTCCGGTGCCTCGCTCTCGCCCTCGACACGCTGGGCATCGTCGAGATCGACCGGTTCACGTTCGGACTGCACCGGCTTGGCGATCCACTCGTTGTCGGGACGAGCAGGTTCGACGGCAGGTTCGACGGCAGGTTCAGCCTGCGATTCGACGGCGATCGGAGGACTGACCGGAGCCTCAGCAATTTCCGGCTCAGCAATTTCCGGCTCAGCAATAACCGGCGTGACCACAGCTACGTCTACGGGAACGTCTGCTGGACCCTCAACGGCGATGGCACCCTCATCACCCGGAACATCCAGATTCCAACCGGGATGGATCATCCTCGGATCGTCGAATGTACGGCCATCGTCGAATGTACGCCCATCGTTGGCGTCGAAGATCTCTGGCCACCGGTGACCGGCTCCGAGTTCATCATCGGCGATCGACCACAACGTTTCACCGCTCTCGACCACATGTATCGATTCCGGACGTGAGCCCGTTGGATTGATACCGGCCGTAGTCGGGAGCTGAAGAACCCAGCCAACATCGATCAGGGCGGCGTTCGTGAATCGCTGACCGTCGCCCATCTGGCGCCCGAGGTTGAGGTCAAGTACCTGCTCGGCGAAATCAGACACATCGGCCGGATTCGGACCGGCGAGTCGCTCAGCGATGCCGAAAATTGATTCGCCAGGGCGAACAACGTGCTCGCTGGGCGTCGATCCGACCTGCTCGGGCACAGGTTGGCTTGGCGTGACAGCCTGTTCGACTACGAAGCTCGCCGCTGCCCGTTGTGCTGGAACGAGTTGTGAGCCACCGAGGGCGACCGCTCGGGTTGGAGACAGCATCGGAATCACTACCAACAGCCCGAAGGCGATCACGCGCGCGGTTCGCTGTGAGAGACCGAGCCCACGGATATCAGGCATCGGCAGCCCGTCGTGGCGGATCATATGAGCGACCTCTGCGATCACTGTGGCCACCACGACGATCACCGCCGCCCACAACACCAGCAACGAAAACCGAATCACGACGTCAGCAATCGTGTCGTCCGTCAATCGATCGCTCAACGCGGCACGAATTCGAGAGGCCTCCCAATCGGCGGGTGACGGCACGCCGTGGAGCGGCGCTCCGCTACCGAACCGCGCCCGTGCGGCAGCCATCAACGCCCATGGGACACCTGCCGCAAGCGTCGACACGAGCAGAATCGATCGCGCCAGCATCATCGGGCTGGTCGCTGTGTCACGCTTCGCCATCGGTCCTCCTCACGGTTCTCTCATGGTGAGTGGGGGTCACAGAATCACCGAAAGGGAAATCATCGTGGAGATTTCATCAGCCACGCTGCGCCTCAGCCGATCCGACGCCGGTGACTTCACCGACTGAATCTCGAATTGTGAGCTCGACCACGACGTGAAGTGGACCGTCGAGCCGCACCATTGTGACTATCCCGTCGACGTCATACTCGTCGAACAATCGATTGGCGGTACGGTGCGCCTCGACCCTGGCGCGTGGCAAATCGATCACCACCGCATCCTCCGCGCGATCCCGGAGGTCGTTGACAATCACCTGTTGCGCTCCGGATCGAGCGGCTTGGAACGCGATCGACTGTGCCGCCGACCGATTGGACACAACCCGGTCGACATCGCGAGCGAGCCAGATCACAGCGCCTGCGGTGAACGAGAACAGCAGCACCAGGGCAGTGACAATCGCCGATCCACGTTCGCCATGCAATCGGGTGGGCTGAACGTCAGTCACGGTTGCTCCGAACCTCTGAAGAAATCGACCGTGGCGTAGGCCACAACGGCTTGCACTCGCGACCCTGACTGAATGACTTCGATACCGCGATTTGAAACCGAGCAACTGACTGACACACCGACAATTCCGCCGGCCCGGAAGTCGGCCAGATCGACGCTGACGGCCGGATTGCTGCATGTGTCGGGGTCCGTCAACATCGCTTTGGCGACTTCCTCACCGGCGAGTTTGGCGGCGGATGGCGTCCGCTCGAGTGCGGCGGCCTGGGCTCCCGACTCAGCCGCCGACCGAACTTGGGCCCGAGCGTCAACACCGCGACCGAGCGCGACAACGAGCACGGCCAGCCCGATCACCACGGGAGCGATCAACACCAGCCCGAGTGCGTCTGCCGACCCGCGGTCGCGGCTCATGGCCGGAACCCTTCCAACGGGATCGCCTCGGTCACACTGACTGGCGAGGAGGTACCGCGGATGATTCCCGGAGCCTCTCCCGTGACTGTGACCGTGACAAATCGCCCGTTGTTTGAGATGTTCACCGTTGGCTCTCCGAGGTCGGTGTCGGCCCTCAGGATCGCTGTCGCCGATTGCTGCGCCGCCGCTTCGGTCACGTCGCTTCGGGCCACTTGCGCTGCGCTGTCACGGGCTATCGCCCGCGCCTCCGTGCGGGCGTGGCTCCACAATGCAGCCTGAAAGGCGGCGAATGCGATCACCACGAACACGGGGGTGAGCATCACCGTGGTGAGCGACGTCGACCCACGATCGATCATGATGCGGTCAGGGAGCTACCGGCGGCGTAATCGACTTCTCCGCCTCACCGCGAATCTTGCCCCACAGGATCGACGCAATCACGGCGACGCTGACGCCAGCGGCGACGAACCACAAAACCTGTTCAAGTGAGACGGCGCCTCGGTCACGCGATTCGCGGTCGCGGGCGACATCGTCGCCGCCGGCAACATGGAGCAACGCTGCGTACAGTTGGTGAGTGACCGCCGTCGCCAGCAGTGTTGTTTCGGACATCAATGGTTCCTTATCTGTGGATTGGTTTTGTAGGTGGTTGATGTGGTTTGTTAGGAGAAACTCAGCGCCGGATAGATCACCAACGACATAAAGATCAGCGCCATTCCGACGATCGGTGTAGTGAGCCGACTCGTGCGAAGTCGCGCCTCCGACTCCTGCTCAGTCGCTAAGGCGGAACGAAGTGTGGAGCATTTGGCAGCCAACGTGCGAGCGACCGGAGCACCTTCGGCGGCACTGAGAGCAGCCGTGGCGGCGATTTGCTCAAGTTCTTCCAGCCCAAGATCCTGGCCGGTGCGTTGCAGAGCGTCCGTGAGGCTGGCACCGCGAGCGCCGGATTCGCGCATGCGACGACGAAGTTCGGCGAAGAGTCGTCCATCACCTGCGTGGGCAGCCTGTTCCAGGGCACCCTCATATCCGGAGTTTCCGGCAAGCAGCATCGTGACGACATCCAGATAGGCCGAGACCTGATAGCGCATGTCGGTGCGAACGACCGTCGCCTTCTCGATCGTCGTAAGGTGCACGAGGAAGGGCCCGAGCAGAGCGCAGACAATCGCCAAGACCAGCGGAATCAACCATCCAACCCCGATCAAACCGGCTGCCTGCAACACCCCGAGCAACGCCGGTGGCCCGACCAATCCAACCAGCGCGGCACCCACCATAACGACCGATTGCTGTTCTGCCGATCGGCCTGCCAGCGAGAGCTGTGCATCGGACGGAAGCAGTCGAGCATCGACGCGAAGCATCTTGGCGAGTTGTTTCCCGATCCGACCTGAACCAGCACTGCCGTCGGTCACTGAGGCGACGCCGGGGCGTTTCAGATGTTCCAGCATGCGTGCCAGCGAGGGTGCCGGTTGCACCAATCCGCTGATCAACAACAAGAGCCCGCCCGCGCCGATCCCGGTCAGAAGAATCAGTAATCCAAGGCCGCTCATTTGTTTGCCTGCCTGGCGGTGAGGAAGCGACCCGGCCTGGGGAAGGCTGCCAGTTTCTGAACACGGACGATCAGACCTGCGTAGCCACCAAGGGCACCGGCCAGAAACAGTTGGCCCTCGGGTTTGTCGTAGGCGTTCAAATACTGGCTTCGGCCGAACACGAGCAGAGCCAGCACGAGGCCACCCATGATTAACGTCAGCGACGTCACCTCACGGCGAGTGGGCGCACGTTCGGCTTCAACTAACCGTCGCCGGTCAACTTGCTCGCGCGTCTGCTCTGCAAGCGCCGTCAGTACCGGGACGGTTCGAGCGCCGCGGCGGATGGCGATCGACAAACCGGTAGCAACGAGGTCGGCGACCGGGTCGTCGAGATCATCAGCAAACCGACGAAAC
Organism: Ilumatobacteraceae bacterium; assembly: GCA_031416375.1. GTDB lineage: Bacteria > Actinomycetota > Acidimicrobiia > Acidimicrobiales > Ilumatobacteraceae > Ilumatobacter. Next base: position 6,154 of record JANOTN010000034.1, read on the forward strand.
ACAATCTCAGGGTCTTGCCGCGACAGGCCGGTAGCGAGTCGGCGCACGTGCGGTCGGATCAGCGGCGGGCACGCACTGACGCTGGCGGCAATCGCCCCGACTGGCTGCTCCCCCGCCATCAACACGTCACGCACACTTTCGATCCACGACGCCAGCGCATCGAGCCGGGCAATCTCTGAGTCGCCCGATTTCTGCCGACGTTGCCACCCGCCGACACCCCACCAGGTGCCGACACCGACCACGATCCCTGGCAACAGCCAGCTCGACATCAGCACGATCAAGCTGCCAACGGCGAGCGCGATCAGCAAACGACCACCGCTCTGCTTGTTGGCGGCGAACCGAACCGTCGTCCACGGGGTCTGGTTTGGCGGAAACACGGCGATGACGATGCCGAGGATGAACAGCACCGAAAGCAGGATGATCACGCCGACCATGCTGTTCACCAAACCCCTGCGTGGTCGGGGGCAAACAGTTGGGCGTCGTAGCCTGCAATCCGGAGTCGTTGGATGTGACGAACCGAGAGCGGGGCGAGCTGCACGAGTTGCCCGTCGTTTCCTATGCCCCACACCTCTGTGGTCGCCAATCCCCCGTTTTCACCGAGCCCGCCGACTTCGATGATCGACGTGACTCGCCGAACCGGCGCTTCGTCCCCGTGCTCGTTGCGCACGAGGTCGATGTGGACGACAAAGTCAACGGTTTGAGCGATCAGGCTCCACACAGCAAACTCGGGCAGGTTGGTGTTCGACTTCGACACGTAGTAGGCGAGCCTCTGCAACACGACGTCGGACGTGTGCGCGTGGATGGTTGCCAGCGAACCGCGTTTACACATCGACGCCACGTCGAGCATGTCAAGTGCTTCGTCCTCAACGAGTTCGCCCACTACAACTCGGTCGGGATTCAGACGGCGGGTCAGTTCAACCAGCTGGCGGGTGGTGATCTCGCCCTCGCCCTCGGCGTTGGCCTGACGGGTGAACAGCGCAGGCGCGTCAGGATGACGCGAGTCATCCTCAAGTCGAAGTTCAAGCAGGTTCTTCTCGACCGTGATGATCCGTTCGCGAGGTGATACCTCGCCGAGCAATTCGGTCAACAAGGTGGTCTTTCCTGCCCCCGGCGGACCGCTGACCAAGACCGTGAATCCGCATCGAATCATGGCTCGCAGGCGCGGGACCAAGCCGATCGGGAACATGCCCCGCCGCGACAGACCGGCGAGACCTTCCTGACGCAACACGAAACGACGAATGGCAATTCGCGGGTGGGTCGAAATGCCGTGCTCGTTTCGTCCGCCGAGCACCATCACGATGCGCGATCCATCGTCGCCCTGGAACGTCAACATAGGCGACTGCGTGTCGAGTCGGCCTTCGCCGGTGCCGGACATTCGACGCGCTAAACGCTTCTGGTAGGCGGTCAAGTCAGCCGATGAATCCCAGAGCGCGCCGACATCGATCTTGCGGCCATCGGAGTAGGTGACCCACGTCGACAGATGCGAGTTGACGTCGATCTCTTCGACAATCGGATCGGTCATGTACGGCTCAAGTGGGCCCGAACCGGTCAGTTCAGCGACGACACGCGACCGAATCTCACGATCGGCTACTTCGGCGAGCGGTGGGTCGCCACGGTGCATGCGATCCTGGTTGACCGTGGCGATCTCTTCGCTCAGCCAGGCGCCGACCATCATTTGTTGTCGGCGGGGATCGGACGCAAGCGCCGACTTTCCGGAACCGAGCCCGTCTTGCCGATCGGTCTCATCGTTCTCGATCGCTTCGACCAGGCGGGCAGCGACTTGATCGGTGACGAATCGGACCAGCGCCGAACGATCGCCGTTGATCATGCTGACCTCCATAGGCCGTCGACATGTGAATCAAGCGCTCGCTCGACAACAGCTGCGAGGTCACGTGCCGCACGCATCAGCGGAAGCCGCGCCAGGCGACGTTCTGAAACACCCGTGCGCCCGCCGAACACAGCCGCTGCGAGATCGTCGACCGGCAGCCCAACGATCGGCGTCGTTCCGGCTGACGCCGACAGGAACGTTTCGATCTCATCGAGACCAAACGGAGAGGCCCCAACAACCGCTACGACCACGCCGCACGGTGTGTTCGCAAACGAATCGAGCTGATCGGCGAGACGTTGCAGACGCACCGCCGCCGCACCGGACGATTGAGGGGACTGTCGGTGGACGAGGACCGTCACCGACGAAGCACCCACGAACGGATGCGACGACGGCGGCGACAGCAACCGACCGGTATCGACAATCGTGACAGGCGACCGCATCGCGGCAAGTGAGGCAACGAGCGACCTCGCCGACTCGCCGACGGCCTGCTGCGCTTCGGCCGCACGCGACGGTGCCGGGATCACGCGTAGACCCGACGGCGCCAACCGGGTGTGCCGTTCGATTTCTGGCCACGAGCCGTCAAGCACGCGGGTTACGACCGTCGACAGGGAGGGCGTGACCGGGATATCGAACCACGCCGCCAGGTCGCCGCCAGACGGGTCAGCTTCGACGACGATCGCATCGTCCGACGACGGCCAAGCTGATGCCAGCGCAATCGACGTGGTCGTCACCGCATCGCCGGCAACTGCAACGATGCCCATCAGCCACCGACAATTTCGTCGGGCGACAGCACCGGATCGACACCTGGTGGAAGCAGGACAACGCTGACATTCGTGGCAGCGGCCAACGTTGCACCGTCGGACTCGGCAACTTCGAAGGACAGCGGAATCAGCCCGGTAATCGAATCGGTCTCGGTCGAACGGGCCACGACACGCCCATCGACCACCACCCGTTCAGTCGACTGATCAGCGGTGATCACGAGTTGCACGCGCGAACGCACGCGTAAGCCGTCGGGCAAATCGGTCATTGCGATCCCGACGGCAACCACCGCCATCCCTGGCGAGACCAAAGGTGACGGCTGCACGTATTCCTGGATGATCAGCGATCCGGAAGGGATGTAGACCCGTGCGTATTGGTTGATTACCAGCCCGATGTCGCCCGCCGCGATGGTTGGGATACTCGGGTCGATGCCAACCTCGATCACTTGCAGGTCGTCGGCGGTGATCAGCTCACCAGCGGCGATGTTGTTGACCATCTGCAACACCTGAGTCTCATCGCTGAGCGACGAGTAAACGAGCACATTGCCACCGATCGCCGCCGCCGCCAGCGCTGAGCCAGCGGCGATCCGGGAGCGTCGCCGCGACCCTGGCCGGAAGCCACGAGGTGTTGCGTCAGCGACGGTTGGAGCCGCTACTCGTCCGCGTCCGTCTCGACGTTCTGTTATCGCCACGGCGCCAACTCCATTCCGATCAAGCCGCCAAGTGCCCAAGCGATAGTGGTTCCTACAACAAGACCCGGACCAAACGGGAGCGATGCCCGATGGGTGACCATCCCAATCACGCCGGTGACGGCGCTGGCGACACACATCGCCACCACAGTCAGCCGTGGATCTACTGTTCCCAACGCCAGCCCGACGGCGGCCGCCAGCTTGACGTCACCAAAACCCATCGCCTTCGGCGACACCACGTGTATCGCCAAAAGCGGCAACGCCATCAGGGCCGAACCACCGATGATGTAGGCCGCCGCTCCTGCGTGACCGCGCATCATTTCAACGAATAACAGCAGGACTGCGGGGAACGCTGTCAGCGCCACCAATCGGTTCGGCAGCCGGGCGGTACGAATATCGCTGCGGGCAGCCAACGACGCCGGAATCATCGTCGCCACGGACAGAATGAGAAATCCGGGTGCGGACATAGTTCGAGATGTTGTGGTCAAAGTCTGCATCGTTCTCACTCGCCATTACGGCGCGGCTGTGAAGGTTAGACGAGGCAGCCAACACCCACTCCAGAAATACGTTTGTCGCATACTGGGAGTGGGGGCAGCGAGATCCCGAAAAGGGTAAGTGGACGTGCGCCCTGCCAACAAATGCGGCAGGCTATACGACATGAGTGACGCCGAACTTCCCACCGTTGAAGAACTCAAACTGCGCCTGACGCCGGTCCAGTTTCAGGTCACACAACATGCCGGCACCGAGCGGCCGTTCACCGGCGAGTACTGGGACAGC